>CACDQQ010000004.1 GCA_902555065.1 uncultured Pelagibacteraceae bacterium
TCAAGAAAATTAGTAAATAAAAATTTAGAACAATCAGGGGTGGTTAATAAGACAACGTACAATAAACTTGTAAATAAAGTTTATGGTAATTATGGAAGAATACTTGCAGAATATCCTTTTCTTAAGGAATTTAGAAATAACAAATTAAATAATTTTATTGAAATCGAAGGCCTTGAAATCTTAAATAAAATTAAAAGGGATAAGAAAAGAGCCGTATTTGTTTCGGGACACTTCAATAACTTTGAATTGATGGCACTTCAAATAGAAAAGGCAGGAATAGAATTGTGCACTATTTATAGACCTTTAAACAATATATTTCTTAACAACACAATGGAAGAAATACGAAAAGAATTTATATGTAAAAATCAAATTAAAAAAGGAAGATCTGGTACAAGACAAATAATTGAAAATTTGAAAAAAGGTAGGTCGGTTGCTTTAATGATTGATCAAAGAGTTAGGGAAGGAATAAAAACTAATTTTTTTGGCAAACCAGCTACTACAACAACTATTCCCGCTCAATTAGTTAAAAAATATAAATGTGAGTTAGTTCCAATATATATAGAAAGAGAAAGAAAATATTATTTTAAGATGTTTGTTTCCTCACCGATTAAAATTGGAAATAATAAATCAATCAAAGAAATTACAGATCATTTAAACAAAATTCTTGAGAAAATGATTTTAAAAAATATAGATCAGTGGATTTGGACACATGATAGGTGGAAAAAATAATTATCTTTTAGTTAGTGTATCTCTTTTTATCGAAGCTTCTATGTAAGAAAAATATGCTTCTTGCTCTTCAACATTCCAATAGGCAAGATTTTCAAGTGGTATTTTTTTTTGTGATACAGCACAAATAACATGGTCACCATCCTCTATAATTTCAAAATTGTTTGCTAAGTATTTTAATTTAGCTAACTTATTTAACATATTTAAGATATATATTTACTAGATGAAAATTGCAATTATTGGAAGTGGCGGTAGAGAACACGCATTAGCTTATCAATTAACTAAATCTAAAAAATTAATTAAATTATATAGCATTCCCGGGAATGCAGGCACAGCTGAAATATCTAAGAATATTGATTTAGATCCAAATAATTTTGAGGATTTATATAATTTTTTTAACAAAGAAAAAATTGAATTAGTTATTATAGGTCCTGAAAAACCTTTGGTTAAGGGAATAGTTGATTTTCTCATAAAAAAAAAAATAAAAGTATTTGGACCTAATAAAGCTGTCGCTCAATTAGAGGGATCAAAAATATTTACAAAAAAAATCTGTGAAAAATATAATATTCCTACAGCTAAATTTAAAATTTGTAATACAAAAGAAAAGGCATTTGAATTTTTATCATCATCTACTTTTCCACTTGTTATAAAAGCAGATGTATTAGCTGCAGGAAAAGGTGTTTATATTTGTAAAGAAATAGATGATGCAAAAAATGCTGTCACTGAAATTTTTGATGGTAAATTTGGTAAAACAGAACAACTTTTAATCGAGGAATTTTTAGAAGGTGACGAAATGAGTTTTTTCATTATTTCGGATGGAATTAGTTATAAGACTTTTAATACAGCTCAAGATCACAAAAGAGTGGGTGAAGGTGATACTGGTAAAAATACAGGTGGAATGGGAGCCTATTCACCCTCAAGCTTAATTAATAAAGATTTAGAAGACAAAATTTTAAAAAAAATAATTGAACCTACATTAAAAGCTATAAAAGAAATGAATGAAAAATATGTAGGTTTTTTATATGCAGGATTAATGATAAAAAATAATGAACCTTTTCTTATCGAATACAACGTAAGAATGGGAGATCCAGAGTGTCAAACTATTTTGCCTTTAGTAGATAGTGATTTAGTTGAAATTATAGATTCATGCTGCAATTCAAGCCTAAAAAAACAAGACATAAAGTGGAAAACTAAAAAAAGTATGTGCATTGCATTATGCTCTAAAGGGTATCCAGAAAAATATAATAAAAATATTGAGATTAACAATTTAAATGAATTTAAATCAACAGGTAATAACTTTGTTTTTCATGCTGGTACAAAAAAAGATGGAGATAAAATTTTAGCAGTTGGTGGCCGAGTGATTAATTTTGTAAATATTTCAAATAATTTCTTATCCAGTAGAGAAGAAATTATAAGAAGAATAGAAAAACTAAATTGGAAAGATGGTTTTTATAGATCTGATATTGGCCATAAAGTAATAAATGAATGAGAGTAATAAGTGGAAATCTTAAAGGTAAAATAATTCAAAATCCTACTGATAAGAAAACAAGACCATTAAGGGATATGGTAAGAGAATCTATATTTAATATCCTTGAGCACTCTAAAAATCAAAAAATAGATTTTAAAAAAGGAGTCGTTTTAGATTTATTCTCCGGTTCAGGATCATTTGGCATTGAATGTTTATCTAGAGGGGTTAAAAAAGTTTATTTTATTGAAAATTATAAGCCATCTTTAAAAATTTTAAAAAAAAATTTAGATGATTTAAAAATTAATCTAAATTCGGTAATTATTGAAAAAAATGTATATGAAATCTCAAATGAAGATGTAAATGATGAAAAAATCGATTTAATTTATTTAGACCCACCATTTAAGGATAGAAACATAAATAAATTATTGGAAAAAATAAAAAATTTTAAATTAGCTCAATCAAATACATCGATCATCATTCACAGAAACAAGAAATACAAGGATGAATTCATTAAAGAATTTAAAATTTTTAGAGAACAATCATATGGTATTTCAAAGATAATTTTTGGAAAAATATTATTTTAAGATCTTTTTCGTTTCTTTTTTAATCAATTCAACAGATGGCTGATCTAATGGATTTACTTTGAGAAGTTTACCTAAGAGTAAAGTTTCTAATATAAAAAAACAAAATAACTCACCCATAGTTTCTTCATTTTTGACTAATAAATCAAAACATCTAAAAGGTATTTTTTTGCGTTTAAAAATATTTTGAGTAGCTTTTTTTTGAGTATTAATAACATTATCAATATTTTTATTTTTTAAGTTCTTAAAACTATCAATTAGATAGGAGTTGCTAAAATTAAAAGATTTGAGATTTATTGTGCTAAAAAAGGTAAAAAAATTATCTTTATATCCATCTAAATAGAGCTGCAAAAGACTATGATTATCTTTAGGCATTGTCGATATTATTGGAAATAAACCTTTATTACTTTTGCCCAAGCTTTCAGCTGTTAATTGTTTGTACCATTCTAAAAAATTATTTGAACTCTCATCATAATTTAAAATAACAGAATTTCTTTTACCTTGTTTAATATTTTTATAAATACACAAAACATTATTTACTAAAAATTTTATAAAAAACTTATTTTTTATGAGATAATTGAATCTTTTAAATTTTTTCTCTTTCAGTCCCATCAGTTCAGCTGGGATCATGCCTACTTCGGAAAGCACTGAGTATCTTCCACCAATATAATTTTTATGTTCGATAACATCAGCTTTTAATTTACTTGCTAATTTATTTAAAATACTAATTTTGTTCTCAGTAATTATCAGGTTATCATTTCTTTTTTGACGGCTTAAAATTAAATTAAAATTTGCAAATGTTTCTAGAGTGTTTCCTGATTTTGAAATTATGATATTTAATTTTTTGCCGTTATTACTGAAATTTTTATTACTTTGTAAATTATCATAAAACGTAAATTTTTTTTTTATTTTGTTATTTAAAAAATCATAAATAGCTTGAGCTCCTAAAATAGAACCTCCCATACCAATTAAATTATAACTTTTATATTTTTTAAGTTTTTTTAAATTGTTTTTGGTGACATCGTATTTATAATTTGAACAAAGTGATTTTAATAAAGGATATTTTAAAATTAGCTTGTTAAGGTTTAGACTGCTAACAATTTTCTTTTGCTGAGCTTTATTTAATTTATAATTAAAATTTTCATAATTAATATTTTTTGTTCTCATTAATTATTCAATTTTCTTCAACATTTCATTTAATAAATTTGAGTCATCACTACTCTGCTTTGAAGAATTATTTTCTTTAATTTTAAGTAATTCTTTTACATCCTCAGAATTATCAGATTTTTTTATCTCTAAGTCATCTCCAGGTTTGGGTAATCTGTTCATGTCTGGTGGCATTTGAAGAGGATTCTTTTTTTTAACCAAAAATTCATCGCTTTGATCTGATCTTTTCTGACCTTCCAAAGCTTCTTTTACTCCTCCACAGTTAGCCAATAGAGGCACTAAGAATATTGATAAAATTAAGCTAAATTTATTTCTCATAATTTTTTTGTTTATAAAATATAAATTCGGAGAAAATAAGACATATAATTCCAATTGTTATAAATATATCAGCAACATTAAAAATAAACCAATGATATCCAGCATAATTTAAATCTATAAAGTCTGGAACAGCTCTGTAATAAACTCGGTCAAATAAGTTTCCTAAAGAACCTCCTAATATGATCATTAAAAAAAAAGATTTAATTTTTGTTTCTATATAAGCAAAATACAGTATTGCGATGTTTATAATAATAATAATTGCAGTAAATAAATTATAGAAGAGATTGTCCTCTGATGAAAATAAGCCAAATCCAATACCTGTATTCCAAACCAAATAAATATTTAAGTATTGATTTATATAAAAATCAACTTGTCCTTCGTTATTTAAAATATTTAAAATATAGATTTTTGAAAATCTATCTAAAGCAAAACAAACCACTAAAAATATAAAACCTATAAGAAGTTTATTTAATTTTTCATTTCCCATTTGTATTTAAAAGTCCACAATTTGGTCTTTCACAACTCGTTTCAAAAATTTTCCAACAAATAGGACATTTATTTCCTTGTGCCTTTTTTGCAACTACGTCAATACTATTTTTTAAATTTTCATCTTTAATTACAGATGCAGATGAGGTTATACAAATTTCAGAAAAATTGATATTTTTTGCCTTATCGTAAAATTCTTTATTTAACTTTATTTCAATCATTGCCTCTAAACTTGAACCAATTGATTTTTCAGCTCTCATGTTCTCAATTGAAATATTTGCCACATCTCTAATTTTTTTTACATATTCCCAATCTGAGCTTATTTCTTCATTATTCCAAAAATTTGGGACGGAAACAAAATTTTGCAAATGTATACTTTGTGTATCTTCTTCTTTTTTAACCAATTGATAAATTTCTTCAGTTGTAAAAGATAATATTGGAGCAAACCATTTAAGGAGACATTGTAAAATAATATTTAAAAGAGTTATGCAGTTCTTTCTTTTATCAGAATTTAATGCCTCACAATATAAAGTGTCTTTCCTAATATCAAAATAAAAGGCTGAAAGCTCTACTGTACAAAAATTTAGTAATTCTTTGTATAGGTTGTGAAAGTTATAAACTTTAAAATTATTTTTAAAATTCTCATTTATTGTATAAATTCTATGAAGCATAAATTTTTCAAGTGAGTTAAAGTTTTCAAAATTAACTTTTTCAAAGTCAAGATTTTCATATTGATCTTGTATATTTCCTAAAAGATATCTAAACGTATTTCTAATTTTTCTATACGACTCTGCATGTTGATCTAAAATTGAATAGTCTATTCTAAGATCCTCAGCATAATTTGAAGATGCTACCCAAATTCTTAATATATCAGCTCCATATTTTTTAAGTATATCTTGCGGAGCAATTACGTTACCTGTTGATTTTGACATTTTTAGACCTTTTCCATCTACGACAAAACCATGCGAAAGAATGCTTTCAAATGGAGCAACACCTCTGGTTCCACATGACTCTAGCAATGAGGAGTGAAACCAACCTCTATGTTGATCTGAACCCTCTAAATACATAGATGCTGGCCATTTAAGATCATCTCTTTTTTCTAAGACAAACGAATGAGTGGATCCACTGTCAAACCAAACTTCAACTATATCTGATAATTTTTCATAATCTTCCGCTTTATATTTATCTCCAAGAAAGACCTGGTAATCTTCATTAAACCAACAATCAGAACCCTCTTTTTCATAAATTTTTGCAATATTTTCAAAAACTTCATCATCAACTAAAACATTACCTGTTTTTTTTGAAATAAAAATCGGTAGCGGCACACCCCAAACTCTCTGTCTTGATACACACCAATCAGGTCTAGTTTCAATCATTGATTTTATTCTTTCTTTTCCTTTGGAAGGATAAAAATCTGTATTATCGATAGCTTTTAAAGCTTTATCTCTTAACCCATGACTTTCCATGGAAATAAACCATTGTGGAGTTGCTCTGTGAACTAGTGGAGCTTTTGATCTCCAAGAATGAGGATAAGAGTGGGTAAGTTTTCCGTTTGTTACTAAATTTTTTTGTTCATCTAATTTTTCAATAATTAAATTATTGGCCTTAAAAATATGTAAACCTTCAAAAAGTTTAATTTCATTTGTATATTTTCCATCACCATCAACTGTTTCAATTGCTTTAATATTATTATTTAAACAAAGATTAAAATCATCAGGTCCATGACTTGGAGCGCAGTGGACTATGCCTGTACCTTGCTCAGTAGTAACAAAATTAGCCTCAAGCATTGGGATATCATAATCATATCCAATTTTAGAAAATGGATGACTGCAAACCGTTGCTTTTAAATCTTTTCCTAAAAATTCGTTTAAAACTTTTATATTTTCTATAGATGTATCTTTTTTAAAAGGTTCTAGTAAATCTTTTGCGATTACTATTTTTCTATCGACAAAATTTTTGTTATCATTTATTTCAAGCAAAACATATTTTAGACCAGCATTGTAAGCTAAAGCTTTATTTGCAGGAATAGTCCATGGAGTTGTGGTCCAAATTATTACATCAGCACCTTTAATAATATCTAAATTTGAAACTTTCACTTTGAAGGCTGCATAAATTGTATCTGAAACATGATCCATGTATTCAACTTCAGCATCAGCTAAAGCTGTTTTTTCAACAGTTGACCAAAGAACAGGCTTGTAACCTCTATAAAGACTTCCTTCTTTAAGAAATTTTCCAAGTTCTCTAACTATTTGAGCTTCCGCATCAAATGACATTGTTGAATAGTAATTTTCCCAATCACCAATTACCCCAAGTCTTGTAAATTCTCCCTTATGGACGTCTATCCATTTATTTGCAAATTCCCTACATTCTTTTCTGAATTCAATAATTGGAACATCATTTTTATTTTTTTTATTCTTTTTGTATTGTTCTTCAATTTTCCACTCAATAGGCAAACCGTGGCAATCCCAACCAGGAACATAAACTGAATCCTTTCCATCCATTTGATGAAATTTTGTAATTATATCTTTTAAAATTTTATTCAAAGCGGTACCCATATGAATATTTCCATTTGCATAAGGAGGCCCATCATGGAGCACAAATTTTTCTTGCCCTTTACTTTTTTTTCTTAACAAATTGTACAGGTCAATTTTTTTCCAAAATTCAATGTAATTTGGCTCCTTGTTTGGCAAATTTGCCTTCATTGAGAATTTTGTTTTAGGTAGATTTATATGTTCCTTGCTCATGATATTTTATCTTTTAGCAACTTTAATATCTTTCTTTATCTGTTTTTTTAAAGCATCAATATTTTTAAATTTAGTTTCTCCTCTAATAAATTTTGTAAAATTAATAGTTAGATTTTTATTATAAAGATTTCCAGAAAATTTAAATAGATTTACCTCTAATAATAATTTTTTTTGATTAAAAGTAGGTCTATAACCGATATTTGCTATTCCTTTGATCCTTTTTCTGTTTTTTTCAATATAAACATCAACTGCATAAACTCCTACCTTTGGTATTACATAATTTTTTATATTAATGTTGCATGTTGGAAAGCCAATTTTTCTTCCCATCATTCTGCCCTTTTCAACAACACCTTCTATTGACCAATCTCTAGATAAAAGTTGATTTGCAATTTTTAAACTACCATTTTCAATTAATTTTCTTATTAATGTTGAAGAAATAATTTTATTTTTTTTATATAACGGTTTTGGATTAATTAATTTATAATTATATTTTTCTTGATATCTTTTTAATAAATCTACGTCTCCCTCTCTTCTGTTACCAAATCTAAAGTTATTACTAACGAAGATATAGTCTGCACTTAACTTTTTACATAAAATATTTTTAATAAAATTATGACAAGATATTTTAGAGAATTTTTTGTCAAATTTTTTATTTATTAAAAAATCTACGTTATAATCACTAAAATATTTGCTTTTTTGATTAAGATTTGAAAGTCGATAATTGGTAATACTTTTATTAAAATACATTTTAGGTATTGGATCAAAAGTCACTACTCCAATTTTTGAATTATATTTTTTTTTATATTTTTTTGCTTCTTTGAATAACCTTTGATGGCCTAAGTGTAACCCATCAAAATTACCAATCAATATCATGGCATTTTGATGTTTTCTTAAGATCTTGAAATTTTTGTAGATTTTAATTTTGTTCACCATTTTAATTTTGTTTGGGTGTAATTCACACTCACTCCATATTTTTTTTCTAATTTATCAATATTTAAACTACTTAATTCTTTTTTATGTATACCACTCGTTATTAACAAATTGTCAAAATTTTGAATATTAGCTCCTTTTATATCTGTGTTCATATTATCTCCGATACATAAAACATTTTTACCATGTATGTTAGCAGATAAATTGTAAACTGGAGGATAAGGTTTTCCAAAGTAAATTACTTTCCCACCAATTTCTTCAAATATTTTTGCAACTGATCCAGCGCAAAACTCTCTAACATCTCCTCTATCTACAATTAGGTCTGGATTGGTACAAACAAATTTTTTATTTGAAAATTTCTCAAGTAAATCTTTATAATATTCTAGTTTTGTTTCATGATCTTCAAATAACCCTGTACAAATAAAATAATCAGCTTGATTAATATTGCTAACTTTATTTTGTTCAAATCTTTTAAATAAGTCAAAATCTCTTGGTGGTCCAATGTGATAAAATTTTGCATTTAGAAAATTTTCCATTAAATATTTTAGTGAAGCTTCTCCTGAGGTATATACATCTTCATAAAATTTTTTGAGCCCCATTTTTTTCAAAAAATTAATAACTGTGGAATTTGGTCTTGGCGCATTAGTAAGTAATACAAACTCTTTATTATTTTTTTTTAAATTTTCTAATACTTCAATAGAATCCTCAAAAATTTGTAAGCCATTATGGATCACTCCCCATATGTCAATAAAAAATAATTCGTAACTGTTTATTTTAGATCTTAATCCATCTTTATCTAAGTTTTGGGGCATACTTGAGGTATAGCTTAAAAATATGCTTTATTCTTGGGTTTTTTAGACCATAATTTTTATTCAAGATCTTGAAAATTATTAAATATGTCTCTATATGACTGCTAATTTAAAGGAGAATTCGTATGAAGTTTAAACCGTTACATGACCGTGTTTTAATAGAAGTTTTAGATAGCAGCGAAAAAACTGCTGGTGGCATAATTATTCCAGATACAGCTCAAGAAAAACCTCAAGAAGGTAAAGTTGTTGCTGTTGGCGGAGGTGCAAAAACTGAGGATGGAAAACTAATACCTATGGATGTTAAAGTAGGAGACAAAGTTTTATTCGGTAAGTGGTCAGGAACAGAAGTTAAAATTGATGGTAAAGAGTACAGCATAATGAAAGAGTCTGACATTATGGGTATTGCAACAGGTAAATAAATAATAAGGAGAGTTTAGAATGGCTAAAATAGTAAAATTTGATTCAGATGCTAGAGCATCAATGTTAAAGGGAGTTGATATACTTGCCAACACTGTAAAAGTTACTCTTGGACCAAAAGGAAGAAATGTTGTTATTGACAAATCTTATGGTGCTCCAAGAACAACTAAAGATGGTGTTTCAGTTGCAAAAGAAATTGATCTCGATGATAAGTTTGAGAATATGGGTGCACAAATGGTTAAAGAAGTTGCTAGCAAAACTAATGATGAGGCTGGTGATGGAACAACAACTGCAACTATTTTAGCTCAAGCAATTGTTAAAGAAGGTTGTAAGTATGTAACAGCAGGAATGAATCCAATGGATGTTAAGAGAGGGATTGATGCTGCTGTAGATCATGTAAAAAATAAATTAATTTCATCAGCTAAAAAAGTCAAAGATAGTGATGAGATTGCACAAGTTGGTACAATTTCAGCAAACGGTGATAAAGAAATTGGTGCAATGATTTCAAAAGCTATGCAGAAGGTTGGCAATGAGGGAGTAATTACTGTTGAAGAAGCAAAAGGAATTGAAACAGAACTTGATGTAGTTGAAGGTATGCAGTTTGATAGAGGGTATCTTTCACCTTATTTTATTACAAATGGTGATAAAATGACTACAGAGTTAGAAAATCCACTAATTCTTCTCCACGAAAAAAAATTAACAAATCTTCAACCAATGGTTCCGTTGTTAGAGGCTGTAGTACAAGCGGGGAGACCATTAATGATAATTTCAGAAGATGTCGAAGGAGAAGCGCTAGCAACACTTGTTGTTAACAAGCTTAGAGGTGGATTAAAAGTTGTTGCTGTCAAAGCTCCTGGTTTTGGAGATAGAAGAAAAGCAATGTTGGAAGACATTGCAATTCTTACTGGTGGACAGGTTATCTCTGAGGATTTAGGAATTAAACTTGAAAATGTTAAACTTAA
Organism: uncultured Pelagibacteraceae bacterium; assembly: GCA_902555065.1. GTDB lineage: Bacteria > Pseudomonadota > Alphaproteobacteria > Pelagibacterales > Pelagibacteraceae > Pelagibacter. Next base: position 10,609 of record CACDQQ010000004.1, read on the forward strand.
TGATCTTGGTTCCGCAAAACGTGTAAAAGTTGATAAGGAGAATAGTACAATAGTAAGTGGAGCAGGAAAAAAATCTGACATCGAAGCAAGATGTGCTCAAATCAAAGCTCAAGTCGAAGAAACGACATCAGACTATGATAGAGAAAAACTACAAGAGAGACTTGCTAAACTAGCTGGTGGTGTAGCTGTAATCAAAGTTGGTGGTGCTACAGAAGTTGAAGTTAAAGAAAGAAAAGATAGAGTTGAGGATGCATTAAATGCTACAAGAGCAGCAGTTGAAGAAGGTATTGTTGTTGGTGGTGGATGTGCATTGCTTTATGCTTCAAAAGAACTTGATAGTCTAAAAGTTAAAGGTGATGATCAAAAAGCTGGTGTAGAAATTGTCAAAAGTGCTTTACAAGCGCCTATTAGACAAATCACAACAAATGCTGGCGTAGATGGATCAGTAGTTGTTGGTAAATTATTAGAAACCAACAAGCCTAGCAATGGCTATGATGCACAATCAGAGCAATATGTTGATATGTTTAAAGAAGGTATTATTGATCCAGTTAAAGTAGTAAGAACGGCTCTTCAAGACGCCGCTTCTATATCTGGATTGTTAGTAACAACTGAAGCGATGGTAGCAGATAAACCAGATGAAAAAGATGCTGGTGGAGCTGGTATGCCTCCTGGAGGAATGGGTGGTATGGGCGGTATGGGTGGAATGGGAATGTAATCCCTTCACTTCAAATCATCTAGTTGTCTAGAAAAATTTAAAACCCCCGTTTTTAGGGGGTTTTTTTTTTGGTGAAGTATCTAAAAATAATAATAAATTAAAAAAATGAAACTATTAATAAAATCAATAATTTTATTGTTCTTATTTTCTATTCCAATCTTAGCTAATGAATTTTCATTTAATTTTGAATGGGGAAACTTAAAAAGCTGTACATCTGGTAAACCAAATAAAGTTTCTAATCCAATCTTTGAACTTAAAAATGTACCAGATGGAACAAAAGAACTAAGATTTAAAATGAAGGATAAAGACGTTCCAGGATATAACCATGGTGGTGGCAAAATTAAGGATTATAATGGAGATCAAACTATTCAACCTGGTGCCTTTAAATATAAGAGCCCATGTCCTCCCGATGGTTCTCATACATATGAGTGGACTATAACTGCTATTGGAGACAAGAAAAAAAAGCTTGGTAAAGCAAAAGCAACCAAAAAATATCCTTAGTACTTTGACTTCAGAAAAAAATCATTTTAACAAGTATCTTTTACTAATTTTTTTTACTGGAGCTGTAGTATTATCGTTAGAATTATTAGCTTCAAGAATACTAACTCCATTTTTTGGTGTAAGCCTTTACATCTGGACTTCTATATTATCAATAACATTAATTTTTTTAGCAATTGGATATCAATTTGGTGGATGGCTAACATCAAAAATCAACAGCGAACTTTATGAAGATGTTTTTATTTTTATTCCTTTTTTAAGTTCTTTTTTTATTTTAATTTCTTCAATTATTTATCCAATTTTATTTCCTCACTTAATTGGAATAAACTTATTAATTGGTAGTTTTATTGGAAGCTTAGTTTTATTGTCTGTTCCATTGGTATTAATGTCTGCGCTTAATCCTATTCTAATATCAATAATTAAATCAAAAAACGATGACAGTAGCGATTCTAAATCAGGCTATGTTTTTTTTATAAGTACATTGGGGTCAGTTTTTGGTGTAATTTTTACAGCACTTTTTATAATTCCGAATTTTACAAATTTTAATTCATTTATATTAAATGCTTTATTTTTAATTGGTATAAATTTACTAATGTATTTTCTAATAGGTTACTCATTTTTCAAAAAATTAAAAAAAAAATTTATATTTTTAAATATTCTCTTATTTGGAATACTAATTCTGATTTTAGTTAATAAAGAGAATTATCTTTCATACTTCACAAAATCGACGGACTTAAATGACAATAAGTATTTAATACTTTATGAAAAACCATCTTTTTACGGAAATCTTAAGGTAATCGGTTACAAGCCAAAAAACAGTGAAAAAGAAACCCATTATATTCTTTATCAAAATGGTTTCACGCAAAATACTGTTGCAAAAAATGGAGACTCTTTAAATACTTATATTCACGTATTAAACAATTTATCCATGAGTTCTGAAATAGGAAATGCACTGGTCCTTGGATTTGGAGCAGGTGCATTACCAAATTATCTTGAAAACAAAAAATACAATGTTGATGTAGTTGAAATCGATCCCTTAACCTTAGATATAGCTAGAGAATATTTTAATTATAAAAAAAAAAAATCAAACATATTTTTTGAAGATGCCAGAACATTTGTAAAAAATTGTAAAAAAAAATACGAGCTTGTTGTTATTGATTTATTTTTCGGAGATGGGGTACCTGAACATCTAACAACAAAAGAATTTTATAAAGATGTAAAAAAATGTATGTTTGAAGATGGTATATTGCTAAATAATACAGTTGTAGATCTTGATAAAGTAGAAACCCTTGATTTTGTGCTATCTACTTTTAAGTCAGAATTTAAAAATATTTATTATTTTTTTGACAAAGAACTTGTAGAAAAAACAGGTGCAAACATTACTAATCTTTATGTTTTATCTACAGATAAAAAAAATATTAAAGATCTAAAAATTGATTATAGTCAAATCCCTCAAACTCTAAAAAGAAGAGTGTCCTCAACATTAAAAAACATGAAAAAGTATGAGAATGAGGACTATTCAAGAAATGTTATTATTGATGAAATGAATAATTACTCTCATTTATTTGCTAAAAGTATGTCTTCATTTAGAAAACTCATTAGTACTTCGATTCCCTCAAGAATTTTGATTAATTAGTAAGATATATATTTGTATAATTTCTATATTTGTTGAAAAATATAAATATTTAACTGTTTTCAAATCAAAAAATTAATATATAAGAACGCGCAAATGACAACATCTATACGTAACATCACTATAATTGCCCACGTTGATCATGGTAAAACTACTTTGATTGATAACTTGATGAAACAGAGTGGTTCTTTTAGAGAAAATGAAGTTGTTGATGAAAGATTGATGGATTCTGGTGAGCTTGAAAAGGAAAGAGGTATTACAATTCTTGCCAAACCAGCTTCGATAAATTGGAAAGATTCTAGAATTAATATTATTGATACACCTGGACACAGAGATTTTGCTGCAGAAGTTGAAAGAGTTCTTAGCATGGCTGATGGTGCATTATTGTTAATAGATTCGGCCGAAGGGGTAATGCCTCAAACCAAATTTGTATTAGCTAAAGCACTTAAACAAGGCCTTAAACCAATAGTAGTTATTAATAAATTAGACAAAGCCGACCAAAGAGCCGATGAAGTTTTAAATGAAACTTTTGACTTATTTATCAACTTAGACGCAAATGAAGAACAATTAGATTTTCCAGTTATTTATGCAAGTGGAAGATCTGGCTGGGCATCTAATGAAATAAATGGTCCAAGAGAAAATTTAAATCCATTATTAGATTTAGTAATAGAGCATGTTAAGCCAGCAGAATTTGACAAGTCCAAGCCTTTTGCAATGCTTTCGACTCTTTTATATGCGGACAGTTTTTTGGGTAGAAGTTTAGTTGGTAGAATTTCTCAAGGTACTGCGAAAGCAAACCAACAAATCAAGGCAATTAATCTTGATGGAAAAAAAGTTGATGAGGGAAGGTTGACTAAAATATTTAGATACGAGGGGACAAAAAAAGTACCAATAGAAATTGGCGAAGCTGGTGATATTGTAGTTATCGCTGGGTTAGAAAAAGCAAATGTTGCTGATACCATATGTGATACTGAGGTAGATATACCAATCCAAGCAACCCCAATTGATCCTCCAACGATGTCTATTAAAATAACAGTAAATAGTTCTCCATTAGCTGGTACTGAAGGTAAAAAACTTACAAGTACTCAAATTAGAGAGAGATTAGTTCAAGAGGCTCAGAATAATGTCGGAATTTCTTTTTCAGAAAATGAAAACAAAGACTCATTTGAAATAAGTGGAAGAGGCGAATTAATGTTAGAAATACTTTTAACACAAATGAGACGTGAAGGATTTGAAATGACAGTAAGCCCTCCTAGAGTATTATTTCAAAAAAATGAAAATGGTGAAAAATTAGAACCTATTGAAGAAATTACTATGGATCTTGACGAAGAGTTCTCTTCTAAAGTTATAGACTCCATGAATAAAAGAAAGGGAAAATTAATAGATCTTAAAGATACTGGAAAAAATAAAAAACGATTAATCTTTCATGCGCCAACTAGAGGTTTAATGGGATACACCAGTAGATTTCTTACTCTAACTAAAGGAACAGGGGTAATAAACAGAATATTCCATTCTTATGGAAAATTTGAGGGAGATATGGAAGGCAGAAGAAATGGTGCATTAATTTCTATGGAACAAGGAAAAGCAGTAGCATTTGCAATTTATAATCTACAGGCAAGGGGAGAAATGTTTGTTACTCACAACGATCCAGTTTATTCAGGTATGATTGTAGGATTGTCACCTAAACCTGGTGATATGATTATAAATGTCATGAAAGGTAAAAAACTTACAAATATGAGGACACAAGGAACAGACGAAAATGTTATCTTAACTCCCGTAAGAAAGATGTCTATTGCCGAACAATTGAGCATGTTAAATTCTGATGAAGCATTAGAGATTACGCCAAATTCATGCAGATTAAGGAAAGCTGTGCTTGATCCTCACGAGAGGAAAAGGCTCTCTAAATTATCAGAAGCTTCTTAAAAATTATTATTCAGATTTATTCTTGGTAAAAGGCAGCCACTTTTCAAATGCTGATTTACTAGGTCCGTCATATGGAATTGAATAAGAGTTTGTTCTTGTTAATACTTCAATTCCTTTAGAGAAAACAAAAATAAAAACTATAACAAAAACAATTGTCATGATTTTAAATGGATCAAAGTTTTTTGTCTTAAAAACACTAACAGCTTTTGCTTCAGCTCTATGAAATTGTTTAAACGTATAATATACGGCAAATATTAAACCTATATGAGCAACATATGTCCCTGCCCAACCAAATGCAAAAGTGGCATATGAAAATACATATAAACTAAATACTGTTGTCCATATAAAACTTAAAACTAATAATATTTGTAGTCTTACAGTTTTGGGAAGTGCTCTTAAATCATTTTTACTATCGTCAAATAGTATATTTGCTGACTCTTTCATCCAATTTTTTATAGACATAATTTATATTTACAATTTTTATTCAATATTAACAATCGACTAATTGTCCACTAAAAACATTTACTTCGTAACTTTATCCACAATATAAATTCCTAAAGCTACTGCAGGACCTATACCAAATGCAAATATTATAGTACCCAAACCAACAGTTCCTCCCAAATACCAACCAGATATAACAGCTGAAATTTCTAAAGTAGCTCTAATTAAAGAAATAGGAAGTTGAGTTTTTTTTGTTAGACCTGTCATCAATCCATCTCTAGGACCGGGTCCTAAATTTGCAATTAAGTATATTCCACTTCCTAAACCGACAAGCAAAACAGAAAAAACAGCAAGAATATATTTTGAAAAAGTAGCTAAAGGAGGATCAAAAAGAAAAAGCGTCAAATCAATTATCGCTGCTATAATTAAAATATTTAGAATTGTTCCAATTCCTGGACTCTGTTTTAGTGGAAACCAAAAACCTAAAACGACAATGCTTATTATTAATGTAGATAAACCAATCGAAATATTTAATATGTTTGATAAACCTTCTGCAAGAACAGACCATGGAGAATTACCAGTAGTAGAAACTAACAAAAGACCCTCTCCCAACCCAAACAAAGACAGTCCAACACATAACAGTATAAAAGTTGTAAATTTAGGTTTTAAATTTAAGGGTTTTTCTGAGCTCCAGGATTTTGAAGGAATATTTTTAATGGTTAAAAACATAATTATTTAGACTATTTATCTTTTAAACATAGAAATTCTATATAAAGTTCTAACAAGTTAATTAAAATAATATGAAATAATGAGAATATTCTTGGTAATTTTGTTGGTTTTATCTTCTCTTTTTTTGCAAGCACATACTGATCACTATAAAAATTATTCAAATATAGAAATGGAAATTTTTAAAGATGATGAAAAAATAGGAGAAAGCATTTTTACATTTAAAAAAGAAGAAGATAAATTTATTGTAAAAAATGTAACTAATTTTGAAGTGAAATTATTTGGTGTTACAGTATTTTCAATAAACAGTAGAGGAACTGAAGAATATATTGGAGATCAGTTAATTTCATTTAACTCAGAAACATTTCAAAACGATAAGAGAAAATATGTAAATTTAATTTTTGACGAAAAAAAAGAGAAGTTTATAATTGATGGATCTTCATATAAGGGTGAGGCGGATAAAGAAAATATAATTGGTCATTGGTGGAATCATAGAATTTTGCAAACCGAGACACAAATAAGTCCATTATCTGGAAGTGTAAAAAAACAAAACATAGAATTTTTGGGGAAAAAAAAAATAAAACTTTATAATAAAGAATATAATGTTGAACATTTTAGACTATTTTCTACCAACCCAAATCTACCAGATGATAAAAAATTAAATTTTGAAATATGGTACGAGAAAAAAAAAGCTTTGATTCTAAAAGTAGCTTACAAAAGAATGGGTCTATGGGAATATAGACTTAAAAAAATTCAATAATTATTTTCCCGCCACTGTCATTTGATTAATCAACAAAGTAGGAGCATTTGTTGAGTACTTCATCTCTAAATCATTTGCTAAAGTAATATTTTTAAATATTTCCTTAAAATTTCCAGCTATAGTTATTTCACTGACCGGGTAAGTTAATTCTCCGTCCTCAACCATAAATCCTGAAGCTCCAACTGAGTAATCTCCTGTAATGATATTACCTCCATGACCTATAGTCTCTGTTATGTATAGAAATTTTTTTTCTGAATTTAGCAAATCCTCAAAACTTAAGGTACCGTTTTCAAAGTATAAGTTTGTTGTTCCTCCGGACCTACCATTAGATTTTAAATTTAACTTTTTACCATAATAAGTATCAATTAAATAATTTTTTAAAATACCATTCTCAACTAGTTTCAAAGAATTGGTTTCGACGCCTTCGCTATCAAAGTTTTGGGAACCTAATCCTTTTTCAATTTTTGGATCATCGATGATATTAATTGAATTTGGAAAAACTTCAGAATTGATTTGATCTTTTAGAAAAGAAGTTCCTCTTGCAATAGCACTCGCACTTATTGCACTTGCTAGTGTGCTTAATATTCCTTTGGAAATTCTTTTATCGAATATAACCCCGATTTTTTCACTCTTGATTTTTTTTGGGCCTAACTTTTTTATTGCTTTATCAGCAGCTATTTTTCCAATTTCTTCTGGTTTCATCATATCTTGCAAGAATCTTGTGCTACTAAACTCATAATCTCTTTCCATTGCACCATTAATTTTTGATACAGCTACACATGAAGATGAAAAATTTGAGGTTTTGTATCCACTTAAAAAACCATTACTGTTTGCGAGTATAAAATTATTTTTATTTTCAGTAAAACCAGCTTCAGTATTAACTATTTTTTCGTCCGTAGATGCTGTCTCTTCAACTTTTTTTAAAAATTCAATCTTTTTATCATTTGAATAATGTGTTTCATCATAAAGATTAAGGTCTCTTATCTCTTTAGACATTAAATCTTTATCTGGTAACGAATTATTTTCATCTGATGGAGTGATTTTTGTAGCGTCAATACAACGTTCTATTAATTTTTCTAAGTTTGATTTAGATAAATCTGATGAGTTAATGCTTGATTTTTTTTTCTCTATATAAGTAGTTAAATTAACTGCAAAACTATCTGCTCTATTTGACTCGTCTAATTTTTTGTTTCTAAAACTAACATTTTCTGAGACAGAGTGAATTACTTTTACACCAACATCTGTGGCTCCTAGTTTTTTAGAGTTTTCAATACAATAAGACGCTATATCTTTTAAAAATTCCTGATCCTTTATCATTTATATTAAAGTTTTGTCCCACCAACGGTCATCTTATTTATAAGAATTGATGGCTGGGCTACTCCTACTGGAACACCTTGTCCAGCTTTCCCGCATGTCCCTATACCTGGATCTAATTTCATATCATTACCAACTAACGAAACTTCTTTTAAAATTGACGGTCCATCTCCAATTAATGTAGCACCTTTGATTGGTGATCCAATTTTACCATTATTGATTTCGTATGCTTCTGTGCAATTAAATACAAATTTTCCTGAAGTTATGTCTACTTGTCCCCCCCCAAAACTTACAGCGAAAATACCTTTATCAACTGAACTTATCATTTCATCTTGCGAATATTTACCTGACAACATCATTGTATTTCTCATTCTTGGTAAAACCACATGTTTATAACTTTCTCTTCTTCCACTACCTGTTGACTTAGTTCCCATCAAACGAGCGTTTAAACGGTCTTGCATATAGTTTTTTAAAATTCCATTTTCTATTAAAACTGTATTTTCAGTAGGCGTTCCTTCATCATCTATCGTTAAACTTCCTCTTCTTTGATGTAAGGTGCCGTCATCTACAATCGTAACTCCTTCGCTAGCTACTTGCTGCCCCATTAAATTATGAAAAGCTGAAGTTTTTTTTCTATTAAAATCTCCCTCAAGACCATGTCCAATCGCTTCGTGAATTAAAATTGCCGGCCATCCAGGACCTAAAACAACTTTCATTTCTCCTGCTGGAGCTGGTTTGCTTTCTAAATTCACATTTGCGATTCTAAAAGCTTCATCACAAACATCTTTCCAGCTTCCTTCTTTTAGATAATCATCATAACTTTGTCTTCCTCCAACTCCATAAACACCTGTTTCTTTTTTTCCATCTTTCTCTAATACTACAGAAACGTTGAATCTGACTAATGGTCTATCATCTTTCAAAACTTGATTATCAGACCTAATAATTTCTATTGATTTATGTTCACCTAAAAAATTTGCAGTTACTTGATTTACAATTGAGCCTTTTGATCTTAAATAGTTATTAACACTGTTCAGTAAATCTATCTTTGAGTCGAAGGTCTTGCTTTCAATAGGATTAATGTTTTCGTAATATTTGCTATTAGTTTTAGGAATTTCATGATTATAGGTTCCTTTTTTTGACTTTAACGTATCTTTTAAATTCTCGCTTGATTTTCTTAATGATTCCTTTGAAATATCATTAGAATGAGAGTATGCAACAACTTCTCCTGTTACAGCTCTGAAACCATATCCTTGATCAGAGTTATAAGTTGAGCTCTTTATTTTATTATCATCTAAAACAATAGACTCTGATTTATGATTTTCTAAATATAATTCTCCGTCGTCACAATTTTTTAAGGTTTCGGTAACAATTGCTTCAGCTTGTGATGTATCTATATCTGTATCTTTGAAGAAATTTGACATTTGAAGAATGTAGTAGTGATTATTAATATATCAACTGCTTATTTGGCACATTTGTAAAAATAAAATATTCAAATATAGTTTGATTATGAAGGTTTTTTTTAACAATTCATGCAAAATCTGCAGAGCAGAAATTAATATTTATAAAAAAGAAAAAATAGAAAATTTGAATTGGATAGACATTACTAAAAATAAAAATGCTGAACTAGAAACAAAAAAAACTGATAAAGAGCTTCTAAGACGACTACATGTAGAACAAGATGGAAAAATCTATGTGGGTATTGATGCTTTTTTACTTATTTGGAAAAATATTCCAAAATACAAGTTTCTTTATAAATTTTTTAAACTCCCAGTCATTTACCAATTATTTTATGTCGGATATGAAATTGTAGCGTTCTTTTTGTATTTAAAAAATAGACACCAACTAAACTAATGTTGAATAGCGTATAAAATCTGGGTTACAAAAGATAAAAATATAAAAAAAGAGAAAAATAAAATAAAATACATAACTGTAACTGCTCTATTTCTCTTTCTTCTTAAAATAACAAATTTTTTATCATCAAGAAAAGAAATGTCTCTATCACCTGGCACTGGATAATCATAACTCCATCTCCATAAAGATGAACCAAATCTTTTATCTAGCTTATTGTAATAATTTACCCAGGCCAATGACCACATAAACATTAAAAATAAAAATGTTAAAGTTAAAAAAGTTGAGAACATAAATATATTAAATTATATTAAATTTTTTTTATATGTCTATCTGGGGAAGTTTAATTGGTGGGATGATCGGTTTTTCTTTAGGAGGACCTTTTGGGATGCTATTAGGTTCCTTAATTGGTGGAAAAGTATCAAGATCAAGATCGTCATTTAAATCTTTTGCGCAACCTCAACAAGTTTTTGCATTAGCTCTTATAGTTTTATCAGCTAAACTAAGTAAAGCAGACGGTCAGGTTAGTAGAGAGGAACTAATAGCGGTAAAAGATAAACTAAAAATTCCAGAACATGAATTAGATCAAGTTGGAAAAATTTTTAATAAAGCTAAAGAAGAAAGCACTGGTTACGAACCATATGCAAAACAAATAGCTCAGATCTATCAGGGAAATATAAATGTGTTGGAGGAAGTCATTAATATATTATTTTATATTGCAGAAGCTGATGGAAATATAAGTGATCAAGAATTTAGGATGATACAACATGTTTCTCAACTATTTGGTCTTAGTGATGCCCAGTTCAATGGAATAGTTGAGGGTAGGAAATCATCAGATAAACTCAATCCATATGTGGTATTAGAGAGCAAACCTGATGATAATCTTACAGATATTAGAAAAAGATATTTAAAATTAAGTAAAGAACATCATCCTGACTTACTTCTAAGTAAAGGAGTTCCTCAAGAAGTTATTGAGGAAAGTAAAAAGAAAATGAGAGCTATTAATTCAGCCTGGGATCAAATTCAAAAGCTAAAAAGTAATTAAAATTGCTCAGATTCTGTTGAGCCTTCCATTGCTGTTGTAGAGCTCTTTCCAGAACTTATTGTATTGGAAACTGCATCAAAATAAGAAGTTCCAACTTCTCGTTGATGTTTAACACTGGTATATCCATCTTTTTCTCTAGCAAATTCATTTTGTTGTATTCTAGAGTAAGCAGTCATACCTTCCTTTTTATATTTCTCTGCAAGCTCGAAAATAGCAATATTTTGCGTATGGAAACCTGCTAAAGTTATAAATTGAAATTTATATCCCATCATTCCAATTTTAGTTTGAAATGTTGCAATCTCATCATCAGATAAATGTTTCTTCCAATTAAATGATGGAGAACAATTATAAGCTAACATCTTACCAGGAAATTTTGCATGTATTGCATCAGCAAACTTTTTTGCTTCTTCTAAATTAGGTGTTGCAGTTTCACACCATATTAGATCCGCATAAGGTGCATAAGCTAACCCTCTTGAGATTGCTTGATCAATACCATCTTTTACATAATAAAAACCTTCAGGTGATCTTCCTCCTGTTAAAAACGGTTTGTCATTTTCATCAAAATCGTTTGTTATTAGTTTCGCAGCGTTGGCATCTGTTCTTGCAAGAATAATGAGAGGAACGTCGGCAATATCAGCTGCCAATCTTGCTGCTTTTAGATTTCGGACCATGGTTCCAGTAGGAACAAGTACCTTACCACCCATATGTCCACATTTTTTTTCACTAGCTAGTTGGTCTTCAAAATGAACTCCGGCTGCGCCAGCTTTTATAAATTTTTTTGTTAGCTCAAATACATTTAACGGCCCGCCAAATCCTGCTTCGCCATCTGCAATAATTGGCAACATGTAATCAGTTCTTTCGCTGCTTTTCATATCTCCATCTGCTATTTCCATATGTTGAATTTGATCAGCTCTAATTAAAGAATTATTCATAGTCTCAACTAATTTAGGTGCGCTGTCGTAAGGATATAAAGATTGATCAGGATACATTTCACCAGCACTGTTTGCGTCTGCTGCAACTTGCCAACCACTTAAATAAATTGCTTTTAAACCTGCTTTTGCATGTTGAACAGCTTGATTTCCCGACAAAGACCCAAGTGTGTTTACATATGGCTCTGTATTTAACAATCCCCAAAGTTTTTGAGATTGCTGTTTGCACATTGAATACTCAATTTTAATGGATCCTCTTAACCTTTCAACTTCTTCTGGCTTATAATCCCTTTGTATTCCTGCAAATCTTTTCAACTCGTACGAGATTTTCTCTGCTGACATTATTTCTCCTTTAAAACTAATTCTTTTTACTTTTCGCTATATTCTTCAGTAAACTCATTCATTCCACTTGATCCCCAATCGCAGTGGTCATCTCTTATATAAACCCCTCTGCTTCTATGCTCTTGATGCTCTTGGTGATTTGTAGTTTGAGAACTAGTTTCAGTGTTTTTTAAAGTATTTTTATCCATGTAAAGTTTATAATTTACAATATTTACAAAATCTACAAAAAATGTTAAAAGTCTAGTAAATACAATAAATTTTTTGTAAATAATAATTTACAAAGTTTACAAATAGTAAATGAGTCAAGTAGAATTAAATATTGGTCCAAAAATAAAAGCTTTTAGAAGACAGCTAGGTATGCAGGCAAATAAACTAGCCTCACAACTTAACATTTCACCAAGTTATTTAGCTTTAATCGAGGGAGGTAAAAGAAAAATTGACGGGGAATTACTTTTAAAAATTTGTGATGAGTTAAGCATCAACATTAGCGATCTAACAAATAAATCAGATATCAATATGGTCAACACAATTTCAGAATTGCTTGATGATCAACTTTTTGAAGATTTGGATATAGTTGGTCCAGAAGTTAAAGATTTAGCAAATAGTAATCCAAAAATTGGTAAAGCTCTAATAAGATTAGGAGACATTTTGAAAAAAAAAGATCATGAATTGGTTAACAAAATTGAAAAACTTTCCGGAAAAATTGTAGATAATAGAAAAAATTCTTTTCCTGGAGAAGTAATTTCAGATTTTTTGCAAGAAAATAGAAATTTTTTTCCAAAACTAGAAGAATTTGCAAATCAAATCTTTGAACAAATAAAACAAAATAATAGAACAAGATATATTGCTTTATGTGATTATTTAAAATCAGAGTATAAAATTGAAGTACAAGATATAATTCCTGAAGAAGGAAAACCATTTTCAAAAATTTATGATAAAAAAAATAGAAAGTTGCTGTTGTCTGATTATTTGTCTTTGGAAACAAAGAAATTACATGCTGCAGCTCAAATTGTACAAGAGGGAGCCGGCGATATAATAAATTCTTATCTTGATACTTTTAATTATCCAAATGAAGAATCGAAAAAATTAACAAAAGTTGCTTTATTAAATTATTGTGGTGCAGCAATTTTAATGCCCTATAAATTATTTCACTCAGAATGTAAAAAGCTTAAATATGATTTAGAGTTGTTGCAAAATACTTTTGCAACTTCATTTGAACAAGTCACACATAGAGTAACATGTTTGAATGATCCAAAATTACCTGGAGTTCCTTTCCATTTTTTGAGAGTTGATGTCGCTGGTAATATTTCAAAAAGATTTTCATTGTCAGGCATTGAAATACCGCGTTATGGCGGTGCTTGTCCTCGATGGAATGTGTATTCAGCTTTTTCTAGACCTGGTGTTATTCAGGCTGCAGTAAGTAAAATGACTAATGGTGAAAAGTATGTATGTATCGCAAGAACTGTTGAAAAAGGTATAGGAAGATATGGACAAAAAAAAAGTATGTTATCTATTGGGCTTGGATGTGAAGCCAAATATGCAAGAGATTTTGTTTATACGGAAAACTTAGATTTGAATGATAAAAAATCAGAGATACCTGTTGGGGTTTCATGTAGAACTTGTGATAGACTGGATTGTTCTCAAAGAGCTTTTCCCCCATTACATAAAAAGTTTGATGTAGACATTAATTCTAGAGGAGTATCTGTATATGTCAGTGATTAAAAAACACATAAGTTTTATAATTATATTTTTATTTGTCAGTACAAATAATGTGTATTCAGACAATTTAAATATATTGTTTAAAGAATTGCTTAACGCAAAAAATTTACAACAAGCAGAAAAACTAGAGGATCAAATTTGGAATAAATGGACAAGACACCCAAACAATGATTATCTGACGAACAAATTAGAGAACGGAACTTATTCCATGTATCATCAGCAGTATAGAATGGCATTAAAACTATTTACAGACGTAATTAATGAGGACCCAAAATGGGCGGAGGGTTGGAATAAGAGAGCAACATTACTATTTATGTTGGGTGATTATGAGAAATCGTTAGATGATATTGAAAAAGTTTTAGATCTAGAGCCAAGACATTTTGGAGCATTATCAGGACGAGCGCAAATATACTTAGGCTTAAAGGAATATGAAAAAGCAGTTGATGACTTGAGAAAAGCAAAATCTATTTATCCATTAATCAAAAGTGGAGAAAATATAAAGTTAATAGAAAAAATTATCAAAGACCAACAAATTTAATTATTCTTAGATCTTTTTTTTGCAATCAGCTGGGTTAATGAATCTACCATTAAATCTGAGGCTTTAAAAATTTCACTTGGTTTAAATTCATGTGAAATATTTTTTTCTTCATTTGTTTTATCTTCAATTACTATACCTTCATCTGGAGAATTATTTTTAATATAAATTAGTATCAACCACTCATCATCAATTGTCTCATCCCATTTTATAAATATCTCTCCAGTTTCGAATCTTCTGTCTATGCATCTCAAGATAGACATATGTTTAGTTATATATCTTTTGTTAAGTTGAAAAACTAAACTATTCGCACTTCTGTAGAAGCTTTCAAGTGCAAACTCAATTTTTTGCCTAGCTAAAGTATACTCCCTTTCTCTTTGAAGTAATTTTGCTCTATCGTCTCCTTCTTGTGTTTCTACACCTAGCGCCTCGACTCGTTCTCTTATTTTCTGATCTCTTATTTGTTGATATTTTAATTTTAGTTTTTCGATACGCTCTTGTAATCCTGAATAATCCTCTCTCTTTTCTCTTAACGCTAATTTTTCTAGTTGTTCTAATTCTTTTACCTCTCTTATTCTAAACTTTTCTATTTGCTTTTCTAATTTTAATTCTTGTAAAAATTTCTTTTGTCTCTCAGCCTGCTCTTTTCTCAGTATGGCCTGTTCTTTTCTTAAAAATAATTTTATATCTTTTGCTCTTTCTCTTTCTAATTTTTGTTCTTGTTTTAACTGGATTTCTTTTTCTTTTAAAAAAGCTAACTCATCTGCTTTCTTCTGTTTTTCAATTTTGATTTTTTCCTTTTCTGCTTGCTCAATTTTCTCAAGTTTAATTTGCCTTTTTTCCTCAGCTCTTATTTCTTTAAAACGAATTAATCTGAATTCTATACTTTGAAAAAATTTTTGTATTAATTTATCAATTGTTAATAAATTAAAACTAAATTTGAAAGAAAACTTATTTTTTAAATCTTCCTCAAGTCTGACCGTTCTTGAAATAATACCCTTTTCAGTACTTGTCTTTAACTTAACTTTTTTTATTTTTTTTCTTCGATTTAATCTTTTTGTTATTTTTTTTTTTAATTTTGGTCTTTTTTTCTTTATTTTTGACTTGGATTTATTTTTTGATTTTTTAATCTTTGTTTTTAAATTTTTTTTTTTAGGTTTTTTTTTCTTTTTTTTCATTTAAAAAAACAGCTTTATCAGCTAATTTTTAATAAATATAGTCTCTAGTATTAGGAACAGATCTTATATCTTTAGTTAGCTGCAGTTGAAATACAACTTGATCTCCCCATTTAAAAGCCATTTCACAACTTGTAAGATAAAATTCCCACATCCTTAAAAATTTTTCGTCAAACATTTCTAAAACTTGATCTTTTTTTGATAGAAATCTCTCTTTCCAATTTCTTAAAGTATGGGCATAGTGCACCCTTAAAATCTCTATATCTGTAGCTATAAGTCCAGAATCCTCTATTGGCCTTGCTATTTCGCTTAAACTAGGGGTATATCCACCAGGAAATATATATTTTGTTATCCAAGGCTGTGGGTCTCTGGGTGGTAAATTCGATCCAATTGTGTGTATCAAAGCTACTCCATCCTGTTTTAACATTTGAGACACTCTATTAAAATAGGTTTGATAGAATTTTTTTCCAACGTGTTCAAACATTCCAACGCTAACTATCCTATCAAATTTTTCATTCAATTGTCTGTAATCTATTAATTTAAATTCAACTTGATTATCTAAATTTAATTCTTTAGCTTTTTCTTGACTATATTTTAATTGATTTTCTGACAGTGTAATTCCAGTAACCGAAGCTTTTGTTTTTTTCGCAATGTCAATTGCAAGTGTTCCCCAACCAGATCCAATATCTAAAACTTTTTGGTTAGGTTGTAAATGAAGCTTTTTAATTATGTGATCTATTTTATTTTCTTGAGCAGTTTCCAAAGTATCATTCTCATTTTTGAAGTATGCACATGAATATTGTCTTTTTTTATCAAGAAACAAATCATATAATTTTTCAGAAATATCATAATGGTGTGCAACATTTTGTTTAGACTTAACGATTTTATTAAAACTTGTTAAATATTTTAAAGTTCCCTTTATTTTATTTAATGTCTTTCCATAAATATTAATATCTGCTCTCCCAATATTTTTAAAAGCTATATCAAGAAATTCCGTCAAAGTTCCGTTTTTTAATCTTAAAGAGCCATTGGTATATGCTTCACCAAAATATAAATCAGGATGAAACAGTAATTTTTGGTGCAAGCTTTTATCTAGTAATTGCAATTCTATTGGAGTTTCTTTCAAGGGTTTACCTATTACATATCTATTAGAATTATAATCTATTAAGATAAAGCCATCTTCTTTGATCAAATCATTTAAAAAATTTATAAGTTTCATTATGCTGCTTTTAAGTGCTTAAAGTCAAAATCAAGTTTTTGAAGTTCGTCAAAAAATATTTTTTTTTCGTTTTGATTTAATAGCTTCAATGGTGGAATTAAATTTTGGTAGTCCTGATCAATTTGTGCCATGAAAGTATGTAAACCTGAAATCAAATTAAATTTATCGAAAATACTTCTTACTGAACACAACTTTTCATTTGAAGATTGATCTGAACCATTTTGAAATTTATCGTAAACATCTCTTGCTAAAATTGAAGTAACATTTGTTGTTGCTGTAATTATTCCAGAGCAACCTAATTCAAGTCCTTTTAATAATTTTGACTCTGAACCAGGCATAACTGAAAAATTATCTATTTTCAAATTTTCATATAAATTATAAGAGCTATCTTTTACTCCAACAATTTGACTTGGAAATCTTTTTACCAGCTCTTCAACACAATCAATACTAAATTTATATCCTGAGAGTTTTTCGAAATTATATAAAATTATTTTACATTCATTAATTTTATCTATTATTCTAGAGTAAAAATTAATCACATCATGATCGCTATACTTATAATAGGCGGGGGGCATAATTAGAAATTTATTAAACCCATTGGATTTGGCTATTTTTATCAAATTAATATTATCAGCTAGCGAATTAAGACCAGTTCCAATTATAAATTTATCCATGTAATCACTCTTTGGTAATAGATTGATTAATTGAATTTTTTCCGCAAGAGATATGAGTTGTGATTGTCCAGTACTTCCAAAAAAAACGACTCCATGGCAACCCTTATCGATTAGGTTTTCAGCATATTTAATTGTTTTTTCAGTATTTAGTGCCAGATTTTTATCTAATACTGACAGTGTAGCTGCATATATTCCATTAATCATAACTTAATTATATGAGTATATTTATAGAATAGATTTTAAAAAAAAATAATAAAAAAATATATTCTAAATACTTATGAAAGTTTGTGTTTATCTTAGCTATATAGGTCTTGGAGCAAATTTGTTGCATCTAAGTTATGTGCATCAATTATCAGAGAATTACGGACCTGTAACAATTATTACTTTGTGCAAAAACTTAACTGATGCGTTGGAAGATGATCCTAAAATTAAAGAGGTCATAGTTATAGATAAAAAATATAATAAATTTAAAAATATTTTTAGTTTTTCTTCAGAATTAAAAAAATATAATTTTGATAAAATATTTATTTATTATCCAAGTCCTAGAATATTTATTGCATGTAAGTTAGCTGGAATAAAAGAGATTTATCATTATCCTTTATTTAAAAACAAAAATCTTCATTTAATCAACGCAGCACAAAAGTTTACTGCAAGTGTATTAAATATAGAGAAATGTCAAACTTATACAAAAATTCACATAAATGAAAATAAAATTAAAAGTGTCTCACATTATTTTGATAAGTCAAAATTTAACATTATAATAGGAGCTGGATCTTCAGGTCCAACAACGAAATGGGGCACTGATAATTACTCAAATCTAATAAATGAATTAAATAAACTAAATAAGTTTAATTTCTTTATTTTGTGTGGTCCTAATGAAAAATTAATTGCTCAAGAAATAACTGATAAGGTTGAGGGAGATAATATTACAGATCTTAGTGACAAAAATATCTCAGAAGTAATACCATTTATAGCTTCTGCAGATATGTATGTGGGGAATGATTCTTTTGGTTCGCACATTTCATCACAATCTGGCAAACCAAGCCTTGTAATTTTACTGGACTCTCCAAAAGCATATACAGATTATACTCCCAATCATATTAGAATTATTCCTGAAGGTTATGATATTAATAATATCACACATGGAAGTAAAATTGATCCAAATTTAATTAAGGTCGATCAAGTATACAAATCAATATTAAGTTATACTTAAACAACCGTTTTTAAGACTGTGTCTTTAGCTTGGTTCACTAAAGTAGCAATATTATTTAATTCTGGACTTCTATCTGGATGAATTTTTTTCATAATTTTTTTATAAGAATTCATCACTTCATCTTTTGAATATTTTTTTTTAGGATCTAAATTTAAAATTCTATATGCCTCATCTAAACTCATATTTTGAGATGACATATTTTGATTGAATTGATTAAAATTAAATCTGCCAGAATTTTTTAGAACTCTAAAAAGCCCCCATAATCTAAATAGCTGAAATAAAGAAATGCCAGCTTTTGTTTTAATTAAAGGCAAAATAGCCAACATAAATGGTAAGGAAAATATATATCTTCCTGCATATGCCATTATTACCGCTAACAATATTGAAGAAATTATAATAAATGTTCTTACAAATTTTGATATTTTTTTTGTTGAGGTTTTCGCAAACCAATTGAGTAAAATATAAAGGATTATAAAGATTATTAGTATTGCAAAAAAAATATTCATAAATTAATTAAATTTAAATGAAAATACCACACCTTAAAAAAAAACCCGAATTAAAATCTTGTCACAACATAACCTGGGAAGACAATTATAGTTGGATACATCAGGAAAATATACTTGAAGTATTAAAAGATAGTTCAAAATTGTTACCAGAGGTAAGAAAATATCTTGAAGATGAAAATGATTATTTTAGTGATCAAATGTCAGATACAAAAGAAATTCAAAAAATTTTATTTGATGAGATTAAAGGAAGAATTAAACTTGATGATGAGTCTCTTCCGTTTAAGGATGTAAGATATAGTTACTGGACAAAAACAACAACAAAAGGAAATTATTCTATAAAGTTAAGAAAAAAAATTGACTCTGGAGAAATTGAAGAAATTTGGAATGGTGATTTAGAAAAAGAAAAGCTTAAAACAGAATATTTTGGGCTTGGAGACTTAGAAGTTAGCTATAATGATAAATTACTAGCTTATTCATTAGATTTAAAAGGATCTGAATATTACACCATACATATAAGAGATATTAATAGTAAAGAGCAAGTTGGTGAAAAAATTGAAAATACAAGTGGTGGAATAACATTTAGCTTAGATGACAAATATATTTTTTACTCTAAGCTTGATGACAATCACAGACCAAGGGAAATTTACAGGCATGAAATTGGAACTCCTGCTAGTAAAGATATTCTTATATTTAAAGAGGAAAGTGAAGCATTTACTGTAGGAATAGGTCTTAGCTCTGACGAAAAGTATTTTTTTATTACGTCATCTGATCATAATACGTCCGAACAGTATTATTTTAAAGCAGATGAAATAATTCCAAAACCAAAACTAATTGATAAAAGAAAAAGAGGGATAATATATTCTGTCAATTCATGGAATGGTAATTTCTATAAACATACAAATGAAGATGCAGAAGATTTTAAGATCGAAAAGACAAATGATTTAGAAAAAAAGGAGTGGGAAACATTTATACCTGCACGAGAAGAGGTTTTAATTGGAGGATTAATTTTTTTAAATGATTGGATTATAAGATCTGAAACTTCTAATGCATTATCAAAATTAATATTAAGAAATCCAAAAAATGATGAAGAAGAAGAAATATTTTTTTCAGATGAAAAAGTTATTGTTCCTGGTGTGTCGTTAACCCAAAGAGATAGAAATACTGATACCGTTTATTTATCATATTCATCACCAAAAACTCCTGGAAGAACTTATCTATACAATCTTAAAACAAAGGAGAAAAAATTAGTTAAAGAACAAGAGATTCCTAGTGGCCATAATTCTGATGACTACATAGTTGAAAGATTAGAGTGTACCTCTCATGATGGAAGAATGGTTCCTATAACTATAACAAGACATAAAAAAACTAAATTAGATGGATCTGCAAAATTATTATTATATGGGTATGGATCTTACGGTAGTTCTATGTCACCAAGTTTTTCTTCAACCAGAATAAGTTTAATAGAGCGAGATATTATATGGGTAACTTCTCATATTAGAGGCGGTATGGAAAAAGGAATGAAATGGTGGAAAGAAGGAAAGTTATTAAACAAGAAAAATACTTTTGAAGATTACATTGCTTCTGCAAAATTTTTAATTGAAAAAAAGTTTACGTCTAAAGGTAATATTATTGGAATGGGTGGATCTGCTGGAGGTCTTTTAATGGGAGCTGTTGTTAACCAAGCGCCTGAATTATTTTTGGGCATTGTTATGGCTGTTCCTTTCGTTGACTCGTTGACCACGAACTTAGACCATTCGTTACCATTAACAGTCGGCGAATTTGATGAATTTGGAAATGCTAAAGATAAAAAAGAACACTTTGATTACATATTTTCATATGCACCATATAACAATATTAAAAAGATGGATTACCCAAACATTTTGATAACAACAAGTCTAAGTGATAACAGGGTATTATTCGATGAGCCAGCAAAATTTACTGCAAAATTAAGGGATTACAAAACAGATAACAATTTACTTTTATTAAAAACAGAAATGAATGCAGGTCATGGAGGAAAATCTGGAAGAGATGGAGCAATTGAGGAGATTGCAATTGACTACGCATTCGCTTTGAAAATAGCTGGAAAATTAAATACTTGATCTTGAATTATCAAAATTAATTACCATATCAATATTGTTAGTCGCCTAATGGGGCTAGCAATAAATAAACTTGCTTAATTAAAGGAGGATAATATGACAAGTAAGGATCTATCAATTTTCAACTCACTTCGGCCTTTCTCAATTGGTTTTGACGATATGTTTGACCAATTCGAAAGCATGTTAGGCAATGGTGGTTTAAGTATGCAATCAAACTACCCGCCTTACAACATAAGAAGAACTGGCAAAGATAACTACTCAATTGAGGTTGCTTTAGCTGGTTTTAGCAAAAAAGATGTTGAGGTAGAGTTTGAAGATAATCTATTAACTGTAAGAACTAAACAAGTTGATAGAAGTGAAAACAAAAACCAAGATGGAGAGATAATCCACAAAGGTATATCACAAAGACAATTTGCGAGATCATTTACAATTGCAGATGATGTAAAAGTGAATGGTGCAGAGTTAAAAGATGGTCTTTTAACGATTGCATGTGAAAGGATTATCCCGGAACATAAAAAAAAGAAACTTATTGAAATTAAATAAGTACCTTGCTTGTGGGGCTAGTCCCCACAAGACTAAATACATCCACTAGAGCTAAATCCGATAATAACCCCTGATGCATTCACCTCAAATTTTCTTTCACAAGGAATTCCATATTTTTTTGTTTTGTAGATAAGCATTTCATTTCCAAGTTCATTGACAAAATCTTCTGAAGGTGAGCCTAATTCTAATCTCATCTCATTAACTTCTTTTCCAACGAATTGACCGAATTTTTCATTCTCTTTTTCAGCCACTTCATCAGATTTCTTTTTAATTGTTTGGCATCCAGTTAAAAAAATTATTGTTAATGTGATAAACAGAGCAATAAATTTTTTTGATAAAGTATTATTTTTAAAAGCAATAATCATTAATACATACCTAAAGTTGAATTATGTTAACAATTTGTTCAAAACTTTCATTAAATTGTTTGAATTTAATACAAATTTGAAAATATAGGAAATTTTAAAGATTATTGAGTTATTGATTTATTGTATTAAAGAAATGCTATGGCAACAGACTTAAGAATATCAAATATATCAAAAATATATCCAGGGTGTATAGCTAATGATAATGTATCTCTTCAATTTAAAAGTGGAAAAATATACGCGCTATTAGGAGAGAACGGAGCTGGAAAGTCTACATTAGTAAAAATTCTGTCTGGCGTAATAAGCCCAGATAATGGTGAGGTTTTTTTAAATGAAAAAAATTTAAAATTAAGCTCTCCACTCGATGCCAAAAAAAATAAAATTGGAATGGTTTTTCAGCATTTCAATTTATTTGAAACTTTATCAGTATTTGAAAACTTAAGTATAGATGCAACTGAAGATAACAAAAGTTTAAGGGTAAGAATAAATGAAATATTAAAAAAATATAACTTTAGTATTGATCTTGATGTTCCTGTATTAAATTTATCAGCAGGGCAAAAGCAAAAAGTTGAGATTATAAGATGTCTTTTAAGAAGCCCTAAAGTTCTAATCATGGACGAACCTACATCTGTTTTAACTGAGCAGGAAACAGAGGAATTATTTATATCTTTAAAAAAATTCTGTGATGAAGGAATATTAATTATTTACATAACTCACAAGTTAAAAGAAGTTTTGTCTTTATGTGATGAGGTTGCTGTAATGCGAAAAGGTAAGGTTGTATCGGTTAGCCAAACACAAAATGAAAGAGTTGAAACTCTCGCAAATAAGATGGTTGGTCAAAAACTAGCAAAAATTAAGAAAAAAATTAATATTTCCAAAAATAAAGATGAGATCTTTAAAGTAAAACATTTAAATTTTTATAGCGATGATCCTTTTGAAACAAATTTAGTTAATCTAAATTTTTCTGTAAAGAAAGGAGAATGTTTGGGTATAGCGGGTATTTCTGGTAATGGTCAAAACGAACTCTTTCAAATTTTGAGTGGGGAAATAATTACACCAGATACATCAATCATTTTTCGAAATAAGGAAATTGCTAAATTAAATCCAAAGCAAAGACGAGAGTATTTAATGGCTTTTTCTCCTGAAGATAGAATATCTCAAGCGGCTGTACCTGAATTAAAAATATATGAAAATGTAGCTTTAAATAATTTTAAGTCATCAAATTTTTTTGAAAAGGGTTTGGTAAATGAAAAAAAAATTAAAGATCATTCAAAGAAAATATTATCTGACTTCTCGGTAAATACAGACAATGTTGAATTAAAAAGTCAATTTCTATCGGGTGGAAATTTACAAAAACTTATTTTAGGGAGAGAGTTAATTACAGCTCCGGAATTATTAATTTGTTACAATCCAACATGGGGGCTCGATGTGGGTGCAATCAATTATATTCATGAAACACTTATAAAAATTAATGATCAAGAAAAATCAACGATTTTAATTTCTACAGATACGGAGGAGTTATTAAAACTCAGTGATAGAATTGCAGTTATTTACAAAGGTAAGCTTTCAAAAATAATGCCTTCAGAGGAAGTCACTCCAGAAAAATTAGGAGTTTTAATGGGAGGAGGTTCCATTGATTAAAATTGAAAAAAGAAATGATGTACCAATGGCATTATATTTTTTTACTCCTTTTATTGCAATCATACTTACAATTTTAGGTGGTGGTATAATTTTTTATATTTTAGGTTTTAATCCAATAGAAGCACTTAAGTTTTACTTTATAACTCCAATTTCAAATTTATATGGATTCAGTGAATTGCTACTCAAAGCAACCCCTCTTTGCTTAATTGCTATTGGATTATCATTTTGTTTTAAAAGTAATAATTGGAATATTGGTGCAGAAGGACAATTAACTTTTGGTGCGATTGTAGGAGGAGGAGTTGCTCTTTTATTTTATAATCAAGAAGGTTTTTATATACTGCCTTTAGTTATAATTGCTGGAGCAATCGGGGGAATGATCTTTGCACTTATCCCAGCAATCCTTAAAACATATTTTAATACAAACGAGATTTTAGTTAGTCTTATGTTGGTTTATGTATCAAAGCTACTCTTAGATTACTTAGTAGTTGGGCCATGGAGTAATCCTGAAGGTTTTAATTTTCCTGAAACAAGACAATTTAGTAACTCATCTAGAATGCCATTATTATTTGAGGGTTTGAGAATTCATGCTGGTATTTTTTTAGCTCTTGCAGCAGTTATGCTGAGTTGGTTTGTTCTTTATAAAACCTATTTAGGCTTTCAGATTAAAGTATCTGGTCTAAGTTTAAAAACTGCTAAGTATGCTGGGTTTAAAGGAAAAACTATGATTTTGGTTGTTTTTATGATTAGTGGTGCTTGTGCGGGATTAGCTGGAGTTGGTGAAATTACTGGACCTATTGGACAACTGCATAGAATGATATCCCCCGATTACGGTTTTACAGCAATTATTGTTGCTTTTTTAGGTCGTCTTAATCCTTTTGGCATAATTTTTGCGTCTTTGGTTGTTGCTTTGACATACCTTGGTGCTGAAACGGCTCAAATTTTTTTACAAATACCAAAATATACCGGCCAAGTCTTTCAGGGTATGATCTTATTTTTTTTACTCGCATCTGATTATTTGCTTTTTTTCAAAGTTAAAATTTTAAATTTAAAAAAAAATGAGCTTAGATATTAGTTTTATAGGAATTCTGATAGGATCAATAATGGCTTCATCAGTGCCATTAATACTTGCGGCTTCAGGTGAATTGATTACTGAAAGATCGGGGGTTTTAAATTTAGGTGTCGAAGGAATGATGATAATCGGAGCGATATCTGGTTTTGCTTTAATGGTAATAACAGATAACCTTTTTATAGCAATCGTAGGCTCTATGTTATCAGGGGTTATAATTTCACTAATCTTTGGATTTTTAACGCAATCTCTTCTTACAAACCATGTTGCAACGGGTTTGGCATTAACTATTTTTGGCATCGGTTTATCCGCAATGTTAGGAAAAAATTTTGTTGGTATCCCTGGAAAAGAATTTCCAATTTTATTTTCAAGTTTAAAAGAAAGTATTCCGTTTTTTGGTCCAATATTATTTGGACACTCTATAGTTTTATATTTTGCTTTTGCTTTACCATTTTTAACTAATTATTTTTTGAAAAAAACTAAGTTAGGTTTAATTGTTAGAGCTGTTGGTGATTCGCCTGTTTCGGCATCTAATCAAGGTATAAATGTTATTCTAGTTAGATACTGTTGTATTCTTTATGGAGGAGCTATGTGTGGCTTAGCAGGTGCATATTTATCTTTAATATACACTCCACAGTGGATTGAAAATATGACAGCTGGAAGAGGATGGATAGCTTTGGCTTTGGTTGTATTTGCAACCTGGAGTCCTATAAAAGTTTTAATTGGTGCTTTAATTTTTGGAGGGATTACAATTCTTCAATTACATATGCAAGCAATTGGGTTTAGAATACCAGTTCAATTCTTAAGTGCATTACCTTATCTGATGACAATAATAGTTTTAGTTGTAATCTCTCGTGACAGTAGAAAAATAAAACTTAATACCCCAACCTCCTTAGGAAGAATATTCTATAAGGAAAAGTAATGTTAGCTATTCGAAAATAATTATTTTTTTTTTTTGAATTTTGATTAACTTAAAGTTTCACAAAAAAAATTTAGAGGGGAAATTCAAAATGTATAAAAACTTTTTTAGATATTTAATTTCTGCAATTTTTCTACTTGGGTTTAGTGTAAACTCAAATGCGGATTTTAAAGTTGGTTTTGTCTATGTTGGCCCAACTGGTGACCATGGATGGACATTTCAACATCACGAAGGTAGAAACGCTGTAGAGGCAGCTGGAATAAAAACAACATTTGTTGAAAGTGTTCCAGAAGGTGCTGATGCAGAAAGAGTGATAAGACAACTGGCTCAATCTGGCCACGACTTAATTTTTACAACTAGTTTTGGATATATGGATCCAACTAACAAAGTTGCAAAAGATTTTCCAAATGTAAAATTTGAACACGCAACGGGTTATAAGAGAGAACACTCAAATGTTTCTACTTATTCTGCAAGATTTTACGAAGGAAGAACTCTTTTAGGTCATATTGCTGGAAAAATGACTAAAACTAACACGATTGGCTATATTGCATCTTTTCCAATTCCTGAAGTAATAAGAGGAATTAACGCAATGACTCTTGCTGCGCAAAAGGTCAATCCAAATATTAAAACTAAGATTGTATGGGTGTTTACTTGGTACGATCCAGGTAAAGAAGCTGAAGCAGCACAAGCTTTAATCGATCAAGGTGCAGATGTAATTATGCAACATACAGATAGTACTGCACCAGTTCAAACAGCAGAGAAAGCAGGTGTTTGGTCATTTGGTCAAGCAAGTGACATGCAGAGATTTGCTCCTAAATCAATCTTGACTTCAATTATTGATGATTGGGCACCATATTATGTTGAAAGAGCAATTGCTGCAAGAGACGGTACATGGAATCAACAAGATACATGGCATGGATTAAAGGAAGGTATGGTTGCTATGGGACCATATAATTCTGCAATGGGTGCTGACTTAGTTAAAGAAGTAGAGCAGCTTCAAAAAGATCTAGCATCAGGAAAAGTTCATTCGTTCACAGGTCCTATATACGACCAAAAAGGTAATATATTAGTTGCCGAAGGAAAAGTTGCTGATGATGGAATGTTAGCTGGAATGAGTGTTTATGTAAAAGGTGTTGAAGGAGATATTCCAAAATAATTTTTAAAAAAAAATTAAAAAGGCCAACTATATAAGTTGGCCTTTTTTTTATGAGTGTTTTTTCTTTAAGCCGTTAATATCTATTTCATCATAATATTCTGAAGGTTGAACTATCCAAGGATCTCCGTCTAGTAAAATTGGACAAAAATCTGGAGTAAAAGAAGAAGATTTTTTTTTCCAAAGACAAGCTGTTTTTATTTCTTTAATATAGTTTTTCACTGGAGCGTAATTTTTTAACCATTTAATACTTTCATTTAATGTAAGTCCAGTATCAGATAAATCATCAACTAACAAAACATTTTTAAAGTCTTCATTTTTAGCAATTGAGCTTATGTCTCTTGCAAAAATAAGTTCGCCCTGTTTATTTTCTACAGTTTCCCCAGAATAACTTTGAATAACAACATAAGCAGTGGGCAATTTAAATATTCTTGATAGCATATCAATTATAGGTGCTGCACCCCTCATTATTCCGACTAAAACAGATGGTTTGTAATTTTTTTCAATTGTAAGAGCTAACTTTTCAACTGCTAATTTATAATCTTCATAATTGATTATTAATTTTTCTGCCATAAAATTTGGTAACATAAAAAAAAAAAATTAAAAAGGAGAATTATGAAAGGTTACTGGATTGCAACTTACAGTGAAATTAAAGACCCTGAAAGAATGAAAAAATATGCAGATAAAGCAAAGGAAGCTGTATTAAAACATTCTGGAAAAATTTTAGCTCGAAGTGCTAATAACATTGCACTTGAGGGTAGAGAAATGGTTAGAATAGCACTTGCAGAATTCCCAGACGTGGAAACTGCTAAAAAATGCTACGATTCTGAAGAATATGTTGAGGCAAGAACATATCTTAAAGATAATGTAATTAGAGAACATATGATATTTGAAGGAATGGAATAACTTAGAAAAGGGGCAAATATGAAGGCATATTGGGTGAGTTTGTACACAGAGATTTCAAACCAAGATAACCTAAAAAAATATGGTGAAAATGCAATACCAGTTATAAAAAAATTTGGTGGTACTCCTGTAGTTAGAGGAGGCAAACTAAAATATTATAGTGGTGACAAAATATTAAGGACCGTAATATGGGAATTTCCCAGTTATGACATGGCCATATCTTGTCATGACTCTGAAGATTATTTAAAAGCTTGGTCTTATGCAGAACAAACTACAAAAAGACATATGTTTATTGTGGAGGGTGCTAATACTGAATAGTATCGTCATCAATTGAACGCCACAAATACCAAGTGGCAACAGAGCAGTATGGAGAAAATCTTTTTTGAAGCTTTTTTACAAAAATTTCAGGTGGAAAATATTTTTTTTTATAGTTGTTTGATATTGCTCTTAATAATCCAATATCCTGAACTGGCCAGATATTAGACCTATTATAAGTAAATAACAAAATCATCTCTGCTGACCATCTTCCAATTTGTCTTAAAGTTGATAGGTATATAATTGCTTCTTCATCGCTCATTTTCGAAATTAATCTTGGATTAAAACTTTTATCTTTAAATTTTTGAGACATTTCCAAGATACCCCTTATTTTTTGTCGACTAAGACCACATTTTTTAAGTTGTGATGTTTTAAGCTTTGAAACAATTTTTGGATTAATTTTTTTTTTACATGCCAATTCAAATTTTTTGAAGACAGAGTCTGCGGCAGCAACACTTATTTGTTGTCCTATTATACTTTTGCATAAAGAATAAAAGACATCTTTTCTAGTAGTTAAATTATTATCTTTATATTTTTTAATCAATGATCTCATAATACTATCTTTTTTTGAAAGATATGTTCTAGCTTTTTTCCAATATGTCGGTGCCTTACTCATTTCTACTTACCGTTACTTGTTTATTTAAATATATTTCTCTTCGAAATATAATGATTGATGATATTATTACCAGTGAAGCGCCCATCAATGTTTTAATTGTGGGAATTTCATCCCAAATAAAATATCCAAAAGATATTGCAAATATTAATCCTAAATATTTTAGAGGTGTAACCAGAGAAACCTCGGATAATTTATATGATTGACTTAATAATAAATTAGCTGTTCCTCCCAACAAGCCAATTGTACATAATAGTAAGAAATCATTGAAAGTTGGCATGATCCACCCAAATGGTATTGATAAAACTCCAACAATTGTAATTGCAAAAGAAAAAAAGAATGAGATCAACCAGACTGGTTCTGTGGATGAAAGTTTTCTAATTGTAATTGCAACGTAAGACATTCCAATACAAAAGATTATTGGAAATAAATAATAAATATTTAAGCTAGAAAATCCTGGTTGGGTAATTACTAAAACACCAATAAAACCAACAAATACTGCGGCCCATCTATATACTCCTACTTTCTCACTTAGTAAAAATATTGATAGCAAAGTTGTAAATATAGGTGCAGCAAATGAAATACTTGTCACTGTTGCAAGTGGTAGGTTTCTTAGTGCCAAAAATATTGCAGCTAAAGCTATCAGTCCTGAACAACATCTAATTAAATGTAATCCTGGTCTATTTGTTTTGTAAAAATCTCTAAATCTTGTCTTAGGAACTAAAAAAATTATTGGCAAAATACCAAATAGACCTCTAAAGAACATTACCTGTCCAATTGGATAATCTGATGACCACTTGACTATTACATCCATAAATGAAAAGGCACATATTGATAAAAACATGTAAAAAAAGCCTAATTGATTTTTGGAAAGCATGATAATAACTTTAGATTAATTAAAATTTTTAGCAATGGAAATAGCAACTTTAGCACTTGGATGTTTTTGGGGACCTGAAATAAAATTTAGCAAGTTAGATGGAGTAATAAATACAGAGGTTGGATATTGTGGAGGTAATACTGAGAAGACATCTTATAAAGAAGTATGTTATGGTGACACCAATCATGCAGAAGTAGTTAAAGTTGAATTTGACAATACTAAAATTTCTTATGAGGAAATAATAAGAAACTTTTTTGAATTTCATGATCCAACTACTTTAAACCGGCAAGGTCCAGATGTAGGTACTCAGTATAGAAGTGAAATATTTGTTCATGATGAAAATCAAAATAAAATCGCTAACAAAGTATTGAAAGAAATTAATGAAAAATTTAAGGGTAAAATCGTTACCAAAATATCAAAATCAAAAAATTATAACAAAGCCGAAGATTATCATCAGAAATATTTGGAAAAAAGTTTCTAATGTCACTTATATCAACTGAGTGGCTAGAAAAAAATCTCTCAAATGTAAAAATAATTGATGGCTCTTGGCATATGCCTGCAACAAATAGAAGTGGTAAAGAAGAATTTAACAAAGAGCATATACCAAATGCAATTTTTTTTGATATCGATAAAAATTGTAATAAATCAACCGACTTACCACATATGTTAACGGACATGAGTTCGTGGGAAAATATACTATCATCTATGGGCATATCTAACGAAGACGAAATTGTGATTTATGATAATTCTGATGTTTTAAGTGCTTGTAGAGTATGGTTTAATTTAATTTACTTTGGCCATGATAAAAAGAAAGTACATGTTTTAGATGGAGGTTTTAATAAATGGAGAAAAGAAAAAAGAATAACTTCTGCTAATAATATAATTATTCAAACAACTAGCTATAAAGCAAAAGAAAATAATGGAATGGTTAAGAGCAAAGATCAGATTGACCAAAATATAATTAAAAAAAAATTTGATTTAGTTGATGCGAGAAGCAAAGATCGTTTTAATGGCACAACTCCAGACCCAAGAAAAAATGTAAGAAGTGGTTCAATACCTAATTCAATTTGCTTACCGTTTAAAACCCTTATCAATGACGATTTTACTTTTAAAAGTAAATCTGAAATTTCTTCTTATTTTAAAGATTTATCTTTAAATGACCCAGTAAATGTAGTGTTTTCGTGCGGTTCTGGGATCACAGCATGTGTTTTGGCACTTGCATATTCTCAAGTAAATAATAAGTATCTTCCAGTCATTTATGATGGTTCATGGGCTGAATATGGTAAAATATAAAATATGAAAAGATCAACAAAAATTACAAGCATAATAATAATTTTCTTTTTAATTATAGCTACAGTGATTGTTGGTAGAACAATGATTGGAAATCATTTTAAGAAGAAATTTAGTAAAAGACCACCTCCAGGAATAATTGTTACTGCAGCTGAAAATAGAGTTTTTGAAAATTTAATAAGCACATACGGAACAGCAAGACCATTTAAGACACAATCCTATAAAATTGAAAAGTATGAAATACTTAAACCTATCAACTTTAATCAAAAAGTAAAAAAAGGTGATGTAATTGCAGAACTTAAAAATAGAAAAATTACTGCTCAGTTTGATGGAACAATTGGAAAAAGAGAATTTTCAGAAGACATCGAAGTTTCAAAATCTTCAATCTTAGTTAATCTCGAAAATACCAGTATAATCTATTGTGATGTAGATATACCTGAAATGTTTGTACCATTTATTAAGGTTGGTTTACCTGTTGATATAAAATTTTCTGGATACAAAGATAAAACATATAAAGGTCAAGTTGACTCGTTAGCTAGTCGAATTAGTGAGGATACTAGATCATTACCAACAAGGATAAAAATGGACAATACATCTGGTGAAATTTTGCCTGGCTCATTTTTAGAAATTTCAATAAAATATGATACAAGAGAAAGCTTAAGTATCCCAGATACCAGCACAATAGTGGAAGGTGATAATATATTTATCTATAAAGTTGACGAAAAAAATAAAGTATTAAAAACAAATATTGATACCGGCGATAGATACCTGGGATTTGTTGAAGTTTTAAATGGTCTAAAAGTTGGAGACAAAGTTGTTGCAGAGGGTACAAAAAAGGTCAGACCAAATTTAATAATAAGACCTATAAAAAAAGGTGCTAAAGTAGCTAATCAAAACAAATCTAGTTGGGGTGAAAAAAAAAAAAAAGACACTAAAGAAAACAAGAATGGTATGTTTGCGTGGTTACAAAAATTAAATATATTTAAAAAGTCTGACTCTGAAAAACAAGAAAATAAAAAATAATTAATACATGTATATAACTGAAGTTAGTATTAAAAGACCTGTCGTTGCATGGGTAATGTCAATGATACTAATTATTTTTGGAATTTTTGTATTTTGGGAATTACCTGTTAGGGAATTACCAGATGGTATTCAGCCTCCAGTGGTACAGGTACAAACCGATTATAAATCTGCTTCAGCTGAAATTGTTGATGAAGAGATAACACAAAAAATAGAAGATGTTATAGGAGGAGCGGAAGGAATTAAGAACATTGATTCTAGTTCGCTTAATGGAAGAAGTAGAATAAATATTTATTTTAATACAGATATAGATTTAGATGATGCGGCAAATGACATAAGAGAAAGAGTATCAAGAGTTGCGGACAATTTGCCAGATCAAGCAAACCCGCCTCAAATTTTGAAACAAGCAGCAGGTTTTACAACTACAATGTGGGTTGCTCTATCGTCACCAACTTGGAATGATTTAGATTTGGGTGACTATGCTGAAAGATATCTTATAGATGCCTTTTCGAGTGTACCAAATGTTGGTAGAATTTTAGTCGGTGGATTAAGAGAGCTAAGTGTAAGAGTTTGGGTAGATCCCATCAAATTAGCAGCCAATAATCTTACTATTCAGGAAGTCGAGAGAGCATTAAGAAATGAAAATATAAACATCCCCGCTGGAACTTTGGAAGCTAGTAATAAAGATTTAACTCTTAATATTGATAAGTCTTACTCTAACATTGAAACAATCAAGCAGCTTCCTCTTAAGAAAAACAAAGATAAAGTCACAACCCTTTCTGATATTGCAAATGTTGAGCTTGGTCCAGTTTCTGAGAAAACTTTATTTAAAGCTCAAAGAAAAAATGCAGCTAATTTAAAAACAGTTGGGATTGGAATATACGCAAAAAGTGGAGCATCAACTGTCGAACTTTCAAATCAAATTAAAGAGAAAATAAACATTTTAAATCAATCTTTACCAGATGGTTTAAAGTTAGAAATAGCATTTAATAGAGCAACTTACGTAGGAACTGCAATACAGGAAGTTTATAAAAGTTTAATTATTGCTTTTATTTTGGTCGTGGTAATAATTTACTTATTTTTAGGAAACCTAAAAGCTGTAATTGTACCAGCTGTAGCTTTGCCAGTAAGTTTAATTGGTTCGTTTTTAGGTTTATATATATTTGATCTTTCTATAAATATATTTGTCCTCCTAAGTTTTATTTTAGCAATTGGAATAATAACTGATGATTCTGTAATAATGACAGATGCAATTTATACAAGAATTGAAAAAGGAGAAACGCCGCTTGTAGCTGCTTATAAAGGCTCAAGACAAATAACATTTGCGATAATAGCTACAACTTTAATTTTAGTTGCAGTTTTTTTACCTTTAATTTTTATTGAGGGAATAGCTGGTACCTTGTTTAAAGAAACTGCAATAGCACTATCTTTCTCAATAGTTGTTTCTTCATTTGTGGCTTTAACACTTTCACCAATGTTAGGAAGTAAGTTTTTAAATAAAAAAGAAAAAATTAATTTTTTTGTAAAAAAATTCAATAATGGATTTAAATCTTTTACAGAATTTTATGCCGACACCTTAAAATTTTGGATTAATAAACAGAAAACAATTTCAATATTTATAATTTTATTAATTGCAGCATCTATTTATTTATTTAATTTCACAAAAAAAGAATTGATACCATTAGAAGATAGAGGGGCTTATTTAATAATTGGTTCTACAGATGAAGGAAGTTCATTCGAGTACACACAAGAAAAAGCCCAAATAATTGAGGGAAGAATATTAAAATTGTTACAAGCAGAAGACAGCCCTTACCAAAGATTAATTATGAGGGTACCTGGTTTTGGTAAGTCCGCAACTTCATATAATACCTTTATTATAATTGCACTTTTAGATGAATGGAAAAATAGAGAAAAGAGTACACAAGTTGTTTTAAGAGAAGCTATTGGACAAGTTGTTAGTGTGCCTGAAACGTTTGCGTTTCCTATATCACCTCAATCTATAAGAGTTTCTAGCTATAATAAACCAGTTCAAATGGTGATTTATGGAACAAGTTATGAAGAGTTAGAACAAATTCAAAGTCAAGTTTTAAGAGAACTAAGAAGAAATAGAAATATGTTTAGAATTGAAAGTGATTACACAAAAAATAAACCTGAGGTAAAATTAATTACTAACAAAAATAGAGCAAATGATTTAGGAGTTTCAATAGAAAATATTGGTAGAACTCTCGAAACATTGTACGGTGGAAAGAGGGTTACAACATATAATAAAGAAGGAAGAGAATATCCCATAATTCTTCAGCAATATTTAGCAGATAGACGAGATAAAGATGGCTTATCAAAGATTTTTGTAAGATCTGAAACTACTGGAAAATTAGTATCTGTTGCAAGTTTGGTAGAATTTGAAGAGAAAGGAACTGCTGAATCATTACCTAGATATAATAGACAACGAGCAGTAACTATATCGGCAGCTTTATCTGAAGAATACACATTGTCTGAAGCTATAAAATATTTAGAAGACGTAATGTTGAGAGTTGCTCCTCAAAATCAAATAACTTGGAAAGGTAAGTCCGAAGAACTAAAAGAGACTAGTAACGAAATATTTCTTATTTTCGCTTTAGCATTAATAACTGCATATTTAGTAATGGCTGCTACTTTTAACTCGTTTGTCCATCCTTTTATTATAATATTGACTGTACCTCTTGCAGTTTTTGGAGGCCTTGTATTCATTTTATTTCTAAATAGTTCGATAAATATATTTTCACAAATCGCCTTGATTATATTAATCGGTATATCCACTAAAAATAGTATTTTAATCGTCGACTATACTAATCAAATTCGAACAACAGGTGCAAAAATTGAGGAAGCATTGATGGAAGCTTGCAAATTAAGAATAAGACCAATCATAATGACTTCATTAAGTACCATGATTGCAATGTTACCTCTTATAGTAGGTAACATAGGTCCAGGCGCAGGTGAGGCGTCTAGATTAGCAGTTGGATCAACAATCTTTGGTGGAATGATTATTTCAACATTCTTTACATTATATGTGACGCCAACTATGTACTTAACACTAGCAAAAAATACAAAGAGAATAGATGCAGTAGATCTGGAGCTAGAAAAACAGCTGATTAAAAAATAATATATTTTCTAGTAGTCAAAGATTTACTACATTTATTAAGCTGCTTCTTGAATTTGTTTGAATAACCCTCTACTTTTTTTGCCAATACTATAACTTTCTGATTGTTTTTATAATTTTTATAATTTCCCCAGCCTTCATGATAAGCAATATATTGTCTGAAAGCATCTTTTTTTGAAACCTTTAAAATTTTTTCCGTTTTGTTTGTATACCAGCCAATAAAATCAACACTATCTTTAAATCTAGATCTTAAAGCATATTTATTTCCAGTCTCATCTTTATATTGTTTCCAAGTACCTTTAATAGCTTGTGAGTATCCAAATGAACTTGAAGGTCTTTTATAAGGTATAACTTTAAATAATTTTTGACGTGCGGGCTTAGCGAGCCAGTCAAAATCAGATTCCATTTTTATTATTGCTAATTGTAAGTTAATTGGTGTTCCCCACTTTTTTTCAGTTTTTTTTGCGTGTTTATACCAAAGATATCTCTCAGAAAATATTGAACAGCCATCTGCTGTATTTTGTGGTATCGATGAGCAAGCAGTTAAAAATAATAGACCAAAAAATAAAAAATACTTTCTAAAAAGAATCACAGTTTAATATAAATTATCTATTATTTTTTCTCCATATCCATGGGTAATCAAATTCCATACTCCATAAACCTAACTTATTGTTTTTTGCATAAATTTGATCTTTAGAATATTTTTTTTTCGAATATTTTGGATAGTCGAAGGCTAATCCATTTCTTACCATGTAAGCTGAAACACTTTCATTATTGATAAAACACTCACCTAAATACCTACCAAAATAGTCCTTTTGTGGCTCGATTAGACATTTTAATTTTTTATTTATAATTTTTTCTGAAAGAGAATTTTTTGAAATTTTTCCACAATTAATTTTTTTTTTATTTTTTAGGCAAAACTGTTGCTTCCCTTTAAATTTAGTTTCTGGAGCATCTATACCTGAAAAACGAATTTTTTTATTATCTAATAAAATTGTATCACCATCAATTATTTTAATCTTATCTGAAATTAGGATTGTTTCTGATAATAAGTAATTAGTTGCTGCAAATGTAAATAAAAATAGAAAACTAACTAACTTCAGTAGTTGCTTTTTCATTGCATTCTAGCATTTTTTTTCTAATTTGATCTTCGGATATATTTTTATCTTTTAAATCTCCATAAAGCTTTCTATACACATCTTCATCACCTGCCTCAGCAAAATCTGCTTTAATTACATCTTGAATATATTGATTTTTTTTTTCTTCATCATATCCAAGAATTTGTGAGGCCCACTCCCCTAAATATTTATTTTTTCTTGCATTAATTTTAAATTGTTTTTCCTCATCATGAGCAAATTTTTTTTCAAAACCTTTTTTTCTTTCATCGAATGAACTCATTGCAATCTACCTTTATAAATTATTTTAAAAACTAAAAACGATAAAAATACACCTATTATATTACCAAACAAATCACCTAATTCAAATCCTCTTTCTGGAATTATTAAGTGCAGAATTTCTAAAACAATAGAAATACAAATAAGATAAATAAATATATTTTTTAATTTATGTTTAAAAATAATTAATCCTAGAATTGATATAATAAAGAAAACATAAACGTGATTTGAAGATACTAAAAAATCTCTTGTTAATTGTGGTTGAATTTTACAATCACTATAAATAAAACATCCAAAAATACTACCGGGATATAAGTAAAAAATAAATAAAACTACGTTAGACAGATAAAAAAACTGCTTTAAGTAATTCATAGTTAATCTATATTAAATTTTCACAAATGAGTCACTTAATACTTGTTAGACATGGTCAAAGCGAATGGAATTTAGAAAATAAATTTACAGGATGGGTCGACGTTGAGCTTGCACCACAAGGTAAATTGGAAGCCTGTAAAGCTGGAGAGTTTATAAAAAAATTAAATTTAGAAATAAAACATTTTTATACTTCATATCAACAAAGATCGATTGATACCTTGAAGCTCATTTTAAATACGATCAGAGTAAAACCAAATAATATAATTAAGGCCTGGCAATTAAATGAAAGGCACTACGGGTCACTTACAGGATTAAATAAAGATGAAATGAGAAAAAAATTAGGAGAAGAAGAAGTTCACAAATTCAGAAGATCTTGGGATAATCCGCCAAAACCATTGAACACAAATAGTCCATATCATCCAAAAAATATAAGTATTTATAATGATATACCGCGTAACTTAATTCCAGATACAGAGTCCTTAAAAGATACTTATGATAGAGTTGTGCCCTATTTTGTTGAAAACATAGAGAAAAATTTGCACGATAACACAATTATATCTGCTCATGGAAATTCTATTAGATCGCTTTTAAAATATTTATTTAAAATTGATGACAATGAAATTTCTAAACTTGAAATACCAACCGGAAATCCTCTACTTTTGAAATTTGAAAAAAAGAATATAAAAGAAGCTAAATACCTAGATCAGAGTAGATCTAAGGATTTAATTAAATTCTAACCTTTTTGAAGAAGTTTTTCGTAAATATCTTTATCTGTTAAATGAAGAAACTCAATACTACTCTCGAAACCATACAAATTTTCTTTTTTGATGTAATTATCCCAAATCTCATTCATTGAAAATATTTTTTTTGATAAACTTTTAAATATTTTTTTATTTATAATTTGACACCCTGTATAAATATAATTCTTATCATGGTTCTTTTTTAAATTATTGCCATCCAGAGAAAAATCGCCTTTAAATCTTTTATCAAAACTTAAATCTTTTTTTACAACCATTAAAATATTTTCTAAGTTATTTTTAAAATATATATTTTCCATCTGGTTGATTTCATTTGCATATTGAGCGTTCCAAATTGTATCAGGATTAAAAACTACGAAATCTGTTTCAACTGAATTATTTACTACATTTAAAATACCACCCCCTGTATCTAATATTTCCTTACCATCTTCTATAATTTGAATTTCTAAACCAAAATTATTTGAAAAAATGAAATCTTTTATTTTATCACTTAAATAGAAAGTATTAATTTTTAAAGATTTTATTTCTAATAATTTTATTAAGTTTATAGTATTTTCTAATAAGCTAATCTCATTAATTTTTAAGAGTGGTTTTGGTGTTTTCTCAGTTAATGGCATTAATCTATTTCCAAATCCTGCACATAAAATTATTGCTGTTTTAACTCTCATATTTTTTTTATTCTTGGGTTTTTTTGTAGAAAATTTTTTAAATCATGAAAATTTGTATTATTTTTGATACGATTATCGATTAATTTCCAAGCGTAAGGTATTAATTTTAGATATTTTCTTTTTTTATCTCTTTTTGCAAGTCTTGTGAATATACCAATTATTTTTAGATTTCTTAAAACAGATAAAATTTCAAAATCATTAATAAATTGAGATTCATTTTTATATTTAAATTTACTTAGAAATACTTTTAAAATATTTGACTTAAAACTATTTGAAGTTTTAATTCTTACATCATCTATAAGTGAGGCCAAATCATATGCTGGATTACCCAAGACAGCATCTTGACTATCTATTAAAGCAATTTTATTTTTATAAAACATCATGTTTGAGACGTGAAAATCTCTATGTACAAACACTTTGTGTTTTATTTTTAAATTTAAATACAAATTATCTATTATTTTTTTGAGATTTTTTTTTAAATATCCTTTTTGAATAATTAATTTATTTGCTGCTAAGTACCAATCCAAAAAAAGGTATGACTCTTTAAGTATTTTACCTTTTGAATAGTTTGATAAATTAAATTTTTTTTTAAGAAAATTTTGAGTTTTAAAATTTTTAATTTTTTGAATTTGATATAGAATTTTTAGTATTTTTTTGTATTCATTTAATTTATTTTTGGAGGATTTAATTTTATACAACATGTTTTTATTACCGAAATCCTCAATTTCTATAAAGTTTTTTTTATAATTTTGACTAATTAAACCTGGAGCTAATATTTTATTTTTAATCAATATTTTGTTAACTGCATCATAATTTAACAGGTTTGATCGCTTTTGAATTTTGCTATAAACTAATACTGAATTATTTGTTCTATAAAATTGTCTAAAAGATGCATCTCCTGATAGTTTTTTAAATTTTTTCAAATTCATTAAAATCAAAATCAATATTATTAGATATAATTAAGTACCTATTTTCAAGCTTTTCATCATATTCAAATTTTAATGTAAAAGTACTTTCTATATTTTTACCTAAGATTTCAGGCCATTCAATTAATCTAGCATAATCTTCTAAGTTTTCATTAATTCCTAAATTATTTAATTCTTTTTTATCTTTAATTCTGTAAAGATCAAAATGTCTAACAATCAAAGAATTGATCTCATATTCATTTATAATATTAAAAGTTGGACTAGGTATTTCTGTTGTTTCTAAACCATTTTTTATTTGAAGATAATTGATTAGATACCTAATAAATGTAGTCTTACCTACTCCGATGTTTCCATAAAAAAGCAAAGTTGTATTTTTGCTAACTTTACTTGCAATTTTTTCAGCAATTTTTTGTGTGATAATTTCTTTTGAAATATCTATTTTGCTACTTTTAGTAGCGATAGGCATCTGGTTTATAAGGTCCTTCTGGTGTTACACTTATATATTTTGCTTGATCATCTGATAATTTGGTTAATTTAGCTCCAACTTTTTCTAAATGAAGTCTAGCTACTTTCTCATCTAAATGTTTAGGTAAAACATATACTTTCTTCTCGTATTTATCTGAGTTATTCCATAATTCTATCTGAGCTGTTACTTGATTTGTAAAAGAAGCACTCATTACAAAACTTGGGTGTCCTGTTGCACATCCAAGATTAACTAATCTACCTTCTGCTAATAAAATAATTCTTTTTCCATCCGGCAATGTAATTTCGTGAACTTGTGGTTTTATTTCATCCCATTTATAATTTTTAAGAGCATCTACTTGGATTTCATTATCAAAGTGACCAATATTACATAGAATTGCTCTATCTTTCATTTCTCTCATATGGTCAGCTGTCACAATATCTTTATTTCCTGTTGCTGTAACAACAATGTCAGCTTCTTTTATCATCTCATCCATTAAAACTACTTCATAACCTTCCATTGCAGCTTGCAGAGCACAAATTGGGTCTGTTTCTGTAACCATAACTCTTGCACCGCTTTGACGAAGAGAAGCAGCGCTACCCTTTCCAACATCTCCAAATCCAGCTACAATAGCTACCTTACCTGACATCATCACGTCAGTAGCTCTTTTAATTCCATCAACTAAGCT
This sequence comes from uncultured Pelagibacteraceae bacterium, assembly GCA_902555065.1. Classification (GTDB taxonomy): domain Bacteria; phylum Pseudomonadota; class Alphaproteobacteria; order Pelagibacterales; family Pelagibacteraceae; genus Pelagibacter. The sequence continues at coordinate 51,027 of CACDQQ010000004.1, forward strand.
TTCTCTGCAACCATATAAATTATCGAACTTAGATTTTGTTACTGAGTCATTAACATTTATTGCTGGGACAAGTAAATTACCTTCACTTTCCATTTTTTTTAATGCTAAAACTCCTGTAGTTGTCTCTTCTGATAAACCTTTAACATCATTTAATAATTCTTTATAATCTTTGTGCATCAATGCTGTAAGATCGCCACCATCATCAAGTATCATATTTGGTTTCCAGCCATCTTTTCCTTCAATAGTTTGCTTTACACACCACCAATATTCTTCTTCTGTTTCGCCTTTCCAAGCAAATACAGGAATGCCAGCTTTTGCAATTGCTGCTGCTGCATGGTCTTGTGTCGAAAAAATATTACATGAGGACCATCTTACTTCGGCTCCTAAATCAACTAAAGTTTCTATTAAGACAGCTGTTTGTATTGTCATGTGTAAACAACCAACAATCCGAGCTCCATTTAAAGGTTTTTTACCCTTATATTCTTCTCTAAGAGCCATTAATCCTGGCATTTCAGTTTCAGCCAGTGAAATTTCTTTTCTTCCAAATTCTGCTTGAGATATATCTTTTACTTTAAAATCTTCCATAGAAAGAGGCTTTTAACAATTTCACTTAATATATCAACAAAGATTTATGCTTCTGGGAAAATTATTTCAATTCTTGCCCCTTTATCTTTATTATTAGATGCGTTGATTTCGCCACCATGAATTTCAACTAAATTTTTGACAATATTTAATCCCAAGCCCGAATGTTCTCCAAAGTTTTCAGGTCTATTACTATAAAACCTATTAAATATCTTATTTGTATCCTTTTCACTAAATCCAGATCCCTGATCAACGACAACTAATTTAATTTTGTCATCCTTATCTTTTGATATTTCAACGGTAATTTCTTGATTATTTTCACTAAAAGAAATTGAGTTTTCTAGTAAGTTTGCAATAATTTGTTCAATTCTATTTTCTATCCCTAGAATACTATAATTTTTAATTCCATTAGATTTCAATTTAATTCCAATCGATTTTTTTGTTTCGTAGATACTGTTAAAATCATCAACAACAGATTGAGTAATCTCTTTTAAATTTAATTTTTGCATTTTCTCAGAGGAAATTGCAGCCTCATCTCTAAGCATTTGAGAGTAATCAGTTATTAATCTTTCAATTCTCTCTACATCATGTGATACTATATTAATTAATTTGTTTCTTTGAGATTTATCATTTGTTTCAGAAATTATCTCAGAGGCACTTTTTAGAGATGCCAAAGGATTTCTGATTTCATGTAGAAGATCTGTTGAATAATTTTCTGCAGTAGTAATTCTTTTGTTTAATTCATTAGTCATTTCATCAAGAGAATTTGATAATTTTCCCAATTCGTCATTTCTTTTTTTTATATTTCCAATATTGGTCTTTTCCTTACTTTTGTTTTTTATAATATTTGTGTATTGAACCAAATTTTTAATTGGTTTTAAAAAGTATCTATTTAATACATATGAAAAAATTAAAATTACTAATGCGACGAGCAAAGCTGTTCTAATTATAAAATTTCTTCTCTCATCTATTGCAACCTTTATTTCATTGGCATTTTCAGTAATAGCTAAATAGCCTATTGTTTTGTTTTCACTAACTACATTTTTAACAGTTACTAGTAAAAATTGATCATAGTTTTCTTTAGAATAAGTTAATGGTTTCCCATAATCTGACGAATATGAGTACTTTTTTAAATCTTTAAATATTTCTTTACTTTCAAAGCTTTTATTACTCTCTTCCAAATTCTTATTTTGAATACTTTGATTATTTAAGTCACTCATTTCAATTATGTTTAGACTTCTTGAGAAAGCATTTGGATCTAAGTCTAATGTGTCAGTATCTCCTAATAGATTAAATTCACTATCAAATATCTGTACTCTATCTATACTCTGAAATAAAAATTTAGTTGAAAACAGGAACTCTCTAATATCCTCAGTTGAGAAATTTATTTTTAAACGATCAATATTTTCTGTTGTATTATCAATAATTTTTATGTGCGAGGCAGTTTTATTTTTAATGAGCGTAGGTTTTACTGTGTTAAGGTAAAATAATGTTAATACACCAATCACTAAAAAAACAATAAAGTTGATAACTAAGAATTTTTTTAAAATAGATTGATTATTAGATTTTGAAGTAGCCATTATTTAACATTCCAACGATACCCACTGCCATATCTGGTTTCTATCGCTGAAAAGTTATTATCTACTTTTTTAAACTTTTTTCTAATCCTTTTTACGTGACTATCTATTGTTCTATCTTCAATATCTGTGTCTTCTCTGTAAGCAACATCCATTAATTGAGATCTTTCTTTAATAATTCCTGGTCTTTTTGCTAATTCCTTTACAATTAAGAATTCTGTTGTTGTTAATTTATCTGGTAATTGCTTACCATCCCATTCGCATTCTAGCTGTGAAGGGTCAAGTTTTAATTTTCCATGTGAAATTATATTTCTATTATCCTCTAAATTATTATCTTTTTTTCTAAGTTGGACACGAATTCTTTCAATAAGAACTTTAGTAGAAAAGCCACCTGATTTTTTTACAAAATCATCAGCCCCTAGTTTTAGTCCTAAGAGCTCATCCACCTCTTCATCTTTTGAGGTTAAAAAGATAACGGGCATAGATGTTTTTTTTCTCAATTTTTTTAACAATTCTTCTCCATCCATTCTTGGCATTTTAATATCTATAACCGCAAGGTCTGGGGGATTTCTTGACAAACCTATTAAGGCACTTTCTCCATCTAAATAAGTTTGAATATTAAAACCCTCTTTCTCTAGAGCAATACTTAAACTAGTTAATATATTTCTATCATCATCAACAAGGGCAATTGTTTGTTTCATATTTAACTATAAAAATACTAAAATGTTTAAAATTGGGCAATTTAACTTTTATTAATGAAGCTCTCCCCAGTTATCACCTATGTTTACATCTACCGATAATGGTATTGAAAATGAATGCAAATCACTATCTTTCACACTTGTCATAATATCTTTAATCTTTTTAGAAGCAGATTTAGTACCATTATCAATTACCTCAAAAATCAATTCATCGTGAATTTGAAGCAACATATTAAATTCATTTGTTTTTTTAGTATCAAGCTCATCGTTGATTCTAATCATAGCAAGTCGCATTATTTCTGATGCAGATCCTTGGATAGGTGCATTTATAGCTGCCCTTTCTTGAAAATTTCTAACATTAAAATTTTTGTCATTGATTCCTGGAATATGAGTTTTTCGACCAAAAATATTTCTCACATATCCACTTTTTCTACAAAATTTAATCGTGTTATTCATGTATTCTTTAATTTCTGGAAATTTAATAAAATATGAATTTAGAAATTCTTCGGCTTCATTGTTTGATACACCAATTTGTTTGGCCAAACCATATTGAGATATTCCATAAATTATTCCGAAATTAATGGCTTTCGCTTTTCTCCTCATATCAGCATCAATTTTTTTTATGTCTGCACCAAAAACCTGGCTAGCGGTTAATGAGTGAATATCCTCGTTATTTTTAAAAGCTTTTTTTAGTTCTTTTACATCAGCTAGATCAGCCAAAATTCTCATTTCGATCTGATTATAGTCTGCTGATATTAGTTTTTTATTTTTTTCTGATATGAAGGCTTTACGAATATCTTTGCCCTCCTCAGTTTTAATAGGTATATTTTGTAAATTTGGATCGCTAGATGCAAGTCTACCTGTTGTAGTTGCTGCTAACAGAAAAGATGTATGCACTCTTTTTGTATTAGGATTTAAATGCTCTGGCAAAGAGTCTGAATATGTATTTTTCAGTTTACTAGATTGCCTCCATTCTAAAACCAATTTAGGAAATTCATTCCCTTTGTAAGCTAAATCCTCTAGAACTGCTGCGCCAGTTGCAAAACTCCCTTTTTTAGTCTTTTTTAGCGATGCAATTTTGAGGTCATTATACATTATTTCACCCAACTGTTTAGTCGATGCAATATTAAATTTTTTTTTTGAAATTTTAAAAATTTGTTTTTCTAAATCTTGAAGTTTTTTTTCAAACTTAACAGATAATTTTTTAAGAAAATTATTATCCAATTTTATGCCATTGATTTCCATAGATGCTAAAATTTTAATTAAAGGTTTTTCGAAAATTTCATAAATATTTAGTAATTTTTCTGATTTAAGCGATTTCAAAAATATTTTATATAAACGGTAAGTTATATCAGCATCTTCTGCCGCATAATCTTTTGCAATAATTAACTCTACTTGACTGAATTTAATTTCTTTTTTTCCAGATCCAACAAGATCTTTATATTTAATTGTTTTGTGACCAAGATGAATATCTGAAAGGGTATCCATATTATGTCTATTTTTCCCAGCATCTAAAACGTATGACATCAACATTGTATCTTCCATGCTTTGAATATCTATATCCCTTTTACGAAATATTATGTAATCGAATTTAATATTTTGCCCAATTTTTTTTAAACTTTTATCCTCTAAATATGGTTTTAAAATTCTCAAAACATCTTTTTCATTTAGATTATTTTTATCATTATGACCTGTTGGAATGTAACAAGCTTTACCTATTTTGCTAGAAATTGAGATACCAACTAAATTTGCCTGATGTGGATCAAGAGAATCTGTTTCAGTATCAATAGAAAATTCACCAGCTTCTTCAGCTTCTTGCATCCAATCTTTTATTTCAGATAAATTTTTTATCAAAACATATTTATCTTTTGATATTTTAGATGTTTCTTTTTTGACTTCTATTTCATCACTAAATTTGGATTTACCATAAGTCGAAATTGCCGAACTCAATAACCTATTAAATTCCATTTCTCTCAAAAAATTGTATAACTTGTCTACGTCTACTTTTTTTAGAACAAAGTCAGTTAATTTGTCTTTCACCGGAACATCATTTTTTAATGTGACCAGTTTTTTACTTACCAGAGCCTTATCTTTATTTTCTAAAAGTGTTTCTCTTCTTTTATTCTGTTTTATTTTATTTGCGTTTTTAAGAAGGTTTTCTAAATTTCCATATTCCTTAATTAATTCTGCTGCTGTTTTTACACCAATACCTGGAACGCCAGGCACATTGTCTGTACTATCCCCTGCTAGTGATTGAACATCAATTACTTTATCTGGACCAACCCCAAATTTATTGATTACATCGTCATTTGATATAAATTTATTCTTCATTGGATCGTATATACGAACCTTTTTTTTGAAAAGTTGCATTAAATCTTTGTCAGATGATACAATTGTAACCTTTGCGCCTTCGTCTAATATTTGCTCTACATAGGTGGCTATCAAATCATCAGCCTCATAATTTAACATTTCTATAGATGGTAAATTGAATGCTAATACTGACTTTCTAATATAATCGAATTGTGGAATTAGATCATCGGGAGCATCAGACCTATTTCCCTTATAATCTGAATATATTTCGTTTCGAAAATTCTTTCTTGCAGAGTCAAAGATTACTGCAAAATGAGTTGGTTTTTCTAAATTTTCGCTAGATTTAGAGTCCTCTAATAATTTAAACAGCATGTTACAAAATCCACTTACTGCCCCTACTGGCAAACCATCACTTTTTCGTGTTAATGGTGGCAATGCATAATAGGCTCTAAATATGTATCCCGACCCATCAATAAGATAGAAATGATCTGTTTTTTTAATTTTACCCATAATTTAATTTATAATAATTTGACGTATTATAGTAAGAATAAAACATCCTGTTAATAAATATTAGTGGATTAAACTTTATTAAAATAGTAATTTAAAGCTAATGGAATTAGTAAATTCAATTTCTAATAATAAAATAATTAAAATCATAATATTTGCATTAATAGGTTCTATTTTATTGACAATATCTGCAAAAATTAAAATACCTTTTTATCCAGTTCCTATGACTATGCAAACATTTATAGTTTTGTTTTTAGGAATTTCGTTTGGATATAAAGTCGGGGTACTTTCGGTAGTTTTTTATTTGATAGAAGGAATTATGGGATTACCGGTATTTTCTAACTCACCAGAGAAAGGAATAGGATTAGCTTATTTTGTTGGTCCCACAATGGGATATTTAATAGGTTTTATATTTGCATGTCTGATAGCAGGCATGTTTACATACGGTAAAAACCATATATTAAATTTTTTAAAAATTATAATTGCAACATCAGTAATATATATTTTGGGTATTTTGTGGCTTGGAAATTTAATCGGTTGGGATAAACCAATATTAGAATTTGGTGTTTACCCATTTCTTTATGCTGAATTATTTAAGATATTATTACTAACGGTTTCAGTTAATAAAATTATTAAACTTAGAAAATATATTTAGAATTACCTTGGAGATCTTTTTGATAGAATTCTTTGAAGTGTTCTTCGATGCATTTTAAGTCTTCTTGCAGTCTCAGATACATTTCTGTTACATAATTCAAAAACTCTATGAATATGTTCCCATTTAACTCTATCAGCGGACATTGGATTTTCTGGAGGAGCAGCTTTTTTATTTGGATCAGCTAAAAGTGCTTTTTCTACGTCATCTGCATCTGCTGGTTTAGCTAAATAGTCTATTGCACCTTCTTTAATGGCTGCTACTGCAGTTGGTATATTTCCATAACCAGTAAGCATCACTATTCTGCTCTCTGAGTTATTTTTCTGGATTTCTTTTACAACTTCTAGTCCGTTTCCATCGTTTAGTCTCAAGTCAACAACTGCGAAAGCAGGTTTTTTTGATTTCACAGACTCTATTCCAATTTTTACACCCTCTGCTTGTGAAACAGAAAAGCCCTTTTTCTCCATTGCTCGAGCTAGTCTTTCTCTAAAAGGGTTATCATCATCTACTATAAGTAGAGATTTATCCTCAAATTCTGTTATTTTTTTTAATACTTCCGCTTCTGGCATGGACCTTATATGGAAACATTCTAAATTATTTCAAGGGTACATTTTTACTTTACATTGGCTCATTTTCTGCATAAATGCTCGTCTTATATAAACTTGCATAGCAGTTATGCCGGTTTTTTTTGTTAAATTTTTTTTGGAGCTTTAAATGCAAAAATTTAAATCAGTTGATAAATTAGTAAACCAACTGAAACCAACAGAACCTGTTTATTGTATTAGAAGAGATTCTATAAACATAGCTTCTAAATTTTTTCAGAATAAATTTCCTGGTAAAATCCTATATGCAGTTAAAACTAACCCGCATCCATTAGTATTAAAAACTATCGTGGAAAGCGGGATTAATGATTTTGATATCGCTTCAATTAAAGAAGTTGAGGCAATTAGAAGTGTTAGCCCAAATGCAAAATGCTCTTACATGCATACTGTAAAAAGCAAAGAAAGTATAAACGAAGCATATTTCAAATATAATATTAAGACTTTTTCAATAGATACAAAAGATGAATTAATAAAAATTCTTAATAGTACTAATCAAGCTAAGGATTTAGAGTTATTTGTGAGAGTTGCAGTTTCTAATGAACACGCAGAAATAGATTTATCTAAAAAATTTGGCGCACAAACTTCTGAAGCAATAGGGCTTTATAGATTAACAAAACAGTATGCAAAAAAAATAGGATTAAGTTTTCATGTGGGTTCACAATGTATGCATCCAATATCCTATTCAAAAGGAATTAACGAAATTAAATATATAATAAAAAAAACAAAAATAGTTCCAGACGTTATAAATATAGGTGGAGGATTTCCAACAATCTATCCTGACTTAGTTCCTCAATCATTAGACTCTTATTTTGAGGAAATAAAAAATTCATTAAATAAATTAAAATTAGAAAAAAAACCAGAAATTATATGTGAGCCAGGTCGAGCAATTGTTGCAGAAAGTGGTTCGACAATTGTGAGAGTAAACTTAAGAAAAAAACAAAAGCTATATATTAATGATGGAACATACGGAACTTTATTTGATGCAGGAGTGCCTAATATAGTTTATCCATCAAGGATAATTACAAGTGGAAGAATTATATCAAAAAAATTGACTTCATTTGATTTTTATGGACCAACATGTGATAGCATGGATTATATGAAGGGACCTTTCATTCTACCTAATAATATTAAAGAAGGTGATTACATTGAACTAGGTCAATTGGGAGCATACGGTTTGACATTTAGAACTCAATTTAATGGATATTATTCTGATAGTATTTACGAAGTTTGTGATGATCCAATTATGACGATGTATGACAAAGAAACAAATAAAGAGTTTCTTGTTGCATAATGTCAGATACAAAAAATCTTAATCATAACAGAAAAAAAGACTTTTTAAGTAAAGAGGTTGAGCATATTGATATTACATCATTTGATTCTAGAAAAATTATATCTTCTATGGAAAAAATGTCTTTTGTTTCAAGAGAAACTGCTAATGCATCTAAGATATATAATGAAATGCTTAAAGATAAAGATTGTACAATATTCTTAACGCTTGCAGGGTCTACTTCTGCTGCTGGATGTATGCATATTTATAGAGATATGGTTAAATACAACATGGTAGATGCAATTGTAGCAACTGGAGCATCTATAATAGATATGGATTTTTTTGAAGCGCTTGGATTTAAACATTACCAAGGATCACAATATCAAAATGATAATGAACTTAGAGACAATTATATAGATAGGATTTATGATACTTACATCGATGAAGAAGAGCTCCAGGTTTGTGATAAAACAATAGGAGAAATAGCAGACAAACTTGAGCCGAAGTCTTACACATCGAGAGAATTTATTAAAGAGATTGGCAAATATCTAAAAACTAATTCTAAAAAGAAAGGTTCTTTAATTGAAACAGCTTTTGATAACGATGTACCTATATTCTGTCCTGCATTTACAGACTCAAGTGCAGGTTTTGGATTAGTCATGCATCAAGAGAGAAATCCAAAAAATCATATTACAATAGACTCAATTAGAGAATTTAGAGAATTAACAGAGATTAAAATTAAATCTAAAGGGTCGGGATTATTTATGATTGGTGGTGGAGTTCCAAAAAACTTTATACAAGACACAGTAATTTGTGCTGAACTTTTGGGAAAAAATGTAGATATGCACAAATATGCAATACAAATTACTGTTGCTGACTCAAGAGATGGAGCTTGCAGTAGTTCAACATTAAAAGAAGCAAGTTCATGGGGTAAGGTTGATACTACCAAAGAACAAATGGTATTTGCTGAAGCTACCAGTGTTTTACCATTAATAGCAAGTGACGCCTATCATACTGGAGAGTGGAAAAATAGAGACAGAAAAAACTTTTCCAAAATATTTTGATTGATGATCAAAAAAGTAAAAATTGGAATTATTCAAAGTAAAATTTCAGATAGTATTCAAAAAAATATAAATTCAGCTATTAAAAATATAAAAAAAGCAGCATCAAAAAAAGCTAAAATAATTTGTGTACCAGAACTATTTTTATCAAGTTATTTTTGTCAAACAGAAAGTCATTCCAACTTTAAGCTAGCAGAAAAAATACCTGGCAGAACTACAAAGATATTTTGTGAATTAGCCAAAGATTTACAAATAGTATTAATGATTTCATTATTTGAAAAAAAAACACATGGCTTCTATCATAATACTAGTATCGTTATTAGCGAGAAAGGTAAAATTTTATCGAAATATAGAAAAATGCATATACCAGATGATCCTGGTTATTATGAAAAATTTTATTTTACTCCTGGAGATTTAGGTTTTAAATCTGTTAAAACAAAATTTGGTAAAATTGGACCTTTAATTTGTTGGGATCAATGGTTCCCGGAAGCTGCAAGATTGACTGCACTTAAAGGTGCACAAATAATTTTTTACCCTACTGCTATTGGATGGCATCCTAAAGAGAAAAAAAAATTTGGAAAATCTCAACTAAACTCTTGGATAACAATGCAAAAATCTCACGCAATCGCAAATGGTACTTATGTGGTTGCTATAAATAGAGTTGGAACAGAAAAAAAAGGTAAGAAGAAAATAGAATTCTGGGGAAACTCAATGATCATAGATCCTAGTGGGCAAATAATTGGAAAACTTGGGAATAAAAAAGAAGAAATTTTAATTCGTGAAATAAACTATAAAAAAATTGATTCAGCAAGAGAACATTGGCCTTTTTTAAGAGATAGAAGAATCGATTTTTATAAAGGCATACTAAAAAATCCTGCAGATGAATGAAAGCTTTAATGGATTTAGAATGCCGGCTGAATGGGAGCCTCAAAATTCAGTTTGGATTGCTTGGCCTTATAATAAATATGATTGGCCTGGATTATATCAATTTATTCCTGAAGTAATTTTAAAAATTATAAAAAAAATTTCAAAGAATCAGAAAATTAACTTAATCGTTAGCAAAAATATAAAAAATATAAAAAAATTAATAAAACTTAATAAAATTAAAAATATCAACTTCCACTATATTAAAACTGATAGAATATGGTTAAGAGATTCTGGACCCATATTTATAACAAATAAAGTTGAAAAGAAAAAAGTAATACTAAATTTTGGTTTTAACGGATGGTCAAAGTATAAAAATTATAAAAATGACAATAAAATCAATAATAGTATTAGTAAAATTGCTAATTTTAAAAAGATTGATCCAATAATCAAAAAAAAAGGCAGAATTAGAAAAATAATCATGGAAGGAGGGGCATTTGATGTAAATGGCTCAGGTACAATTCTATTAACTGAAGAATGTTTGTTAAGCAAAATTCAAGAAAGAAATAAAAATTTTAAAAAAAAAGACTACGAAAAAATGTTTAATAAATACTTAAATATAAAAAACTTTATATGGCTTAAAAAAGGAATTGCAGGCGATGATACACATGGACACGTTGATGACATATCAAGATTTGTTTCAAGAAATACGATTATGACTGCGGTTGAAAATAATAAAAAAGATATAAATTACAAAAACTTAAATAAGAATTTAAATATATTGAAAGAAAGTAAATGTGAGAAAGGAAAGAAATTCAAAATTATAAAAGTTCCTATGCCTTCGCCAATTTATATTGAGAACACAAGAGTTCCTGCAAGTTATATGAATTTTTATATTTGTAATAAAAAAATAATTCTTCCAATATTCAGAGTAAAAGAAGACAATATTGCAATTAAAATTTTCAAAAATTACTTTAGAAATAGAAAAATCGAAACAGTTGACTGTAGCAAATTGATATGGGGGTTTGGTGCAATACATTGCATGACCCAACAAGAACCTAAAATTTAATTATGCTGCTTTTAGTGTACCGAGTAATAATCTAAAAGGTATCAACATTACAAGGGCAACAAATATTTTTACCGCAAGATCTCCTAACGATAAAGTTACCCAAGGAATTCCCGTTCCATAGAAGGATATTGAGAAAAATAAAAAAGTATCAACTGTTGAACCTATCAAAGAAGATGTTAAAGGTGCTATAAACCATTTTTTTTGTCTTAATTGATCAAATATCTGAACATCTAAAAGTTGAGCAATTATAAAAGCTGTTCCTGAACCAATTGCTATTCTTATAGAAATAAGATCAGTAAAATTAGTTGAAAATATTAAAGTAAACAAAATTCCAATTGTGAAGCCTATATAAACAATTTTTCTAGCTACTAATTTTCCAAAGGATCTGTTGGCTAAATCTGTAATTAAAAATGCAATTGGATAACTAAAAGCACCGTAAGTTAAAATTTCCTCTAAACCGTAATATTTTATAGGAAATTGAACTAAATAATTAGATGCTAGCACAACCAATCCCATTAAAAATGAGAGAGTAAGGAAAACTTTATTCATTATGCTGTTTTTGAGATTATTGATTTTTTAAGTTTTTTTAATCTTAACGATAAATCTCTAGATTTTGCAGATTTTAAGAAATTATCAAAGCTACCTTTTTTATCTACAGATCTAACACCTGCATTTGAAACTGTTAATCTCAGAGATTTTTTTAAAAGTTCACTTTTAAATTTTACTTTCTTTAAATTTGGAAGAAATCTTCTCTTAGTTTTATTGTTAGCGTGACTAACATTATGGCCTTTTAGAGGGATTTTACCGGTAAGTTCGCATTTTTTAGACATAAATTTTCAAGATGTATATGGTCTTAAAGAATACCAGTCAAGATTAATTTTTTGTTCCAATAGCTTCAGAAATATTTTTAAAACCTTCTCTTTTTACAATTTCGTCGAGATCTTTATTAATCTTTGAAGCAATAGTTGGTCCTTTATAAACCATACCTGTATACAATTGCACAAGAGTTGCACCGCTTACAATTTTATTAAAAACGCCATCGGCAGAGTCAACGCCTCCAACTCCAATTATTAAGATTTTTTTTCCAACTAATTTAAAAAATTTATTAATTAATTCATTAGAGATATTTTCAAGTGGTTTTCCAGATAAACCTCCTTTCTCTAATTTATTTATATTATATATATTTTCTCTATTTCTATCTGTCGTATTTGAAACTATAACTATTTGAACATTATATTTTAAAAAAAGTTCTGAGATTTCTTCAATACTTTTTTCATCAATATCAGGAGATACTTTGACTGCTATTGGCACATTTGAATTTAAATTTTTCTTTTCTTCATTTATGTATTTTAAAAGATTATCTAACTCTTCATTTTTGTGAAAGTTTCTTAAATTTTCTGTGTTAGGAGAAGAGATATTAATTGTAATATAGTCTGCTAAATTATGAAATTTTCTGAAACAAATTAAATAATCTTCAACTCTGTTTTCAGTATCTTTATTAGGTCCTATATTAATACCAAGTAATCCATTAGGTGAATTATTTTCAATATTTTTTTTACTTTCTTCTGATCCAATATTGTTAAATCCAAGTCTATTAATTAAAGCCTCATCTTCTTCCAATCTGAACACTCTTGGCTTCGGATTTCCCGTTTGTGGTTTAGGTGTAATTGTGCCTACCTCAACAAAACCAAATCCTAGTTTGTATAGAGGATTGTAAACTTCTGCATTTTTATCAAATCCAGCAGCAACACCTAGAGGAGAATTTAAGGTTTTGTTTAAAAATTTAGTTTGGATATTAACTCTGGTTGTTTTATCTATAGCTGGTATCTGATTTAACTTTAAAGCCTTTATTGCTAGTGAGTGTGCAACTTCAGGGCTAAATTTAAATATAAAAGGCCTTATAAGATTAAACATTTTCAACCTTTTTTCTTATCAATTCTTTGGTTTCATTTACTCCAAAAAAACTAATGAAGAAGCCCATTCTGGGTCCATTTTCGTCACCAAATACAACCTCATAGATAAGCTTAAACCATTCTCTTAAATTTTCTTTATAACCATTTTCTTTTCCTACTGTAAAAATATTTGTCTGAATATCTTCAGGAGCCATTTTATCATTACAATTATCTAAAGACTTAATTAATGCTTTCAGTGCAACTTTCTCTTTTTCATTTGGAGTTTTGTAAATTTTTTTTGTTTTTATAACATCATTGAAATATTTTATTGCATATTCAATTAAATTATCAAAAATTGGATGATCATTTTCATTAATTTCTGACTTGTATTTTTTTACAAATTTCCAAAGTAATTGTTTGCTGTCCGCATTACTTGTTTCAACTAAATTTAAAAGCATTGAAAAAGTCATAATTGTATTTTCCTCTGGAATTGATCCATTATGTACATGCCAAACTGGATTCATTAACTTCTGTAAATCATTTTGAGTTTTTCCTTTTTCTATAAAATCTAGATATTCATCAACAGCTTTTGGAACAACTTCTCTGTACAATTTTTTTGCTCTTTTTGGATTTTGATACATGTAAAGAGATAGACTTTGAGGAGATGCATAATTCAGCCATTCATCTATAGTTACTCCATTACCTTTTGATTTAGATATTTTTTCACCTTTTTCGTCCAAAAAAAGTTCATATGCAAAACCAGATGGGTTAGATTTACCTAATGTTTTAATAATCTTAGTTGAAAGAATTGCACTCTCAATTAAATCCTTTCCATACATTTCAAAATCAACATCTAAAGCGTACCATCTCATTGCCCAATCAACTTTCCATTGTAATTTGCAGTTACCGTCTAAAATACTTTTTTCCAATTTTGACCCATTATTGTCAAATATGATTTTAGAAGATTTGGAATTAATTTCTAAAACAGGTATTTCAAGAACTTTTCCAGTTTCTGGGCATATTGGTAAAAAGGGGGAATAGGTTTTCTGTCTTTCTTTGCCTAAAGTTGGAAGAATTATTTCCATAATTTTTTCATAATTTTCTAGAACTAATTTTAGGGTGTCATTAAAATAACCAGACTTGTAGAGTTCTGTAGAACTTTTAAATGAATATTTAAATTTAAAATTATCAAGAAATTGTTTCAACATATTATTATTGTGTTCTCCAAAACTACTAAACTTTTCAAATGGATCAGGGACATCCGTTAAAGGTTTGTGAAGATTATTTTTGAGCTTTTCTTGATTTGGAACATTTTCAGGTACTTTTCTAAGACCATCCATATCATCAGAAAATGTAATAATTTCCTTTGGAATATCTGTTAAATGATCAAGAGCGTTGACAATCATTGTCGTCCTTGCAACTTCTCCAAATGTACCTATATGTGGTAGACCACTTGGACCATAACCAGTTTGTAAAACTATTTTATTTTTTTTCTCTATGTTCGATTTTCTCTCTCTTAATAGCTTTTTAGCCTCAACAAATGGCCAGGCGTTTGTTTTGTCAAAATTTGTTTTGTCTATCACAACTACTTAAATATCCTTAATATCAGCCTTTTTAATAATTCATATAGAGTTGAAATTTATTTACCATAAAATAATGTCCATTCAAAATGTCCAATTATAAAACTGTCTTTTTTACATTAGGGGTTTTGCAAATTATTTTAGGTCTTTCAATGATTGTACCTATTTTGGTTCAATTAATATTTGATCAAATTGATGCAGGATTTATCGGATCAATGATTGTTACTATTGTTTTTGGATTTTTATTTTTTATTTCTAATTATGATCACGATAAAAAGATAAGTTTACCTCAAGCTTTTTTGCTCACAGCACTTTCGTGGTTAAGTATTGCTATATTTGGTTCTTTACCTTTAATTTTTTCTAGTACGGATTTGAGTTTTACAGATGCGTTTTTTGAGAGCATGTCTGGTATTACAACAACAGGATCTACAATTATCACGAATCTAAATGAAACATCTAAAGCGATATTACTTTGGAGAGGAATGTTACAGTGGTTTGGTGGTATTGGAATTATCGTAATGGCAATCACTTTAATGCCTTTAATGAATATAGGGGGTATGCAACTTTTCAATATTTCATCTAATGATACTTCTGAAAAAATTTTTCCTAAAACTAAAGAAGTTTCTTTGAGATTATTGTCTATATATTCCTTATTAACTTTAACTTGTGCTTTTTTTTATTTTATATTTGGGATGAGTTTTTTTGATAGCATCGTGCATGCTATGACAACAATAGCGACTGGAGGTTTTGCAAATTATAATGAATCTATAGGTTATTTTAACAGCTCGTTAATAGAAATTAATGCAATAATATTTATTATTCTTGGAAGTATACCTTTTATTAGTTACATCAAATACTTGGCTGGAGATAAGAAAATATTTTTCAAAGACACACAAATAAAAACTTTTATAATTTTGGTTATTATTTCAATTCTTTTAATGTTTTTTTATTTGTCTGTTATAAATAAAAGCTTAACTGAGATAAGTTTTTTGTCTGTTAGCTTTAATATAATTTCTATTTTAACTGGAACAGGATATGCTACAGAAAATTTTAGTAATTGGGGTCAATTTCCACTAGTATACTTCATAATTTTAATGTTCATTGGAGGCTGTGCAGGCTCTACAACTTGCGGAATAAAGATTTTTAGAGTTCAAATTTTGTATCAATTCATATCAAACCAGCTGAAAAAAATAATATACCCTCGAGGAATTTTCAAAATTAAATATCAAAATAATAATGTGGATGAAAAATTTATGGACTCAATTATTTCTTTTATATTTCTTTATATATTAATATTTTTTGTTGTGACTGCGCTTTTATCGCTTGATGGATTAAATTTTATTACTGCAATTTCAGCAGCTGCCACGTCAATTTCAAATGTTGGTCCAGGTTTAGGTGATATTATTGGTCCGAACGGAAGTTTTTCAAGCCTGTCTGATTTTTCTAAATGGGTTCTCAGTGCTGCAATGATACTTGGAAGGTTGGAATTATTTGCAATTCTAGTATTATTTATTCCATCTTTTTGGAGAAAATATTAATGTTTGAAAAAAAACAAACCTGGTCAGAATCTATTTTAGTTTACAAGGATATTCGAATGCTAAGAATATTACTTCTTGGTGCAATTAGTGGATTTCCTTGGGTTTTAATTGCCAGCAGTTTAAGCCTTTGGCTAAAAGAAGAAGGTTTAAGTAGATCAACTATTGGATGGGCAGGTTTAATATTTGGGGTGTACGCATTTAATTATTTGTGGGCACCAATAATTGATAGAATACAAATTCCATTTTTAACAAAAAGATTAGGGCATCGACGAGGCTGGATTGTCCTTATGCAAATTATAATTTTATTTAGTTTAATTGTTTGGAGTTTTATTAACCCTACAGAAAATTTGGCGTTACTAATTAGTGTTGGATTAGTTATAGCAATTGCTTCGGCTACACAAGATATTACAGTTGATGCGTTGAGAATCGAACAAATTAATGCTGATGAAGGAAAATCTATGGCAGCAGGTGCTGCTATGGCTGTAGTTGGATGGTGGACCGGATATAAGTTAGGTGGTGTTATAGCATTGTTTACTGCCGAATTTTTTCAAAACATTGGAATTGAAGATTACTGGCAAACTACTTTTTTAGTTCTTGGCGTTGTAGTAATCCTGATGAATGTAGGTTTAATGTTTATACACGAGCCTATAACAACAGATAGGCAAAACAAACAAAAAGAAACAGACGAAATAATACAATCAAAACTTGGATCAAATAATGTAATAACAAAATTTGTTGCTTATATTACTGGTACAATAGGAGGTCCAATAATTAGTTTCTTCAAAAAAAATGGTTTCTCAATTGCAGTTGGAATCCTTGGCTTTGTCTTTCTTTTTAAAATTGGAGAAGCCTTTCTTGGAAGAATGTCCATAGTTTTTTATAAAGAGGTAGGATTTTCAAAAGGTGAAATAGCGATATACTCTAAAACTCTAGGCTGGATAACGACAGTTGTATTTACATTATTAGGTGGAATATTTGCTATGAGAGCTGGCACAATAAAAACAATGTTTGTTGCTGGTGGATTTATGGCAGCAACAAATTTATTATTTGCTGCTCTCGCGTGGTCAGGAAAATCTGAATGGTTGTTTGCTTTAGCGGTTATCGCTGATGATATATCTGCAGCATTTGCAACTGTTGCTTTCGTAGCCTTTATCTCTCTTTTAGTGGATAGGACTTATACCGCTACACAGTATGCACTTCTAGCTTCAATTGGAACTGCAGGAAGAACGACACTTGCTTCTTCATCGGGTGCTTTAGTTGATTGGCTAAATGGAGACTGGGGAACCTTTTTTATAATTACTACTTTAATGGTCATCCCATCCTTAATTTGTTTATGGTTTATAAGGAATAAAATTAAAATTGGTGCAAAATAGTTTTTTTTTAAAAGAGCCTTTTGTCGATATATTAGAGGAACCAAAGAAGAACTCTAATGTTAGCTCTCAACTTATCTACGGTGAGAGTTTTAAAATAATTTGTAAAAAAAATAATTATTTTAAAATAAAGACTTCATATGACAAATATACAGGCTTTATAAAAAAAATTGATAGCTACAAAAAATTCAATCCAACTCACAAAGTTGGAATTTTAAAAGCTAGAATTTATTTAGGTAATAAAAAAAAGAAATCAAAAAAGTTTTTACCATTTACGAGCAAAATACAAATTTTAAAAAAGGATCAAAATTTCATTATGTATAAAAAAGATAAATGGCTAAGATCAAAAGACATATTTCCAATCCAAAAAAAAAATTCTGATTTTGTGAAGATATTTAAAAGTTTTCTAAATTGTAAATATAAATGGGGTGGAAAAACATTCGAAGGAATTGATTGTTCAGCTCTATTACAAATATTTTATAAATTTAATAATAATTTTTTTCCAAGAGACACGATTGATCAAGTTAAATTAAAAAAAGGTGTGGGATACAAAAGAAAATTTAAAAAAGGTGATATTATTTTTTGGAAAGGACATGTTGCTATATGCATCAATACAAATGATCTTATCCACGCTTATGGTCCAAAAAAAAGAGTGATCATAATGCCAATTAAAAAAACGATAAAACTAATTAAAGAAACAGCAAAATTAGATTTAAAGAAAGTAACAAGGATCTGAATTACTCTCGACCAAAATCAGGTTTAGAAATATCTTGTTTTTGAGAAATTATTTGTTTTCTTACTACTTTCGAATTGATTAATTTTTTTATTATCTTTGAATTTTCTTTCTTACTTATATTCTTCTTAAAATCTTTTAAATTTTTCATAAAAAGATTTATTGCTTCAATCATATTAGTTTTATTCTCGAAAAATATGTCTCTCCACATTATTTCGTTGGAAGCAGCAATTCTTGAGAAATCTCTTAATCCGCCTGCACTAAATTTAATCAAATTTTTATTCTTTTTTTTTTGAAAATCCTGAGCAGTTTTTATTAAATTGTAAGCAATCAAGTGAGGTAGATGGCTAGTGACTGAAAAAATTTTATCATGATCATCTGGATTCATAATAATTATTTTAGATCCTAAAGATTTCCAAAATCTCTCTACTTTTTTTTGTTTTAGAGCATTTTTATCTTTTATTATTATGCACCACTTGTTTTTGAACAAATTAACATTACCATATTTGGGCCCACTAACTTCGGATCCTGAGATAGGATGACTCATCACCCAATCAAGATTTTTTGATAATTTTTTTTTTTTTAAAGAAATTAGATTTTTTTTTGTTGAACCAACGTCAGTTATAATTGAATTATGATTGAGATTTTTATTTAATGACGAAAAAAATTTAGGATATTCACTCATAGGAGTGCTTAAAATCACAAGATCAATTTTATTTAAATTTTTATCTAACCTTCTTAAAAATTTAATTTTTTTGTTAAATTTTTTAATAATAGATCTATATTTTTTAGCTTTTTCAAATACAAAAAAATTTTTAGAAATTTTTTTTTGTATCGAAGCCTTTAATATTGATGAGCCTATTAATCCACAACCAATAATAAGAATATTATTAAACATTTTTAAAAATAGTATTCATTCTTTTTAGGAATATTTGGTTTTCTTTTGTGTTGCCAATTGTAAGTCTTAGACAATTTTTTATGCCATATGAATTCATTTCTCTTAGTATAATTCCATATTTCTGTAATTTCTTTAAAGTTGTGTCTGCGGTAAATTTTGCTTTTTTGAAATCTAATAAAAAGAAATTTCCAGATATTTTGTTTGTACCAATATTATATTTTAACATCTCATTTTTAATTTTTTTGCACCATTTAAGATTATGTATTACTGACTTTTTAACAAATTTATCATCTTTAAGAGATTCAACAGCACAAATTTGAGCAAATTTATTTACGTTAAAAGGTGGTTTAATTTTATATAATTCTTTAATTATAGATTTATCACCGTATCCCCAGCCTATCCTTAATGAAGCTAGACCATAGATTTTTGAAAATGTTCTTAAAATAAATACATTTTTAGAGTTTTTAAATAACTCAATTCCAGATTTGTAATCTTTATTCTTCATATATTCAAAATATGCATCATCAACAACCAATAAAATATTTTTATTTAATCTTCTCCTTAAGTCTAATAGCTCGTTTTTTGTTAAATAAGTGCCTGTTGGATTATTTGGATTTGCAATAAAAACAATTTTTGTTTTTTTTGATGTCTTTTTAAGAATTTCTTTAACTGAAACTTTAAAATTAATTTCTTTAGCTAATTTTACATTTGCCCCAACGATTTTGGAGTATATCCTATACATGAGGAAACTGTACTGAGGAACAACAACTTCATCATTTTCTCTAAGGAACAATTGACAAAGCATTTGAATTACTTCGTCAGAACCAGAGCCACAAATTATCTTGGATTTATCACAACCATACTTCTTTGATATTTTTTGTGTTAATTCCGAAAATTTACTGTCTGGATATTTTGATATATCAAATTTAGACTTAACAATTTTTTCGACATTTTTACTGACACCTAAAGCAGATTCATTTGCAGATAACTTAATAATATTTTTATTACCAGCCAATAAGGATTTTCCTGGTTTGTAACTCTGTAATTTTATGTTTTTAAATCTTAGCAATGTCATAGTAAATATTTCACTATAAATAGTCTTTTAACTAGATAAAACAATAATTAATTGAGCAATATTTGACATATAAATTTCTTTGAAGTAAAAGCTGCATGCGCTGATTTATACTGAATTGCGAGCGCTATAAAAAAACCGCTAAAATGTTTTTTTTCTCACAATTCAATCAGTACAATTATTATGAATAAGAATATTGATACAAAAAAAATAATTATATCAAATCCCCTTAAATTGGATTGTGGTAAGGAAATTAATAACTTTCCAATAGCATATGAGACATATGGGGAATTAAACAGTGAAAAAAGTAATGCAATATTAGTTTTTCATGCTTTGACTGGAGATCAATATGTTTCTGGAAAAAACCCAATAACTAATAAAGATGGTTGGTGGAGTTATGTTGTTGGAGAAAATAAGCCGATTGATACAAATAAATTTTTTGTGATTTGTGCAAATGTTATTGGAGGCTGCATGGGATCTTACGGACCTAGCACAATAAATGAATCCACTGGTAAACAAATAGGAACTGATTTTCCAATTATAACTATTAACGACATGGTTAACGCTCAATATGAGCTAATTAAATATTTAGAAATTGAAAAACTTTTTGCTGTAGTAGGTGGTTCAATGGGTGGAATGCAAGTACTTCAATTTGTTGCCAATTTTCCAGATAAAGCAAAACTTGCAATACCGATTGCTTGCACATCTAGTCACTCGGCACAAAACATAGCGTTTAATGAATTAGGGAGACAGGCAATTATGGCTGACAGTAAGTGGGAAAATGGATTTTATAGTAATTACAAATTAAATCCTGACAAAGGGTTAGCAGTAGCAAGAATGGCAGCACATATTACTTATCTTTCTGAAAAAGGATTGCAGGAAAAATTTGGAAGAAAATTGCAAGATAGGGATAGCTTAAGATATGGATTTGAGGCAGATTTTCAAATTGAAAGTTATCTTAGATACCAAGGATCTGTGTTTGTTGATAGATTTGATGCTAATAGTTATTTATATATAACTCGTGCAATGGATTATTTTGATTTATCTAAACAGTACAAAGGAAATTTATCTGATGCATTCAAAATAACTAAAACAAAATTTTTTGTAATATCATTTACATCAGATTGGTTGTATCCAACATCGGAGAATAGAGAAATAGTTATAGCATTAAATTCTGTTGGTGCAGATGTCGGATTTGTAGAAATAGAATCTGATAAGGGGCATGACTCATTTTTGCTCGATGTTCCAAGTTTCCTAAAGACACTTGGCGATTATATTAATTCAACCTACAAAGTTATAAATGAAAGAAGAATTTAACATTATATCTAATTTGATAGAGGAAAATACTAGAGTTCTAGATGTCGGTTGTGGCAATGGAGACTTGATGAAATTTTTACAAGAAAACAAAACTAAAGATATTCGTGGACTAGAAATCTCTAAAGAAAAAGTTCAAAATTGTTTATCAAAAGGATTAACTGTAATTGAGGGGAATGCTGAAAGCGATTTAAAACAATTTCCTAAATCGTCTTTTGATTATGTTATTTTAAGCCAAACATTACAAGCTTTTCTTAATCCTGAATTAGTAATTAATGAATTACTAAAAGTAGGAAAAAAAGTAATTGTTACTATACCTAATTTTGGTTACTGGAGAGTTAGACTACAATTACTGTTTAAAGGCACAATGCCTGTAACAGAAAATTTACCTCATGAATGGTACAATACACCAAATTTACATATGTGCACAATTAAAGATTTTTATAATTTTTGCAGTAGTAAGAATATTAAAATATTTAAGTCTATCGCTTTAAAAAAAAGTCGAATTTCAGAAATAAATAAATCAAATTTAAATTATAAAAATCTTGACTCTCATTTGGGAATATTTTTAATAGAAAGTTAAATGAAAGTAGAAATTATTAAGTGTCTGGAAGATAATTTTTCTTACATTTTGATTAATGAAGCTAATAGAAATTGTTGTGTTGTTGATCCTGGTGAAGCAGATCCAATTATAAATTATTTACAGAAAAATAAATTAAATTTAAAATATATATTAAATACACATCATCATCATGACCATGTTGGCGGGAACGAAGAATTAAAAAAAAAATTTAATACAGAGGTAATAGGTTATATTGGAGATAAAAATAGAATACCTCAAATTGATATTTGCTTAAGTGATGGTGAAATTTGGAAGAAGGATATTTTTGAAGCAAAAATATATCATGTCCCTGGCCATACAATAGGTCATATCTGTTTTCATTTTTTTAAAAATAAGTTAATTTTTACAGGAGATACTTTATTCTCTATGGGATGTGGAAGAATTTTTGAAGGGAGTTATGAGCAAATGTACAACTCACTACAAGTTTTAAAAAGTTTAGATAAAGATACAAAAATTTATTGTGGACATGAATATACTTTAAAGAATTCTGAATTTTGTTTAGCACAAGATTCCAATAACAATGAATTACTAAACAAAATTAAAGAAATTAAAGAAAAAATTAAACAAGGTAAAACTAGTATGCCATCGACGATTGGTGAGGAACTTAATTGTAACATTTTTCTTAAGTCAAACGATCTAGAAAATTTCAAAAAATTGCGGGATTTAAAGGATAATTTTTAAGTTATTAAACTTGACTATAATACAACCCGAACTATATTGCTCTCTATAAAAATTAGGGCTAACTATGTCATTCGCAGTAATTCAAACAGGTGGTAAACAATATAAAGTTAAAGCTGGAGAGATACTTAAAGTTGAAAAGCTCGAAGATTCAAAAGAATATTCAAAAATAGAGTTTAATGAAATACTAGCTTACGGAGATGATAAAAATTTAGAGTTAGGAGAGCCGACTATTAGTGGAGCCAAAGTTGAAGCTGAATTAATAAAAAATGGAAAAAATAGAACAGTTCTTATTTTTAAAAAAAGAAGAAGGCAAAATTCGAGAAGAAAAAATGGTCATAGACAAAAATTTACAATGGTAAGAATAAGTAAAATCTATTCAAAAGATGGTAAAGTTATTTCTGAAGCAGAAAAAAGAAAAGAAATACCATCAAAAAAAACAGTTGAAACTAAGGAAGCTGCTAAATAAAAAGTAATTTATGGCAACGAAAAAAGCGGGTGGATCGTCAAGAAACGGAAGAGATAGTGCAGGTCGTAGACTTGGTGTGAAAAAATATGGTGGCGAGATGGTTGTGCCTGGCAACATTATTGTAAGACAAAGGGGAACGAAAATATTTCCTGGAGAAAATGTTGGCATGGGTAAAGACCATTCGATTTTTTCAGTTGTTAAAGGTAAAGTAGAGTTTAAAAAATCAAAATCTGATAGAACTTACGTTTCTGTAAAGCCCAATTAATAAATACAACACTCACATAGTTGTTATATGAAATTTCTAGATCAAGTTAAGATATATGTAAAAGCTGGCAACGGAGGGTCGGGATCTCCAAGTTTTCGTAGGGAAAAATTTGTAGAGTTTGGTGGCCCTGATGGCGGGGATGGAGGGAAAGGAGGATCTGTAATTCTTATTAGTGAAAGAAATCTTAATACTTTGATTGATTACAGGTATCAACAACACTTCAAAGCTGAAAGAGGAAAGGATGGCAGCGGAAAAAACAAAACTGGGAAAGGTGGTGAAGATTTATATTTAAAAGTACCTTTAGGAACACAAGTATTTGAAGAAGATAATAAAACACTTATTTATGATTTTAAAAGTCAGAAAGAGGAATTTTTAGTAGCAAGCGGAGGTAAAGGAGGATTTGGAAATACAAGATTTAAGTCCTCAACCAATAGAGCCCCAAAGAAATTTACAAAAGGGAGTCAAGGAGAGGAATTTTGGATTTGGCTTCAACTAAAAACAATTGCTGATATCGGTATCATAGGATTGCCCAATGCTGGGAAATCCAGCTTGCTTGCATCAATGACGAGTGCAAATCCAAAAATAGCAAACTATAAATTTACTACAATTAATCCAAATCTTGGTGTTGCTAGTTATGATGACAAAGAAGTTACTTTAGCAGATATACCAGGCTTAATTGAGGGTGCTCATACCGGAACTGGTCTTGGAATAAAGTTTTTAAAACATATAGAAAGGTGCAAAACTTTGCTGCATTTAATAGATATAACTGAAGATGATTTATTTATTTCTTACAATCAAGTCAGAAAAGAATTATCAAAATACAGTAAAGATTTAGTTAAAAAAAAAGAAATAGTAGTTTTAAATAAAACTGACTTAATTGATGAAGAGGAAAAAAAAGAGAAGATAAAAAAACTTAAGAATAAATTAAAAAAAAATATCTTTTTAATGTCAACAATGGATAAAAAATCAGTATCAGATATAAAGTCAAAGTTGGTAAACTATGTATCTTAAGGACTCCAAAACTGTAGTAATAAAAATAGGTTCATCTTTATTAATAAATGACAATAAAATTATTAGAGAAAAATGGCTTTTGGAATTTGCTAAAGATATTAAAGAGTTACAAAAACTTAAAAAGAACGTTGTTATAGTGAGTTCTGGAGCAATTGCTTTAGGGTGTAAAAAATTACAATTAAATAAAAAAACTTTAAAGCTTGATAAAAGTCAAGCTGTTGCATCAATTGGACAAATAGAACTAATGAATCTTTTTAAAAAGACATTCAACTCAAATAAAATAAATATTTCTCAAATTCTAATTACTTTAGAAGATACTGAACAAAGAAGAAGAGCTATAAATGCTAAAAGAACTTTCGAAAACTTATTTGAGCTTAATTTTGTACCTGTTGTTAATGAAAATGATAGTATTGCAACTTCTGAAATTAAATACGGAGATAATGACAGATTAGCATCAAGAGTTGCACAAATATCAGGCGCAGATTGCTTAATATTATTGTCTGATGTTGATGGATTGTATTCTAAAAACCCAAAAATTCATAAAAATGCTAAATTGATTAAAGAAATAAAAAATATTGATTCTAAAATTGAAAATTTTTCAAGTAAAAGCACAAGTGAGTATGGTACTGGTGGAATGAAAACGAAAATTGATGCTGCAAAAGTATGTCAAGTCTCGGGTTGCTATATGGCTATTGCAAATGGTTTAATTAAAAGACCAATTAAAAATATACTAGAACATAATTCTGGGACATGGTTTTTGCCAAAAGTATCTAAATTAGATGCAAGAAAAAAATGGATAATTAGCTCTATATCTCCAAAAGGAGAAATTATTATAGATGATGGTGCTTTAAATGCTTTAAAAAATGGAAAAAGTTTATTAGCTGCAGGTATTAGAAAAGTTTCAGGAAAATTTGTTAAAGGTGATCATGTTAGAATTTTAGATAAAAATAACAAAGAATTTGCTAGAGGGTTGAGCAGTTTTACATCTGATGAGATATCCAAAATAAAAGGAGAACATTCTAACAAAATTAGTAATCTTTTAGGCTATGTTACAAAGTCTGAAGTTATACATAAAGATGATATGGTTAAAATTTAATGAGTAAACTACTTAAAAAAATTGGATTGAATTCTAGAAAAGCTTTGAATTCAAGTATTAGTCCAAAAAAAAAGAATAAAGTTTTAAAAGATTTTGTAAAATTAATTGAGATTAATAAGAATAAAATTATTAGCGAAAATAAGAAAGATATTTTTTATGCAAGAGGAAAAAAATTAAACGAAAACTTAATCCAAAGACTCACTCTTAGTAATAATAAATTAAAAAGTATAATTGACTCTGTTAAAACTATTACTTCTTTTAAAGATCCTACAGATCAAGTAACTTCCAAATGGAAAAGGCCAAATGGACTTGAAATTAGAAGAGTTACAATACCAATAGGAGTTATAGGTGTAATATTTGAAAGTAGACCCAATGTTACTTCGGATGTATCAGCACTATGTTTTAAATCTGGAAATGCTGTTATATTAAGAGGTGGTTCCGAAGCCTACAATAGTAATAAAATTTTAGTAAATTTATTTAGGAAAGCTCTAAAAAAAAATAAAGTAAACGAAAATTATGTCCAGTTTATAAATAACAAGAGCAGAAAACTCGTCGATTATTTATTATCAAAAATGGAAAACTCCATTGATGTTGTAATACCACGAGGCGGAAAAAATTTAGTAAAAAAAGTTAAACAACTTTCAAAGGTTCCAGTTATTGGTCATTTGGAAGGAATTTGTCATACATATATTGATAAAGAGGCAGAAGATAATATGGCAAACAAAATAGTATTAAATGCTAAGTTGAGAAATACTAGTATATGTGGTGCAACTGAAACTCTCTTAATACATAAAAGTAAATCGAAATCAGTGAATTTAATTTTAAATTCACTAGCTAAAAGGGGTTGTAAAATTTTAGCTGATAAAAAAATAAGTAAATTATTTAAAGGCAAAACATATCCTGCAAATAATAATACTTGGTCAAAAGAACATCTTTCACTGATTATTTCAGTTAAATTAGTGAATAATGTTAAAGAAGCAGTTGCCCATATCAACAAATATGGAACTATGCATACAGATGCAATAGTAACCAAAAACAAAAATACAGCAAAATTCTTTATTAAGAATGTAAAAAGCTCTATTGCTATTCAAAATTCATCAACACAATTTGCTGACGGAGGAGAATTTGGTTTTGGTGGAGAGGTTGGAATTTCAACAAACACCTTGCCACCAAGAGGTCCTGTCGGTCTAAATCAGTTAGTAAGTTATAAATATGAAGTTTATGGTACAGGGCAAATTAGAAAATAAAAAGATTGGTGTACTCGGTGGATCGTTTGATCCAGCGCATGTTGGTCATGTAAGAATTTCTAAATTAGCAAAAAAAAATTATGATTTGAGCCAGGTTATATGGGCTATAACAAAACAAAATCCATTTAAAAAAAATAATCCAAATGATCTATATAAAAGAACAGCTTATGCAAAAAAAATTAATAAAAATAATAAATTTATAAAAGTTAAATGTTTTGAAGAAATAATAAAATCTAATCGTACAGTAGATTTAATTAAATATTTAAAAAAAAAATTTAAACATTCAGAAATATTTTTTTTAATGGGGGCCGATAACCTAATAAATTTTCATAAATGGAAAGGGTACAATTCAATAACTAAAATGTGCAAAATATTGGTATTTGATCGAAATGGATACAAATCAAAGGCTTTTAGATCTAAATCATTTAAGAAATATAATAAAAAAGCAGTTGAATTTATAAAGTTTAATAAAGTCAATATTTCATCTTCTCAATTAAGAAAAATTTGATACTCTTTATTTAATCAATGGAAAAAATATCAGCTCTTAAAGATGAAATAATCAAAACGCTTGATATTAATAAGGCCTTAGACATAGTTTCAATAGATCTCGAAGGGAAATCATCAGTTGCGGACTTCATGATTATAGCTAGTGGTACATCATCAAGACATATTCAAGCTTTATCTGAACAAGTTTTTGAAAAATTAAAAATTAATGGTGTGAATAATTGTAAGATTGAAGGAAAAGATAGCAATGATTGGAAGCTTGTAGATGGAATAGACTTAATAGTTCATATTTTTAATCCTGAAAAAAGAAAATTTTACGAATTAGAAAAAATGTGGTCAGAATTAATTCCTAAAGAAAAACTGATCATATGAAAAAAATATACTTAATAGCTTCTTTATTTTTTTTTATATTTACAAACCCAATTTTTAGTAATGAAAACGATATTTACAAAAAAATCGATTTATTCAGCGAAGTCTTAGATAAAATTAATAAAGAATATGTTGATGAAGTAAATCAGAGTGAAGCAATGGATGCTGCTATAAACGGTGTTTTGCAATCTTTGGATCCCTATTCAGCATATATGTCTCCGGACTCGTTTAAAAATATGCAAACTGAGACTAGCGGAGAATTTGGAGGATTGGGTATTGAAGTCAGTATGGAGGCTGGTGTCGTAAAAGTAATTTCTCCAATTGATAACTCACCAGCTGAGGAGGTTGGCGTTAAAGCTGGAGATTATATTGTTAAAATTGATGATGTTCAAGTTCAAGGAAAAACTCTTTCTGAAGCTGTAGAATTAATGAGAGGCCCAGTTGGATCTGATATCGAAATTACTGTTAGAAGAAGGGGAGAAAGAAAAGCACTTATATTTACAATTACAAGAGAAATTATACAAGTTGCATCTGTAAAGTCTGAAATAAAAGATGATCAGACAGCTTATATAAGATTAACATCATTCAATGAAAATAGTAGTAAACAAATAAAAAATAAAATTAAAGAATTTAAGAAAAATAAGAAAATTAAAAATTACATATTAGATTTAAGAAATAATCCTGGTGGATTGTTATCTCAAGCAATAAAAATTTCAGATTATTTTTTAGAAAATGGAGAAATAGTTTCAACAAAAAGTAAAAGAAAGTATGAAAATAGAAAATGGTTTGCAAAAAAAGGAGATATTATTGATGGAGAAACAATGGTTATTTTGATTAATTATGGGTCTGCATCAGCATCTGAAATTGTTGCAGGAGCACTACAAGATCACAAAAGAGCAATATTAGTAGGAGAGAGTACATATGGAAAAGGGTCAGTTCAGTCAATTATTCCTTTAGATAATGAAGGTGCCATAAGACTTACTGTTTCTAAATATTATCTCCCATCAGGTAAATCAATTTCAAGAGTAGGTGTAAATCCAGATATAGTTATTGCTGAAGGTTCAGATGAATTTAGAATAAATACAGATACTGATAACCAGTTGGAATTTGCTCTTAAATTATTAAATGGTTAAGAATGAAAGAAAAATTTCAAAAACTTCCATTAAGAAATGGTGTTGGTATCGCAGTCTTAAATAAAGAAAACAAGTTATTTGTTGCAAAAAGAATTGATAATCCTGCTGATTTTTGGCAAATGCCTCAAGGCGGTATTGATGAAGGTGAAAATTATTTTGATGCAGCGTTGAGAGAACTTGAAGAGGAAACAAGCATAAAGTCAGTAAAGCTAATTAAAGAAATAAGCAAATACACAACTTACGATCTTCCTGATCGCCTCTTAGGAATTATTTGGAAAGGAAAATATAAAGGCCAAAAGCAAAAGTGGTTTATTGTAAAGTTTAATGGAGAGGAAAATGAAATTAACATTAAAACTAAACATCCTGAATTTTTAGATTGGAAATGGATAGATATTAAAGATTTAACAACTAAAGTTGTAGATTTTAAACTTCATGTTTACCAAGAAATTCAAAAAGAACTAGAAAAAGTAGTTAATTAATACTTATAGATTTTAGAACTTCGACTTTGTGATTTAAAAGAAATCTTTTTTGATCATCGATATTATCTTTTGATAATTCTGCTTCAGCGCTGCTTATCGATTCAGATACAAAATTTTTATCAGCATCCTTTAAATCAAAAATTGAACTAGTTAATACAGATAATGTATTGTCTTTAAATTCGACAATACCATCTTCAACATAAAAACTTTGTTCCTCAGACTCAGAGAATACTCTAATTATACCTGGTTTTAAAAAAGAGATAATTGGAATATGGTCTTTAAGGATACCAATCTCTCCTTCAACAGCAGGAATTACAACTTCAAATACATTGTCTTTAGAAAGAAAAGATTGTTCTGGATTTACAATATCTATATTAAAATGATTACTCATTAAGCAGCTGCATCTTTTGCCATTTTTTCAGCTTTTTCTATTGCTTCTTCTATTGTGCCAACCATATAAAAAGCAGCTTCAGGCAGATGGTCATATTCTCCTTTGCATATTGCATCAAACCCTTTAATTGTTGACTCTAAATCTACTAGTTTACCTGGAGATCCTGTAAATACTTCAGCCACAAAGAAAGGTTGTGATAAAAATCTTTGAATTTTTCTAGCTCTAGCAACGGTAAGTTTATCATCCTCTGATAGCTCATCCATTCCTAGAATTGCAATAATATCCTGCAAAGATTTGTATGTTTGTAAAATTTTCTGAACAGATCTTGCTACTCTATAGTGTTCATCACCAACAACTCTTGGATCTAAAATTCTAGAAGTAGAATCCAAAGGGTCAACAGCTGGGTAAATACCTAATTCAGCAATTTGTCTTGAAAGTACAGTCGTTGCGTCTAAGTGTGAAAAAGAAGTTGCTGGAGCTGGATCTGTTAAATCATCTGCAGGTACATAAATTGCCTGAACAGATGTGATTGATCCTTTATTAGTTGTTGTAATTCTTTCTTGCAGGTTTCCCATATCTGTTGCAAGAGTAGGCTGATAACCAACCGCTGAAGGAATTCTTCCTAGAAGAGCTGATACTTCTGAACCTGCCTGAGTAAATCTAAAAATGTTATCAACAAAGAACAAAACATCTTGACCCTCTTGATCCCTGAAATACTCTGCCACAGTAAGACCAGTTAAAGCTACTCTAGCTCTAGCTCCTGGAGGTTCATTCATTTGTCCATAAACTAATGCTGCTTTAGACCCAGTTCCCTCTGGCTTGATCACTCCTGACTCGATCATTTCGTGATATAAATCGTTCCCTTCTCTAGTTCTCTCTCCCACTCCAGCGAATACTGAAAATCCACCATGGGCCTTGGCTATATTATTTATAAGTTCCATTATAATTACAGTTTTTCCAACTCCTGCTCCACCGAACAATCCAATTTTTCCACCTTTGGCATAAGGTGCTAATAAGTCGATAACCTTTATTCCAGTTACTAAAATTTCTGTTTCTGTAGACTGATCATTAAAAGAAGGAGCTTGTCGGTGTATAGGCCAATTTTCTTTAGTAGAAATTTGTCCTTTCTCATCAATTGGTTCACCTATTACGTTTACAATTCGTCCTAACGTTTCTGGACCTACTGGAACTTGAATTGGAGCGCCTGTATCTTTTACTTCATCACCCCTTTTGAGTCCCTCTGTACTATCCATAGCAATGGTTCTAACACTTGACTCTCCAAGGTGCTGCGCAACTTCTAAAACTAGTCTATTACCTCCATTATCACACTCTAAGGCTGTTAATATTTCTGGCAGTTCTCCATCGAATTTTACGTCAACGACTGCGCCAATTACTTGTGTTATGTTTCCTTTTTTGCTCATAATTATAAACTTTCTGCTCCTGATATAATTTCAATTAACTCTTTTGTTATTGCTGCTTGACGGCTTCTATTATACTCAATTGTAAGCCTATCAACCAATTCGCCTGCGTTTCTGGTTGCATTATCCATTGCTGTCATCCTCGAACCTTGCTCACTGGCAGAATTCTCTAACATTGCTTTAAATATTTGCGTTGAAATATTTTTCGGCAATAAATTACTTAAAATTTCATCTTCATCTGGTTCAAACTCATAGTCATTATCGTTACCAGAGTCATCTTTATCATCTTTATCATCTTTATCTTCATTAAGTGGAACTATTTGTTGTTCTTGTGGAATTTGTGTAATTACATTTTTAAATTTATTGTAAAATATTGCGCAAACATCAAATTCATTTTTTTCAAATTTTTCAATTATAATTTTTCCGACTTTATCTGCATCAAAGTAATTTATATTTTTTGACTCTTTAAAAGAAATGTTCTCTACAATATAACTTTTATATTGTCTTTTAAGTTGATCATATCCTTTAGATCCAACAGTAATAATTTTTAAAGTTTTATTTTCAGATATTATTTTTTCGAAATAACTTTTTGCTTTTTTAATAATGTTAGTATTAAAACCTCCGCATAAACCTCTATCAGCAGTGAGCACAATACATAAATGAACTTTCTCTTCACCTGTTCCAACCAGTAACTTGGGAGCATTTTCTTTGTCTGTTATACTTTTTGAGAGATTTAAAATTACATTATTCATTTTTTCAGAATAAGGTCTGCCTTTTTCAGCATTCTCTTGGGCTTTTCTCAACTTAGCTGCAGCAACCATTTTCATAGCTTTTGTTATTTTCTGAGTTGATTTAACACTCGTAATTCTTTTTCTAAGATCGTCTAAACTTGGCATTTATGATTATTTAATTCCTCTAATTAATTCTACTAATTGTTTTTCAATGTCTTCCTCAATCTTCCCAGTTTTAGCAATAGACTCCATAATCTCAGGCTTATCAGATTTACACTTTTGTAGAACTTTATTTTCAAAGTCTGCTACATCTTTAAGTTCAATATCATCCAAATAACCTTTTACGCCACAGAAAATTGATATAACTTGTTCTGCAACTGTCATGGGAGAATACTGTCCTTGTTTTAAAAGTTCAGTTAACTTCGAACCTCTATTTAAAAGTTTTTGTGTGGATGCATCTAAATCAGATCCAAATTGAGCAAAAGCTGCCATTTCTCTGTATTGAGCTAACTCTAATTTAATTGATCCAGCCACAGATTTCATAGCTTTAGTTTGTGCAGCTGATCCAACTCTAGATACGGATAATCCAACGTTTACTGCTGGTCTAATTCCTTGATTGAATAGTTCAGTTTCTAAAAATATTTGCCCATCTGTAATAGATATTACATTTGTTGGAATGTATGCAGAGACATCGCCTGCTTGTGTTTCAATAATTGGTAGCGCAGTTAAAGAACCTCCGCCATTTTCATCACTTAATTTAGCAGCTCTTTCTAATAATCTACTATGTAAATAAAACACATCTCCTGGGTATGCTTCACGCCCCGGTGGTCTTCTTAATAATAATGACATTTGTCTATATGCGACTGCTTGCTTAGATAAATCATCGTAAATAATTAAAGCATGCATTCCATTATCTCTAAAATATTCTCCCATAGTACATCCTGTGTAAGGAGCTAAAAACTGAAGAGGCGCAGAGTCTGAGGCTGTTGCGGAAACTATAGTCGTATATTCCATTGCGCCAGCGTCCTCTAAAGTTTTTACAATCTGAGCAACAGTTGATCTTTTTTGTCCAATTGCAACATATATACAATAAAGTTTTTTACTTTCGTCGTCTGATTCATTAATTTTCTTTTGATTGATAATTGTATCGATAGCTACTGCGGTTTTACCAGTTTGACGATCTCCAATTATAAGTTCTCTTTGCCCTCTTCCAACAGGAATTAAGCTATCAATTGCTTTTAAACCTGTTTGCATTGGTTCTCCAACTGATTGTCGTGGAATAATTCCTGGAGCTTTAACTTCAACTCTTTTTCTTTCTAAACTTTTATCTAAAGCTCCTTTTCCATCAATTGGATTTCCTAATCCATCAACAACTCTTCCTAAAAGTTGTTTTCCAACTGGTACATCAACAATCGCACCAGTTCTTTTTACAGTATCACCCTCTTTAATTTCTCTATCATCGCCAAATATAACAACACCAACGTTGTCACTCTCTAAGTTTAATGCCATTCCTTTAGAGCCATCAGAAAACTCAACCATTTCTCCTGCTTGAACATTATCCAAGCCATAAATTCTTGCAATTCCATCTCCAACAGATAATACTTGTCCGACCTCTGAAACCTCAGCTCTATCGCCAAGTTTTTTTATTTGTTCTTTTAATATTTTTGTTACTTCTGAAGGATTTATTTCCATTTATGCCTCTATCATTTGTTTTTGAATTTGTTGCAGTTTATTTTTAATAGAATTATCTACCATTGTACTTCCCACTTTTAATACCAAGCCACCAATTAAACTTGGGTCAAATTTATAATTTAACTGTATCTTTGCTCCAAAGTTTTGAGATAGCTCTTCTTTAATTTTAGAAATATCTGTTTCATTAAGTTCTTTAGCCGAAAAAAGCTCTGCTTTTATTTCACCTCTAGCTTTCGAACATACCTCTATAAAGTCACTTAAAATTTTTTCTAAATAAAAAAATCTTCTTTTTTGAATTAAAAAAACTAGAAATCTTTTTAAAAGATTATCAAAATTGTTTTTTTCAGAAATTGTTTCAATAACTTTAGTTAAATCCTCAATACTAGTCGTAGGGTTTTTGATTAAATATCTAAATTCTTCACTTTCATTTATGAGTCTACTAATTGCAACGACTTGTTCCTCTACTTTTGCTAGAGATTTATCTTCGTTAGCCAGCTCAAATAATGCTTGGGAATAACTGTTATTAGAAGTTATTGATATTTTATTTTCGCTCAATTTATACTCTCAATTGTGAAGATGTTTAAAATTTCGCTTAGATAACATACGAATTATCAGTCTTCAAGGCTCAGATTGTGAAAAATGGTAAGATTTAATGGGCTAATTGAAGCTGATAGGGTCAACATCAACTGAAAGTTTCATTCCTTTGGAGAGTTGAAAATCTTTCAATACATCTTTCAATTTTTTCTGAACATTAGATGTTTTTTTTGCTCTTATTAATAGTCTATTTCTGAATTTTTGATTAATTCTATATATTGGAGCATTTACTGGTCCTAAAATTTTTGCATCTATAGATTTTGATAAAATATTTTTAAGTTTTACGGCATCTATATCAAGTTTTTTTTCATTTGATGAAGATAAGATTAAAGCGATAAATCTTTCGTAGGGTGGTAAATTATTCCTCTTTCTTAAATTTAATTCATTTTCTAGAAATT
Source organism: uncultured Pelagibacteraceae bacterium (assembly GCA_902555065.1). GTDB lineage: Bacteria > Pseudomonadota > Alphaproteobacteria > Pelagibacterales > Pelagibacteraceae > Pelagibacter. The sequence goes on from CACDQQ010000004.1 coordinate 85,710, forward strand.
TAAAAGGATCTTCATTTGTAATTTGATTTATAACTTCTGGTTTTAAATTGTATGTTTGGAAATAAATATTAGCTGGTTTGCCGGTTCTACCTGCTCTTCCTGATAACTGGTGGTAAAGTTGTAAATTTTTTTCAGTGCTCCTAAGATCATGTCCTTGAGAAGTTAAATCAATATCTAATACAACAATACAATTCAATTTTGGAAAGTGAAATCCTTTTGATATTAATTGAGTACCTACAAGAATATCTATCTCACCAGATATAATTTTATTCAATTTATCTTTGCCGGATGCTTTATTCATTGTGTCGCTAGAAAAAATTATTGTTTTTTTATTAGGAAAGAGGTTTTTAACTTCCTCTGCAATTTTTTCTACCCCAGGTCCACTAAATACAAACTCACAAACATTTCCTTTTTTACAATCTCTATTTAATTTTGAATTATATCCACAGTAATGACACAAAAGAATTTTTTTATTTTTGTGAAATACTAAATTTATAGAACACCTTGGGCATGTAAAAACATTTAAACATTTTTTACATAAAACATAGGGTGCAAAACCTCTTCTATTTATGAAAAAGAGAACTTGATCTTTTTTATTTAAATGTTCTTTTACTTTTTCAAGAGTTTTAAGAGATATAGAACTTTTGGTCGCTAGTTGATTTTGATAAAGATCGATAACATGGTGTTTGGGTAAATTTGCACCTTTATATCGATTAAGTAATCTTGAGTAATTATATTTTTTAATTTTAATATTTTCATATGTTTCGATTGATGGAACTGCAGTTACTAAATTTATTGGAATGTTTTCGTGTTTAGCTCTTGATATTGCCATATCTCTAGCATTATAGATAATTCCTTCATCTTGTTTATAAGATTGATCGTGCTCTTCATCCACAGTTATCAAACCTAATTTTTTGAATGGCAGAAATAAAGATGATCTTGCTCCGATTACTACTTTAATTTTTCCTGCTGATAATCCATTCCATATAATTTTTCTTTTTTTTGGGCTGACTTTTGAATGCCAAACTGCAGCTTCAAATCCAAAATAAAATTTAAATTTTTTTTCAAATTCATTTGTTAGTCCTATTTCTGGTAATAAAATTAGAGCTTGCAATCCTATATTTATAATTTTTTCAATAGCTTTAAAATAAACTATTGTTTTTCCTGAACCGGTTGTACCTTGAAGTAAATGAACTCTAAAACTGCTATCATTTTTAGATAACTCTTTATAGGCCTTATCTTGCTCTTCAGAAAGTTGATAACTTTCTTTTTCGCTTGATAGAGCATATTTTAATAGATCGCTGTCATTTTTTATTTTTAAATTTTCGTCATTAATCAAATGTAGTTTTAAACACATTCCTAGGGGCACAAGATTGTAATTAGAAAACCACTTTAGAAAATTCATTGTCTTTTTACTTAGTGGTTCAATTTCAATTTTTTCAATTACAGATTTTAATTTAAATTCTTTCTTATTCTTTTCTTCAAAAAAATCCCAAATTACACCAATAATATTTTTCTTACCAAATGGAACTTTTACATAATCTCCTGCTTTTAATTTAATATTGCTTTCATATGTAAAAGGATAATCAAATATATTTGGCAACAAAACTGGATATTTCATAAATATTTAATTTTAGTTTTTTTATATCTTAAAAATATATAAATAGATCAAATGAAATATAATTATTACTGGAGAAAATCAGGTTTAAAAAAACCTTATGGGGATAATTTTTTGAGTTTAGTTGAGGAATATAAGCCAAAAAATGTATTAGAAATTGGTGTTTTTTGTGGTGTTACATCAAGAAATATATGTGAATTATTAAAGACAAATTTTGGCAGTGATTTTAGATATTACGGATTAGATTTATTTGGATCTACTAAAACATCAAGTGTAGATGAGATCGAACCTAAATTTCTTGAAAATCAAAAGTTTTCGAATCCACTTAAAACTATCTATTATAATTTCATAAAAAAAGAAAATTTAAATTCAAAGATATCTGTTCAAAATTTTTTAAAGAAATTTTCACAAAATATTGAACTAATAGAAGGAGACACAAGGGTGACTTTAGAAAAAGTTCCTTTAAGTGAAATTGATTTCGTATTTTTAGATGGAGGACATAGTTACGATACGGTTTTAAGTGATTTACAGAAACTTTATGACAACATGAAAAATAATTCTAAAATTGTTTGTGATGATTTTGCAGGTATTACAAAAATTGAAAGTGTTGAAAAAGCAATAAAAGACTTTGCAAATAATAACAAAATAAAACTTGAAGAAAAATTTAAAAGATTTGCTTTATTGAATGTAGAAAAATAATTATTAAGAGTGAATTTGTCTTTTATCTACTGATAATGCTGCTTCTTTTATAGCTTCTGAAAATGTTGGGTGTGCGTGACATGTTCTTGCAATATCTTCGGAACTAGCTCCAAATTCCATTGCGACAGCCATCTCAGCTATCATTTCTCCTGCATGAGGACCAATAATATGCACACCAAGCACTTTATCAGTTGATTGGTCTGCCAAAATTTTTACAAAACCCTCTGGCTCATCAATTGCTTTGGCTCTTGAATTTGCCATAAAAGGAAATTTACCAATTTTATAACCTATGTTTTCTTTTTTTAATTGCTCTTCACTTTTGCCAACATAAGCAACCTCGGGAGACGTATAAACAACTCCAGGAATAATATCATAATTAACATGACCTGATTGGCCTGCTATTAATTCTGCAACTGCAATTCCTTCCTCTTCAGCTTTGTGAGCTAACATTGGGCCATCAATAACATCACCTATTGCATAAATATTTTTAACATTTGTTTCAAAATTATTATTTACTTTAACTCTTCCTTTTTCATCTAACTTTACACCAACTTTGTCTAAATTTAAGTTTTTAGTATAAGGTCTTCTACCTACAGAAATTAAAACAACATCAACATCATGCTTAACTTTTTGGCCATCAATTTGTGAAGTCTCAACTGTCACACCATTAGAGTTTTTAGTTATTTTATCAACTTTAGTATTAAGGTTAAATTTTATACCTTGCTTCTTTAATATTTTCATAAATTCATTTGAAATATCTCGATCCATTCCAGGCGTGATGTGATCTAAAAATTCAACGACTGTGACTTCAGTGCCAAGTCTTGACCAAACAGATCCCATTTCCAATCCTATATATCCACCACCAACAACAATCATTTTATTGGGGAGTTTGGGAATAGATAGGGCTCCAGTTGAAGAAAGAATTCTCTCTTCATCAAAGTCTACTCCAGGCAATGAAACTGGCTCAGATCCTGTACTGATTATTGTTTTATCAGTTTGAATTATTTTAGTGCCTTCAGAACCTTCAATTTTTATTGATTTTTCATTCTCAAATGAACCTTTGCCTTTAAAATAAGTGACTTTGTTTTTTTTGAATAAAAATTCAACTCCTTTAGTCAAAACTGTTACGGCTTTATCTTTATTTTTCATCATTTTATCTAAGTTGAGTTTTATTTCTCCAGTCTCGATTCCAATCTTTTCAAAATTTTTAGCACTGTGAAATTTTTCAGATAAATTAAGCAAACTTTTTGATGGGATACATCCAATATTTAAACATGTCCCACCTAAAGATCCTCTAGACTCTATGCATGCTGTTTTAAGTCCAAGTTGAGACAATCTAATTGCACAAACATATCCACCAGGGCCACCACCGATTACTGTAACATCAAATTTTTCTGACATATTATAAATTTAAAAATAACCTTCTTGGATCTTCTAAGTTTTCTTTAACAGTTTTTAAAAAACTTACAGATTCTTTTCCATCAATTATTCTATGATCGTAAGACAATGCTAAAAACATTACAGGTCTAGCCTTTATCTCACCATCAATAACAACAGGTCTTTCAACGATATTATGCATTCCAAGAACTGCTGATTGTGGAGGGTTTAAAATAGGAGTAGATAACATTGATCCATACACACCTCCATTGCTAATTGTAAATGTTCCACCTTGAAGATCCTCTATAGTAAGACTACCATTTTTTGCTTTGTCTGACAGATCTTTTATGTTTTTTTCAATGTCCGCAAAAGACATTTCATCGGCATTTTTTAATACCGGAACTACTAATCCTTTTTCAGTTCCGACTGCAAAGCTCACATTATAATAATTTTTGTAAACCATTTCATCATTTTCAACTTCAGCATTTATTGCAGGAAATAATTTTAATCCTACTATACAAGCTTTCACAAAAAAGGACATGAAGCCAAGTTTAATTCCATAACTATTTTGGAAATCTTCCTGGTTATCTTTTCTCATTGAGACTATATTTGACATATCAACCTCATTAAATGTTGTGAGCATAGCAGCATTGTTTTGAGCCTCTTTTAAACGTTTAGCAATCGTTTGTCTTAGTCTTGACATTTTGATTCGTTCTTCTTCACCATATTGAATTTTTCTTTCATTAGGTTGAGGGTTAGCTCCCATTAAACTTATTAAATCACCTTTTAAAATTCTTCCATCTTTACCTGTCCCTTTTACTTCATCTAGATTAATTTTATTTTCAACAGCAATTTTTCTAACAGCAGGAGAAAGTGTTTTATTTTGTTTAATAGGCTTGGTTTCTTCAACTTCAACAGTTAATACCAATGGTTCTTCATCAAGCAATAAAGGTTCTTGAGTTTTTTTTGTATCTTTTTTCTTTTCGATTTCTAAATTTATTACATTATTTTTTTCAACGTTTCCTTTAACCGGCTCAGCTTCCTTTTCTTCTTTAAGAACACTACCTTCTGAAATCATTCCTAATACAGTTCCAACCTCAACTGTATCACCATCTTTTGAGTTGATCTCTGATATAACGCCACTTGCAGGTGCAGGAACTTCTAAGTTTACTTTGTCAGTCTCTAATTCTACTACAGCTTCATCAGCAACTACATTATCACCCTTTTTCTTTAACCATTTCGTGACCGTAGCCTCTGTAATACTTTCTCCCAAAACTGGAACTAATATTTTTTCACTCATTTATTCAAATACTTTATTTATAATTTCTTGTTGTTCGGAATTGTGTCTTCTTGCATAACCTGTGGCAGGCGTAGCATCTGGACTTCTTCCAATGTAAGAAATTGAATTGTTTTTAGCCTTAATAGTCTCTAATGTCCATTGTATATAATCTCTAACAGCAAACCAAGCACCCATATTTTTAGGCTCCTCTTGGCACCAATAAAATTTTGCATTTTTTGCAAATGGTTTTAATTCTTTAACCAAACTTTTTGCGGGGAAGGGATATAGTTGTTCAATTCTATACAAAATCACATCATTGATTTTTAGTTTCTCTCTTGCCACAAGAAGATCAAAGTAAATTTTTCCGGAACATAATATAACTTTTCTAATTTTTTTGTCATCTTTTAACTTAATAAACCCTTTTTGCTTACTATCTCTAGCATGATCCCATAGCACTCTATGGAAAGAATTTTGTTTACTAAAATCTTCCAAATTTGATACACAATATTTATTTCTTAAAAGTGATTTAGGCGTCATTATAATTAATGGTTTTCTAAAATCACGGTGCACCTGCCTTCTTAAAGCATGAAAATAATTTGCAGGTGTAGTGCAATTCATAACTTGTAAATTATCATTTGCGCATAATTGTAAAAATCTCTCTAATCTTGCAGAGGAGTGCTCTGGACCCTGTCCTTCATAACCATGGGGTAATAACATAACTAGTCCTGATGCTCGTTTCCACTTTCTTTCACCAGATGATATAAATTGATCAATAATTACTTGAGCACCATTTGCAAAATCACCGAATTGAGCCTCCCAAATTGTCAATGTATTCGGTTCTACTAAACTGTATCCATATTCAAATCCTAAAACTGCAAGTTCAGATAAAAAACTATCTACAATTTCAAAATTTTTTTGATTACTAGATATATTGTTTAAAGGTATGTACCTTGAATTATCAATTTGATTTCTTAAAACTGAGTGTCTTTGACTAAAAGTGCCTCTACCAGAATCCTGACCTACTAACCTTACTGGATAACCTTCAACTAATAATGAACCAAATGCCAAAGACTCAGCTGTTGCCCAATCAATACCTGAGCCTTCATCAATAGTTTTTTTTCTATTTTCCATAATTTTTGTTATGGTTTTGTGGATATTTTTATCGGTTGGAAAAATATGTATTCTGTCGGAAATATTATTTAAAATTTTCAAATCTGATCCAGTTAAACCTCTTTTATCTTTACCTCTTTCGGGTTTATATCTCGACCAAGTTCCCTCAAACCATCTAATTTTAGGTTTATAATCTTTTGCATTTTTAAATTGATCATCTAATAAATTTTTAAAATCAACAATTTGTTGATCTAAATCTTGTTTCGAAAAAAGTCCTTCATTTACAAGCTTTTCACCATAAATTTTAATCGTAGACGGATGAGATCTAATTTTTTTGTACATAAGTGGTTGGGTGAAAGATGGCTCATCTCCCTCATTATGTCCAAATCTTCTGTAACATATTAAATCAATTACAACATCGCGATTAAATTTTAATCTAAATTCAGTTGCTATTCTGGTTGCGTAAACTACAGCTTCAGGGTCATCTCCATTAACATGGATGATTGGAGCATCAACCATTTTACCTACGTCGGAAGGATAAGGGGAAGATCGCGCAAATCTAGGACTTGTTGTAAATCCAATTTGGTTGTTAACAATAATATGGATTGTCCCTCCAGTGTTATGACCAGGGAGTCCAGACATTGCAAAGCACTCTGCTACTATTCCTTGTCCTGCAAATGCAGCATCGCCGTGAATTAATATTGGTATAACTTTATTTCTTTGTTTGTCTTTGTGGAAAAATTGTTTAGCTCTGGTTTGGCCAAGAACAACAGGATTAACCGCCTCTAAGTGTGAAGGATTATCTGTTAAACTTACGTGTACAGGATTTCCATCAAATTCTCTATCAGATGAGGCTCCTAAATGGTATTTTACATCTCCAGCACCATCTTCTGATCCATCCATTTCACCAGCAAATTCATTAAAAATTCTTTTATAAGATTTTTGTAAAACGTTTGCTAAAACATTTAGTCTTCCTCTGTGTGACATTCCTATTTTAACTTCTTTTATTTTAGATTGTCCTCCAATTTTTATAATTTGCTCAAGAGCAGGTATTAGACTTTCTCCGCCATCTAAACCAAATCTTTTAGTACCAACATATTTTGTATTTAAAAATTTTTCAAAGCCCTCTGCTTGTATTAGTTTATTTAAAATCGCTTGCTTTCCATTTTTTGTAAACTTGAGTGCATTTTCGTCTTTTTCAACCCTATCTCTAAACCACATTCTCTCAGTTGGATTTGAAATATGCATATATTCATAACCTATAGGACCACAATAAGTTTTTTTTAAAAACTTGAGTATTTCTCTTATATTTGCACTTTTTTTATTTATTATTCCGTTAAGAAAAATTTCTTTGTCATAATCTTCTTTTTTAAAACCATAGTACTCAGGATGTAATTCGTCTAAATATTCTGACTTCATCAATTCTAAAGGATCTAATTTTGATAATAGATGTCCCCTTAGCCGATAAGCTCTTATCAAGGCTACAGCACTTATTGAATTTTTATTTGAATTTGCAATTACTTGGAAATTAAACTTGCTAGAGTTATCTTTGTTTTTTTCGTTTTCTTTAGCTGTTTTCTCTACATCCTCAATATTAATTTTTTTTGAAAAAGGTTTCCACGACGGTCCATTTATCTCGTCGACTAATATCTTCATATCCTCATCTACACTTGAGAAATATTCAATCCAACTTTCAGAGAGAGATGGATCTTTATTTATAAATTTTACATACATTTCTTCAATAAATGCACTATTGGCCTTATTTAAAAACGATGTTTTTTTATATTCCAGATTTTTAGGAGAACTCATTTTATTTTATTATAATACTAAATTTTGTTTTCAATTGGACAATTTATTTAACAATGTTTTTCCAATTTCTGAAGGTGATGTGGCTACTTCTATGCCACAATCTTCCATTTTTTTGATTTTATCTTTAGCCCCACCTTTACCACCTGATATTATGGCCCCTGCATGTCCCATTCTTCTACCTGGTGGTGCTGTAACTCCTGCAATAAAACCAACCATAGGTTTTTTTATTTCATGATTTTTTACAAATTCAGCTGCTTCTTCTTCAGCTGATCCACCTATTTCACCAATCATTAAAATTGATTTAGTTTCCTCGTCTTTTAAAAATAAATCTAAGCAATCAATAAAATTTGTGCCATTGATTGGATCACCACCTATACCTATACATGTTGATTGCCCCAAATCATTTTCTGTAGTTTGTGCGACAGCCTCGTAGGTCAAAGTTCCGGATCTTGATACAATACCAACAGAACCCTTTTTGTGTATATTTCCTGGCATTATCCCGATCTTGCATTCATTGGGAGTGATTATCCCTGGACAATTGGGACCGATTAATCTTGATTTTGAATTAAGTAACTTTTTTTTGACCTTAATCATATCAAGAACTGGTATTCCCTCAGTGATACAAACAATTAATTCTAAGTTAGCTTCAATGGCTTCTATGATTGCTGCAGATGCAAATTTCGCAGGAACATAAATCATAGTTGCGTTGGCACCAGTTCTATCGACTGCTTCCTTTACTGTATTAAATACTGGTCTATCTAGATGAGTTTGACCACCTTTTTTTGGTGTAACCCCTCCGACTAAATTTGTTCCATATTTAATTGCTTGCTCCGAATGAAAGGTTCCATGACTACCCGTAAAACCTTGGCAAATTAACTTTGTGTTTTTATTAACTAAAACTGACATTTATTTAATAGCCTCTACAATTTTTTTGGCAGCATCTGATAAATCAGATGCAGAAATTAACTCAAGACCTGAATTATCAAGTATTTTTTTTCCCTCTTCAAAATTTGTTCCGGCTAATCTTACAACTAAAGGAACATTCATTTTTATTTCTTTTGCAGCATCCACAACACCTTGGGCAAGAACATCACATCTCATTATTCCGCCAAAAATATTAATCAATATTCCTTTAACATTTTTATCTGATAAAATTATTTTAAAAGCAGCTGCCACTTTTTCTTTAGAAGCCCCACCACCAACATCTAAAAAATTTGCTGGTTCCTTTCCATATAATTTAATTATGTCCATAGTTGCCATTGCAAGTCCAGCTCCATTAACCATGCATCCAATTGTTCCATCAAGTTTAATATATGCTAAATCATGCTTGCTAGCTTCTATCTCTGTTTCTTCTTCTTCATTGAGGTCTCTCAACTCAATTAGTTCTGGATGTCTGAATAAAGCATTTCCATCAAAATTCATTTTTGCATCTAAACAAATCAACTCTTTTTCTTTTGTTAAAATTAAAGGATTAATTTCAATTAAATTAGCATCCGTTTCTATAAATAATTTGTATATGGACTTGATTAGACTAATTCCTTGCTCTTTTGTTTCTTCATCTAGATTAAAAATACTTATTATTTTAGTACAATTTTCATCAGATATTTCGTTATCTAAGTCTACTTTTGTTGTTAAAATTTTCTCAGGAGATTTGATTGCGACTTCTTCTATATCCATACCCCCTTGATCACTTGAGATAAAAGCTATCTTTGAGCTTGCACGATCTACAACGCAAGACAAATAAAATTCTTTATCAATGTTAGATGAAACTTCGACATATAATCTTTTAACAATTCTTCCACTAGGTCCTGTCTGATGAGTGATTAATTTTTTTCCAAGCAAGGATTTTGCCTCTGTTTCAAGACTTTTTAAATCATTTACTATTTTAACTCCACCAGCTTTACCTCTGCCTCCAGCATGAATTTGTGCTTTCAACACATATTTATCAGTTTTAAGATTTTTAGCTTTTTCCAATAATTCATTTACATCTAGAGCATAAACTCCTTTCGGAACTTTAGCTCCATATTTTCTAAGTATATTCTTTGCTTGGTGTTCGTGAATATTCATTAACTAGTTATTCAAACTAGGATCAATTTTGGATGCAGCTTCCCATAATTTTTTTACAGCATCTACTGAGTTATTAAACTCAGATTTTTCATTTTCATCTAGCTCAATTTCTTCGATTTTTTCTATACCGTTCTTTCCAACAATTACTGGCACTCCTGCGTAAATATTGCTTATTCCGTATTGTCCATTTAAATGAGCAGCACAAGGAAGCATTTTTTTGCTATCTTTTAAGTATGCTTCTGCCATTTCAACACCTGAAGCTGCCGGTGCATAAAATGCTGAACCTTTTTCTAAATATTTAACAATTTCAGCACCTCCATCTCTAGTTCTTTGATTTATACTTTCCAATTTATCTTTTGAAATTTTTCCTTCTTTTACTAAATCTAATAATGGTCTGCCTGAAACTTTTGTGAATCTTGGTAGAGGAACCATAGTATCTCCATGACCTCCCATTACCATTGCCTCAATTTCTCTAACAGGCACATCTAACTCTAAAGATAAAAATAGTTTAAATCTTGATGTGTCCAATATTCCAGCCATTCCAACAACTTTGTCAGGCGATAGTCCAGAAAATTTTTGAAAAGCCATAACCATTACATCCAATGGATTTGTAATACATATAACAAAGGCATTTGGTGCATGCTGCTTTATACCTTCAGCAACCTGTTTTATAATTTTTAAATTTATTCCTAATAAATCATCTCTACTCATTCCTGGTTTTCTTGGAACACCAGCCGTTATAATGATTACATCTGAATTTTTTATATCTTCATAATTATCAGTACCTGAAAATTTTACTTTAAATCCATCTACAGATGAAGACTGTGCAATATCCAATGCTTTACCTTTAGCAATTCCACTTGCTACGTCAAATAATACTACTTCATCAACAAGCTCCTTTAATCCAATTAAATGTGCTAAAGTTCCACCTATTTGTCCAGCTCCTATTAATGATATTTTTGACATTTTACTATTTCATTGTTGGCATTATAAATTCAGGATCTGATCTAACACCTGAAGGCCATCTTGAAGTAATTGTTTTTAATTTAGTATAAAATCTAACTCCCTCTGGCCCGTGCATATGTTGATCTCCAAATAATGATCTCTTCCATCCACCAAAACTATGAAAAGCAACTGGCACAGGGATAGGGATATTAATTCCAACCATTCCTACTTTAATTTGATTTGCAAATGTTCTTCCTGCATCTCCATCTCTTGTATAAATACTTGTTCCATTACCAAACTCATGGTCATTAATTAAATTTAATGCTTCATTAAAATCTTTAGCTCTGACAACAGATAATACAGGTCCAAATATCTCCTCTTTATAAATTCTCATATCTTTTTTAACATTATCAAATAAGCAACCGCCAATATAATAACCGTCTTCATAACCTTGAAGTTTGATATCTCTTCCATCAACCACAAGGTCTGCACCTTCTTTAATACCTAAATCAACATAACCTCTTACTCTTTCAAGATGCTCTTTTGTTACTAAAGGACCCATTTCAGAATTCTTATCCATGCCTGGTCCAATTTTTAAAGCTTCCACTTTTTTAGATAATTCATCGACTAGTTTGTCACCTACATTACCAACAGCAACAGCAACAGATTGAGCCATACATCTTTCTCCTGCAGACCCATATGCTGCACCCATTAGACCGTTTACTGCTTGATCTAAATCACAATCTGGCATTACAACACAATGATTTTTAGCTCCTCCAAGAGCTTGAACGCGTTTTTCATTTTTAGCTGCATTTTCATAAATGTATTTAGCAATAGGTGTTGATCCAACAAAACTTACTGCGGATATATCTTTATGTTCCAAAATTGCATCTACAACTTCTTTATCTCCATTAACAACATTCAAAACCCCATCTGGTAAACCAGCTTCACTAAATAGCTCTGCAAGTTTTAATGGACAAGATGGATCTTTTTCAGAAGGTTTTAATACAAATGTATTTCCACAAGCTACTGCCATTGGAAACATCCACATTGGAACCATTGCAGGAAAATTAAATGGTGTAATACCTGCACATACACCTAATGGCTGTCTCACTGACCAGCTATCAATGTTTGTACCTACATTTTCTGTAAAGTCACCTTTTAGCATTTGTGGAATTCCACATGCAAATTCAACTACCTCTAATCCTCTTGTGAGAGAACCTTTAGCATCCTCATAAACTTTTCCATGCTCTGATACAATCAACTTGGCTAGCAAGTCAGAATTTTTTTCAATTATTTCTTTGTATTTAAATATTATTCTAGCTCTTTGTATTGGAGTTACATTTGACCATTTTTCAAATGCTTTTTTTGCTTTTTGTACCGCTAAATCAAGATCTTGTTTTGTGCCAAGTATAACTTCAGATTCTTGTTTACCTATAGCAGGATTAAATACTTTTCCTTTTCTATCAGATGTACCTGGAACAATCTTACCATCGATAAAATGCTCAATTAAATTCATGAATGTATTTAAATAAGTAATTATGCGGTTGCAAGCATTTTCTTTATCTCAGCAATGGCTTTTGCTGGATTTAATCCTTTTGGACATGCGTTAGTGCAGTTTAAAATTGTATGGCATCTATAAAGCTTAAGTTCATCTGCAACCTTTTGAAGTCTTTCCTTTTTATCCTCGTCTCTACTATCCATTATCCATCTATAAGCTTGTAATAAAACTGCAGGACCTAAATACTTATCACCATTCCACCAATAGCTAGGACATGAAGTAGAACAACAAGCACACATTATACATTCATAAGCTCCATCAAGTTTAGCTCTATCTTCTTGAGATTGATGAATCTCTGTTGTTTCACTTTTTGAATTATTTTTTAACCAAGGCTCAATAGATTGGTATTGTTTATATAATCCACTTAAGTCTCCTATTAAATCTTTTTTTACTTTTAAGTGAGGCAAAGGGTATATATCTATATCTCCCTTAATTTCTCCATGTGGCTTAGTGCATGCAAGACCATTTTTTCCACCCATATTCATTGCACATGAACCACAAACTCCATGCGCACAAGATCTTCTATATGCAAGTGTTGGATCTATTTCGTTTTTAATTTTATTTAGTATATCTAAAACTTTAGATGGACAATTATCCATATCTACTTCATATGTGTCTATCCTTGGGTTCTCTCCAGTGGATGGATCCCATCTATAAACATTTACTTTTCTAATATTCTTTGAACCAGTTTTGTCTTTAAAATATTTACCTTTATTAACTTTTGAGTTTTGTGGTAAATTTAATTGAACCATTAATACACTCTTTCTTGAGGAGGAAAATATTGGACTTCATTTGTTAGTGTTGAAGTATGTACATCTCTGTATTCAATTTTAGTATTTTTTCCATCACACCAAGATAATGTATGTTTCATAAATTTTTCATCATTTCTTTTCGGATAATCTTCACGAGCATGAGCTCCTCTGCTTTCTTTTCTGTGATATGCAGAATCTACCGTTGTTATCGCTTGTCTAATTAAATTATCAAACTCTAAAGTCTCAACTAAATCAGTATTGAATACCAATGATTTATCTTTAACAGAAATCGACTCCATGCCGTCATAAGTTTTTCTGATCTCATCCACACCCTCTTTAAGATTCTTTTCAGTTCTAAATACAGCACATTTAGACTGCATTGTTTTTTGCATCGCCAGTCTAAGTTCGGCGGTTCCGTTATCTCCCTCTGCATACCTTAGTTTATCAAATCTATTTAGACATTTTTCAGTTTCGCTTTCACTAACTTCTTCGTGAGGCGTACCAGGTTTTACTAATTCCGCTGCTCTCTTAGCTGCAGCTCTTCCAAAAACAACCAAATCAATAAGTGAATTTGAACCTAATCTATTTGCTCCATGCACAGATACACACGCAGCCTCACCAATCGCCATCAAACCTGGGACTGTTTTTTGAGACCCATTTACTGTTAAAACTTCAGCTTTATAATTTGTTGGTATACCGCCCATATTATAATGAACTGTTGGAACAACTGGTATTGGCTCTTTAGTTACATCTACATTTGCAAATAATCTTGCTGCTTCTGTAATTCCTGGCAATCTATCTTCAATAACTTTTTTATCTAAATGACTTAAATACAAATGAACATGGTCTTGATCTTTACCAACACCTCTTCCCTCATTTATTTCAATTGACATTGATCTGCTAACTACATCTCTTGATGCAAGATCTTTAGCGTTAGGAGCATATCTTTCCATAAATCTCTCACCTTTAGAGTTTACCAAATATCCACCTTCACCTCTTACACCTTCAGAAATAAGTGTTCCATGTCCATATATTCCTGTTGGGTGAAATTGTACAAACTCCATATCTTGAAGAGGTAATCCAGCTCTTAATACCATTGCATTACCATCACCAGTACAAGTATGTGCGGATGTTGCTGAGTAATACACTTTCCCATATCCCCCTGTGGCTATAATTGTTATGTGAGATCTAAAACGATGAATAGTTCCGTCATTTAAATTCCAAGCAATTAAACCTTTACATTGTCCATCTTTCATAATTAAGTCTAATGCAAAATATTCTATAAAAAATTCTGTGTTATGTTTAAGTGCTTGACCATACAATGTATGAAGAATTGCATGACCAGTTCTGTCTGCTGCAGCACAAGTTCTTTGTACAATTCCATTTCCATAATTTTTTGTCATTCCTCCAAATGGTCTTTGATAAATTTTTCCGTCTTCAGTTCTGCTAAAAGGAACACCATACTTTTCTAATTCTAATACTGCTTTTGGAGCTTCCTTACACAAATATTCAATACTATCTTGATCGCCTAACCAATCTGCTCCTTTTACAGTATCGTACATATGCCAACGCCAATCATCTTCTCCCATATTTCCAAGGGCTGCTGAAATTCCACCTTGTGCAGCTGATGTATGACTTCTAGTTGGAAAGACTTTAGAAATGCATGCAGTTTTTAATCCAGCTTCACTTAAGCCAACTGCAGCTCTTAGGCCAGAACCTCCAGCACCAAGCACAACGACATCGTATTCATGATCTATAATATTATAAGATTTCATATAGTTAGTTTAAATACCGCAAATATTGTAATTAAAGGAATTGTTATAGCAAAAAAATTTAAAGCTTTGTTTGCGGCATTTTTGATTTTTTCGTCCTTAATATAGTCTTCAAAAACCTCACTTATGCTTAATGCCGAGAAAAAGTAAGCAAAAATAAGAAAAAGACTAAATATGAACTTTGAAGGTTGAGAAGTTAGAAAAGTTAATATCTCTAAGTAACTTTTATCGTAAATACTAACCAAATTTAAAGCAAACCATAACATCAAAGGTACTAATATGAGAGAACTCACTTTTAGAAATACCCACTTTTTTGTTACTGCTCTCATTACAATAAATTTCTTCCTATTAAATAAATTGAAACGGTTAATACAAAAGATCCAAATATTACAATCAAGCCAGTAATCTTTGTAGTTTTTAATTCAAATCCATAACCAAAATCCATTATTAAATGTCTTATCTCACTTAAGATTTGAAAACTAAAAGACCATGTAATACCCAATATGAAAAATTTTCCAATAATAGATTGGAGGAATAATTTTATAAATTCATGACTTCCTTCGCTAAATGAAAAAAATATAAAAAAAATACAAATTAAAGTTATTGCTAATATATTTATTATTCCTGTAATTCTATGAGATATTGAAACCAAAGATGAAACATGCCATCTATAAATTTGAATATGAGGAGATAAAGGATTATTTTCCATTTTGATGTGCTTTCATTATTGTTTCTGCAATTTCAACAGAATTTAATGCGGCGCCTCTTAATAGGTTATCTGAAACGATCCACAAGTTAATTGAATTCTCTTTTGTTTTATCATCTCTAATTCTTGAGATAAATGTTTCATCACTACCAGTTGCTTCTATTGGTGTACTATATCCGCCATTTTCTCTTTTATCTATAACTCTACAACCATCAGCATTATTTAATGCTTCTCTGATTTGTTCTAGAGAATAAGGATTTTCAAACTCTATATTTACCGACTCTGAATGTGATACAAGAACAGGAATTCTAACGCACGTAGCTGTTAGCTCTATATTATTGTCCAGTATTTTTTTTGTTTCATTAGTCATTTTCAATTCTTCTTTTGTGTATCCATCATTCGAAAAAACATCAATTTGAGGAATTATATTGAAAGCTATTTGTTTAGTAAAATTTTTAGATTGAACAGAATTTCCATCAAGATAAGATTTAGTTTGTTCAATCAATTCATCCATAGGTGCTTTTCCGCCTCCAGAAACAGATTGATAGGTAGAAACTATCACCCTTTTTATTTTATATAAATCATGTAATGGTTTAAGAGCTAATACTAACTGAGCTGTTGAGCAGTTAGGATTTGCCACAATATTTTTTTTCATTTCATTAATTTTTTCTGCATTCACTTGAGGCACAATAAGTGGAACATTGGGGTCCATTCTAAAAAAACTGGAATTATCAATTACAGTTGTTAATTTTGCTGCATTTTCTGCGTATTGTTCTGCAATTTTACCGCCAGCTGCAAAAAAAGTTATATTTGCTTTTGAAAAATCATATTTTTCAAGATCATGGACTTTGTAATCTTTACCTTTAAAACTTATTTTTTTTCCAGCACTATTAGAAGAGGCTACTAAAAAAAGGTTATCAAATTTAATATCTTTTTTTTCTATAACTTCTAGAGTCTTTCTTCCAACATTACCGGTTGCACCGATGATAGCTATATTAGTCATTTAAAGATTTATACTAAATGAAAGGTAAATCGCAAACTGTTCCATCAAAACTTTTGCCATTTATATCAATTTTGAATGTTTGCGAAGCTTCAAAATACGGTTTTTTGACCATTGCAATGCCAATAACTTGCTTAAATGTAGGATTATAACAACCTGACCTTAAGTCTCCAATAATATTATTTTTTTCATCAGTTAAATTCATTGACCCTGTAACACTTATTTCTTCAGCATTTATTTTTACACCCATTAATTTCTTCTTAATTCCTTCAGCTTTAATTTTTTTTAATGCATCTTTTCCAATAAAATCTATCCCAGTATCTAAATTTACATATTTATCAAATCCACACTCAAATGGATTATCATGGATGTCAATATCATTTCCCCACGAGAGTAAAGAACTTTCAATTCTTTCGACTAAATTTGGACATCCTGGTTTAACATTAAATTCTCCACCAACTTCAAATAACTTATCATATAAAGCCAATCCAGCTTCTGTATGTTCCATATAAACTTCAAATCCACCTTGTTTCGACCAGCCAGATCTTGCAATTAAATGTTCTGCACCACCAAACTCGAAGTATCCAAACCCAAAAAATTTTAATTCATTTATTTTTGGACCTAATACTTTCTCCATTAATTGGAATGATTTTGGACCTTGGACTGAAAAAATATCCACATCTGGTTCTGAGATCTCTACTTCAAAATTATAACCAATTGCTAAACCTTTCGCATAAAGCCCAACATCTGAATCTGATAAAGATATCCACCATTTTTCATCAGATAATTTTAAAACAACAGGATCATTTATTATTCCACCTTTATTGTCAATTATTGGACAATAATAACATCTTCCTTCTTTTGCTTTTGATAGATCTCTACAAGTCATCATCTGAACCAATTTAGATGAATCTTTACCAGAAATTTCAAGTTGTCTTTGTACAGCTGCGTCCCAAACTTGAACATCTTCTTTTAAATGATGGTATAGACTTTCTATACTTCCAAATGAGGCTGGTAATAACATATGGTTATAAACAGTATAAGAAGTTACACCTTGTTTTTCTACTCTTGAAGTGTATTTCGTTCCTCTAAGCCGTCTAGATTTTGCAATATAAAAATTTTTCATATTTTTTAGCTTAGTGTCATCTTTTTATGAGTTTGTAAAGAAAGTAAGTTATAAATTTTAAAAATTTTAGCTAAACTCTTTTGCTCTTTTCCTCAATTCGAATTTTTGGATTTTGCCTGTTGATGTTTTTGGAAGTTCACAGAAGTCTATTTTTTTTGGAATTTTGAACCCTGCTAGAGTTTCTCTACAAAAATCGATTAATTCTTTTTCATTTGTCTCTTTATCTGCCACTTTCTCTATAAATGCGCATGGAACTTCTCCCCATTTCTCATCTGGTTTTGCTACTACAGCAACAATTGAAACAGCTGGGTGCTTAGAAAGTGTGTTTTCGATTTCGATAGAAGAAATATTCTCTCCACCTGAAATAATAATATCTTTCGACCTATCTTTAACCTTGATGTATCCATCTGCATAAATAACTGCCAAATCGCCAGAGTGAAACCATCCATCTTTCATAGCCTTTTCAGTGGCCTCTTTGTCTTTAAAATACCCTTTCATAACAACATTACCTTTAATCATTATCTCGCCAATGGTTTCTCCATCCATAGGCACGGGTTTCATAGTTTCTGGATCTAAAACAACCACTCCTTCTGTGTTTGGAAACCTCACACCTTGCCTTGCTTTAATTTCATTAATTTTATCTTCTTCAAAACCATTCCATTCATCATTCCAAGCACATTGTAAAACATGTCCATATGTTTCTGTTAAACCATAGACATGCATTACCTCAAATCCTAATGCTTTCATTTTTTTGAAAATAATACTTGGAGGTGGTGCTCCAGCAGTTAAAACATAAACTTTGTTTTTTAATTCTTTGATATCATTTTGTGATGCACCTGTTATCATATTAAGTACAATAGGTGCGCCTCCAAAATGGGTAATGTCATGCTTTTCAATTAATTCAAATATTTTTTTTACATCAATAGCTCTTAAACAAACTGTTTTTCCATTTAACATTGGTATTGTCCACGGGTACCCCCATCCATTACAGTGGAACATTGGTACAACTGTTAAAAAATTTAATCTATTTGGCATATTCCAAGCAACGGCACTACCTGTTGACATTAAATAAGAACCTCTATGATGATAAACAACACCTTTTGGATTTCCAGTTGTTCCAGATGTATAACTTAAAGAAATCGCTTGCCACTCATCCTTTGGTTTTTTCCAAATATAATTTTCATCACCAGTATTTAAAAATTCCTCATATTCTCTATCACCAATTTTTTTTAATAAGGATTGATCTGCAAAATCGTCTTGAACATCAATTACAATTGGTTTGTCTTTTAAAGTTGATAAAGCCTTTTCTGCAATAGCATGTAATTGCCTGTCTATTATTAATACTTTTGCTTCACTGTGTTCTAAAATATAAGCAACAGTTTTTGCATCAAGTCTTGAATTAATTGTATTTAAAACAGCTCCTGTCATAGGAACAGAATAATGTGCCTCGAAAATCTCTGGAGTGTTAAAGGTCATAACTGAAACTGTATCTCCTTCAACAATACCAATTTTCTCTAGTGCACTTGCAAATTTGATACACCTGTTAAATACTTCCGTCCATGTAAAAGATTTTGTTTCATATACTAAAGCTTCGTAGTTTGGATAAATATCTTTCGCTCTTTCTAGAAAGCTTAGCGGCGTTAAAGGGACATAATTTGAGGGATTTTTATCTAAGTTCTGATTATATTTGTTCATCAATTAAATTTTGCGCTCATAGTATATTCACTACCAGAAATAGCAGATTTATAATGGCTCTCAGCTCTAGGCAAAATTTTATCAAAATAGTAATTTCCTGTATTTAATTTATCTTCATAAAACTCTTTATTATTTTCCAAATTTTCATAGCTTTTTCTCATTGTCTTTAGCCATATAAATGAAAGACAAAAATAACCAAAAAATCTTAAATAATCGTTACATGATGCGCTTATATCGTCTTTTGGTGTGTTACCATTAGGAGATATCCAGTCAGTGAAATCTGACAATATATTTTTTAATTCAGATATTTTTTTTACATGTTCATTTAATTTATCTACTTTTGAACAATTTTGTATTTCTGTTTCTACATATTTCATAAAATTATCAAAAACTTTTTTTTGACTTATTTTTCTAAATACAAAATCAATTGCCTGCACTGAATTAGTTCCTTCATAAATAGGTGTAATTCTATTATCTCTAAATAATTGTTCTATCCCTTGGTCTTTTGTATAACCATAGCCACCAAAAACCTGGATTGCTTCATTGGTTATTTCCATACCCATATCTGTAAAAAATGACTTAATAACAGGCGTCATAAGACCTACAATATCCGATGCATCTTTTTTTACTTCCTCCGAACTATGACTTAAGCTTACATCTACTTGCTGAGCCATCCAAAAAGATAAGGATCTTTCTCCCTCAATTATAGACTTCATATTTAATAAACTTCTTCTTATATCTGCATGCTTAATGATTAAATCTGTTTCTCCATTAGAATTATTATTTGATTTACCTTGCTTTCTCTCTTTTGAATAACTTAAAGCAGTTTGATAAGCTGTTTCAGATAGACCTAGTCCTTGTATACCGACAACGATTCTTTCTAAGTTCATCATAGTGAACATAGAATTTAAGCCTTTGTTCTCTGGTCCGATCATATAACCTTTGGCATCATCAAAACTTAATACACATGCAGGTGAACCTTTAATACCCATTTTTGATTCAATAGAAACAGTATTAACTCCATTTCTTGGACCAATTGAACCGTCATCATTAATTTCATATTTTGGTACTAAAAATAAACTTATTCCTTTCGTTCCTTTAGGAGCGTCCTGAGTTCTTGCTAAAACAAGGTGTATAATATTTTCAGTTAAATCGTGATCGCCAGATGTAATAAAAATTTTTTGTCCACTTATATTATAAGTGCCATTTTCATTTTTAATTGCCTTTGTTTTAATTAATCCTAAATCAGTTCCACACTGTGGTTCTGTTAAACACATTGTCCCACTCCATTTACCCTCAACAATCTTAGGAAGATATGTATTTTTAATCTCTTCAGTTGCATGACTCAAAATACAGTTATACGCACCTATACTTAATTCACTATATAATTTAAATGATAAACTTGATGATGAAAGCATTTCATCAAAAAAAGCACTTACAGTTTTAGGCATTCCTTGACCACCATATTTTGGATCACAAGTTAAAGATACCCATCCATCTTCGATAAATTTTGAATATGCTTCTTTATAACCTGGAGGGGTTCTGACTACTCCATTCTCATAGACACAAGGGTTTTCGTCTCCAGCTTTTGCTAAAGGAAGAAGCATTTCTTCATTAATTTTTGCAGCTTCCTCTAAGATATCTTTTACTAGATCAGAAGTGACTTCTTTATATTTTTCAATTTCGTTATAATTTTTATTATCTTTTAGATGTTCAAATAAGAACATCATATCTTTCACAGGTGCGGAATAAACAGTCATAAATTTAATAGTATCAAATTAAGTTAATTTTTTTAATTTTGCAAATATGCAATAATCGCATCTCCCATACCAGAAGTTGAAATTTCTTTTGTTCCTTTTGACACAATATCTTTAGTTCTTAGCCCATCATCTAGTACATTTTGCACTGCTTTTTCAAGATCATCAGCTTCTTTATCTAAATCAAGAGAGTACCTCAAGGCCATAGCAAAACTCAAGATAGTTGCAATAGGATTTGCAATCCCTTTTCCAGCAATATCTGGAGCAGATCCATGAACAGGTTCATACATTGCTCTCATTTCGCCATCTTTATTTTTTGCACCCAAAGAAGCCGAAGGTAATAAACCTAAAGATCCCGTAAGCATAGACGCTTCATCTGACAACATATCACCAAACAAATTATCTGTCACAATTACATCAAATTGCTTTGGATTTCTCAAAAGTTGCATTGCACAATTATCTGCAAGCATATGATTTAACTCAACATCTTTAAATTCTTTATCGTGAAGATTTTGAACTTCCTCTTTCCATAATTGACCTGCTTCCATAACATTCGATTTTTCACAGGAAGTAACTTTATTGTTTCTCTTCTTTGCTAAATCAAATGCAACTCTGGCAACTCGTTTAATTTCTGATGAGGTATAAGTATGAGTATTTATTCCTTTACGTTCGCCATTATCAATTGGCTTGATACCTCTTGGTTCACCAAAATAAATACCACCTGTCAATTCTCTAACAATCATGATGTCTAGACCTGATACAATTTCAGGTTTTAGAGTAGATGCCTCAACTAATTGTTTAAAACAAATTGCAGGCCTCAAATTTGCAAATAATTTTAATTCTTTTCTTAGCTTAAGAAGAGCTCTCTCAGGTCTTTTGGAAAAATCTAAATTATCATATTTTGGTCCACCCACAGCTCCTAGAATGACTGCTTCACACTCTAATGATTTATAAAATACTTCATCTGTAATCGGTGTTCCGTGCTTGTCGTAAGATGCTCCTCCAACTAAAGCTTCTTCCATATCAAAATCAAGAGATTTATTTACATTAAACCATGTTATAATCTTTTTAACTTCACCAATAACCTCGGGACCAATACCATCACCTGGTAATAATAAGAATTTTCTTTTTTTGACTTTAATCATTAAATATCCAAGGCTTTGTGGATTTTAATTTTTCTTCAAATGAAATTATTTTATTAGACTTTTCCAAAGACAGTGCAATATCATCTAGTCCCTCAATTAAACATTTTTTTTTAAATTCATCTAATTCAAATTTGATTTCTTTATTCCCAAAAATTATTTTTTGATCTGGTAAATTTATTGCAATTTCTTCTTGTCTCTTAGAATATTCAGAAAGTTCTTTTATCTGTTCATCATTAACTTTAATAGGCAATATTCCATTTTTAAAACAATTATTATAAAATATATCTGCGTAACTAGTGCTTATAACGCAAGTGATACCAAAGTCTAAAAGTGCCCATGGCGCATGTTCTCTAGATGAACCACATCCAAAATTATTCCCTGCAATTAAAATCTTAGAATTATCATATGGGGATTTATTTAAGATAAAGTCATCTACTACTTTACCTTTTTCGTCATATCTCATTTCATAAAATAAATTTTTTCCCAGTCCTGTTCTTTTTATTGTTTTTAAAAATTGCTTTGGAATAATCATATCTGTATCGATATTTACAATCGGTAAATATGCAGGAATGCTTTTTAATGTTGAGAATTTGTTCATTTAACTATTGTATTTTCTAACATCATCTAAATTTCCTGATATAGCAGCTGCAGCAGCCATAGCTGGACTAACTAAATGAGTTCTTCCACCTCGTCCTTGTCTTCCTTCGAAATTTCTATTTGATGTTGATGCACATCTTTCTTCTGGCTTCAACTTATCTGCATTCATAGCTAAACACATTGAACAACCTGGCTCACGCCATTCAAATCCAGAATTTTTAAATATTACATCTAAACCTTCTTGCTCTGCTTGTTGTTTTACTAATCCTGAACCAGGAACTATCATTGCATTTACATGAGAAGCAATTTTTTTATCTTTTAAGATTTTTGCAGCTTCTCTTAAATCTTCAATTCTTCCATTTGTGCAACTTCCAATAAAAACTTTATCAATTCTAATATCTTTTATTTTAGTTTTCGGCTTTAAACCCATATATTTTAATGACCTGTTAATAGAATTTTTTCTGTCTTCGTTTTGCTCATTTTCAGGATCAGGGACAATTCCATCAATATCTACTACATCCTGAGGCGAAGTTCCCCAAGTTACCATTGGTTTAATATCTTTGCCCTCAAGACTGATTTCTTTGTCAAATACTGCATCACCATCAGACTTTAATTTACTCCAATATTCTAATGCTTTGTCCCAATTTGAATTCTTTGGAGACATTGGTTTACCTTTTAAATAATTAAAAACTTTTTCATCTGGCTCTATTAATCCAGCCCTTGCTCCACCTTCAATTGTCATATTGCAAATCGTCATTCTTTGTTCGACACTTAAATTCGAAATTAAGTTTCCAGCATATTCAATTACATAACCAGTTCCACCAGCTGTACCAATTTTTCCGATTATTTGTAATATTACATCCTTAGATGTTACTCCAACAGGAAGAGATCCATTAACGTTTATTCTAAAATTTTTTGATTTTTTTTGAACTAAAGTCTGTGTTGCCAAGACATGTTCCACTTCCGAAGTTCCAATTCCGAATGCTAATGCACCAAATGCTCCGTGAGTAGCAGTGTGACTATCACCACAAACGATAATAGTTCCAGGTTGTGTAAATCCCTGTTCTGGACCAATAATATGAACTATTCCTTGTCTTTTATCGTTCATTCCAAAAAGATTTATTCCGAATTCTGCACAGTTTTTTTCTAGTGTCTCGATTTGTATTTTTGAATCTTTGTCAGTAATAGGAACTGATCTATCCGTTGTTGGAACATTGTGATCTGCTACTGCTAAAGTTAAAGAAGGTTGTCTAACTTTTCTATTAGAATTTCTTAAACCTTCAAATGCTTGTGGACTAGTAACTTCATGAATTAAATGTCTATCAACAAATAGAAGTGAAGTCCCATCTTCTTGTTGATGAACAAGGTGATCATTCCATATTTTATCGTATATAGTTTGAGGCATTGTAAAAAATTATTTTTTTACTTCAGAATTTTCTTTTTTTTCATCAGTTTGTTTTTCTACTGATGGGGTTTCTTCTTTAGTTTCTTTTTTATCTTCTGGTTTTTTTGCTTCTACTTTTGGAGCATCTTTATTGGTATCTTGTGGGCTGTCTGCTGTTTTTTGCTCTGTATCAGGCATAACATTTTCTTCTGTTATTTCGTGAATCTTAGTTTCAACATCTATACCTATTTTCTTTTTAATTTTTTCTGCAATTCTTGCAGATTTACCTGTTCTATCTCTCAAATAATATAACTTGGCTCTTCTAACTTTTCCTGACCTTACAACTTTAATTGTATCTACAATCGGACTATATAAAGCAAATGTTCTTTCCACACCCTCACCAAAAGAAATTTTTCTTACAGTAAAAGAAGAATTGATATCTCTATTTTTTTTTGCAATACACACACCTTCAAAATATTGAATACGATCTCTTTTTCCTTCAGTTATTCTAACTCCTACTTTAACAATATCACCTGGGAAAAATTCTGGATGCTTTCTCTCAGAAATAATTTTTTTTACTTTAGATTGATTAATTTCTTCAATTGTCTTCATTTTAATTCTCTTTAGTCTTTTTATATAATTGCCACAAATCCGGTCTTCGGTCGCGTGTTATAGCCTCAGATTGAGATAAACGCCAGTCTTTAATTTTGGCGTGATCGCCTGATAATAGCACATCTGGAACACTTTTTTCCTCCCATATTTGAGGTTTTGTAAATTGAGGATACTCTAAAAGTCCGTTTTCAAAACTTTCTTCTTTAGCTGAATTTGTATTACCAAGAATACCAGGAATAAATCTTAAAATTGCATCAAGAATTACAAACGAAGCTCCTTCACCTCCAGATAAAACAAAGTCTCCTATACTTACTTCCTCAATATTTCTTGTTTTTAACAATCTTTCATCAACTCCTTCAAAGTGTCCACAAATTATATTTATTGTTTTTTCTTGAGATAGTTGTTTTGCTAATTGATGATTGAACAACTTACCCTTTGGACTTAGATAAATAATCTTTTCGCCATCTTTAACATTCTTATCTATTGATTTTGCTAATACATCTGCTTTCATTAACATACCTTCCCCTCCTCCATAAGGAGTGTCATCAACAGTTTTATGCTTATCAAATGCATACTCTCTTATATCCACAGTATCTATTTTCCATTTATTCTCTGATAGTGCTTTACCAAAAATACCTTGGCCTAAATAGCCTGGAAAAAAATCTGGATAGAGTGTGAATATACGAGCTTCTAACATTATTTTTTTTCTTCTTCCTTAGGTGCTTCTGCTGGCTTAGCTTCTTCCTTAGGTGCTTCTGCTGGTTTAGATGCATCTCCTTCTGGTTTCGCTTCTCCACCTTCGTCAGCTTTTTTTCTATCTTTTTTAGGAATTGCTTTTTGAGGATTGTTTCCTTTTTCAGGCATTGGCATTATATCGTTTTCTCCCAATAACCTTGCAACTCTTGTTGTTGGCTGAGCTCCTTGACCTAACCAATATTTAATTCGCTCGGAATCTAAGCCAATTCTTTCCTTTTTATCCTTCGGTAATAACGGATTATAAAAACCTAATTTTTCTATAAACCTTCCGTCTCTTGGAAATCTACTATCAGCCACAACAATTTTATATACTGGCCTTTTTTTAGTACCTCCCATTGATAGTCTCATTTTTAACATTACTTATATCTCCTTTATTTTAATTGATTAAATAGTTCAGGCGGGATCCCTTTATCCGCCATTCCTTTCATGTTTCCTTTAGACATTTTTTTCATCATTTCTGACATCATCTTAAATTGTTTTAACAACTTATTGATAGTGGCAATGTCTGTACCTGAGCCATTAGCAATTCTTTTTTTTCTTGATCCATTTATAATTTTAGGATTTTCTCTTTCTTGCTTTGTCATTGATAAAATAACAGCTTCATTTTGAGTTATAATTTTTTCATCTATTCCTGATTGGTCCATTTGTGATTTAATTTTTGAAACTCCAGGGAGAAATGACATTATGCCTTCTATTCCACCCATCTTTTTCATTTGACGTAATTGAGAAAGATAATCTTCCATCGAGAATTGACCTTTTTTAAGTTTCTCTTCTGTTTTCTTTAAATTTTCTTGATCTAAATCTTCTGAAGCTTTTTCAACTAAGGAAACGATATCTCCCATTCCCAAAATTCTATTTGCAATTCGATCAGGATGGAAAACTTCAAAATTCTCAATTTTCTCTCCAACACCAAGAAACTTTATGGGGACCTCAGCAACATATTTCATACTCAATGCAGCTCCACCTCTTCCATCTCCATCTGCTCTTGTAAGTATAATGCCGCTCAAATTTACTGTATTTTTAAATTCTTTTGCTACATTAGCAGCAACTTGACCTGTTAGAGAATCTGCTACCAGTATAGTTTCTGCAGGATTAATAATAGTTTCAATTTGTTTGATTTCATTCATCATTTGAAAATCTATTTGTGTTCTTCCAGCAGTATCAAATAAAACTACTTCACAACCATTTAAATTTGCAGCACTTAATGCTCTTCTACAAATATCTGCAGGAAGCTGGCCTTCTATAATTGGCAAAGTTTCAATATTATTTTGTTCACCCAAAAGTCTCAATTGCTCTTGCGCGGCAGGTCTGTAAACGTCTAAACTAGCCATCATTACTTTTTTCTTATTATTTTTTTCTAAAAATTTTGCTAATTTTGAGGTTGTTGTGGTTTTTCCTGAACCTTGCAATCCAACTAACATGATTGGAACTGGAGGGACAGCATTAAGGGAGATTTCAGAATTCTTATCACCTAAAAAAGATACCATTTCGTCATAAACGATTTTTACAACCATATCCCCGGGAGAAGTTGATCTTATAATTTCCTGACCTAGCGCTTTGGGCTTAACTCTACTAATAAACTCCTTAACTACGTCTAATGAAACATCGGCTTCTAACAAAGCCAACCTTATACCTTTTAAACCCTCGTCAACTTGCTTTTCATCAAGAGAAGGAGCTTTTTTTAATGAAGAAAAAATTTCTTCAAATTTATTAGTTAAATTTTCAAACATAATTTCGCACAGCAAGTATCCCACCAGTGGGCGAACCCTCGCTGACTGGTGTCGATCTCTTTGTTTCCAAAGACACCGCAAATTGCTGTATTTTGCGGAAGTGCGCGTAAATTATATTAGAGGTTCAAAAAGTCAATAAATAAGTTAAGTATTATTTATATGGAATTTGAAGCATTTAAAATGGATGGATTAGGTAACGACTTTGTTATTATTGATCAGAGAATAAATAGTTTAAACTTATCAAATGACCAAATCTTAAAAATTTGTGACAGAGATTTCATAGGGTGCGATCAGTTGATCTACATAAACAAAAGTCAAAAAGCTGATGCTGATGTTGCTTTTTTTAACTCAGATGGAAGCCGCTCAGATGCATGTGGAAATGGAACTAGATGTGTTGCTTATTTACTAAGTATTGAAAAAAATAAAAAAGAAATTGAAATTTTGGTATCCTCAAAAATATTAAAATCTAAAGTTCTTAATAATAAAGATGTTGAGACGATAATTGGAACTCCAAATTTAGAGTGGAACAAAATTCCTTTAAGTAAAAATCTTGATACTAAAAATCTATCACTTGGTATGATTGATATTGACGGAAATAAAATGAATGGTGGTATTGCAGTGAATGTTGGTAACCCTCATGTAGTATATTTTTGTGAGGATATAGAAAAAATAAATTTAAAAAAATATGGACCATTAATAGAAAATCATGAAGTTTTCCCTGAGAAATGCAATGTCACAATAGCTCAGAAAATTAGTGATCAACATTACAAAATTAAAGTTTGGGAGAGGGGTGCAGGTTTAACAAAAGCTTGCGGGACTGCAGCATGTGCAACAGCAGTCGCAGCTAATTTAAATCAACTACAAAACAGTAATTCAAAAATAGAATTTTCAACAGGTATTTTAAATATTCAAATTGATAATGAATTAAATATAAAAATGAGAGGTCCTGTATCTGAAATTGAAAAGATTAATATCAAAATATAATGGGTATTTTTGGAAAATTTAAAATCGGATTTAAAAGAAGTGCAAGCAATATAGCATCAGGCCTTAAAGAAATAATAGTTAAGAAAGAAATTGACGATGCAACTCTTGATAAAATAGAAGAATTCTTGATCGGCTCAGATGTGGGCATAGATGCAGCATCAGAGATAAAATCTATAATTGCTCAAAAAAAGATTGATCCTAAAAATGATCCAATCAAGGAAGTTTTCGAAATACTTAATAATTATATTTTAGAACTAATGACACCCCTAGAAAAAAAAGATTTTTTTTTAAAAAAGGAAAAGACAAATATAATATTAGTTTCAGGTGTTAATGGAGTTGGTAAGACAACTACTATTGGAAAATTAGGAAAAATATTTATACAAAATAATAATAAAGTTCTTTTTTCAGCATGCGATACATTTAGAGCAGCTGCTATTGATCAATTAGAAGAATGGGCTAACAGGGTTGATGCTAAAATTGTAAAATCAGATCCTGGTTCAGATCCGGCTTCAGTTGCTTTTAAAGCAATGGAAATAGCTCAAAATCAAAAAATAAATCAAATAATAGTAGACACGGCAGGAAGATTGCAAAATAAAAAGAATTTAATGGATGAATTAAAAAAAATAGGAAATGTAATTAAAAAAAGTGATGAAACAGCACCTCACGAGGTTATTTTAGTTTTAGATGCAACGTCGGGACAAAACATAATTAATCAACTCGAAGAATTTAACAAATTACTTCCAATTACAGGCATCATAATGACAAAACTTGATGGAACTGCAAAAGGTGGAATATTGATTGCGATTTCAAAGAAATATAAAGTACCTATTGTTGGTCTTGGACTTGGAGAAAAAGAGGATGACTTACAAATATTTGAAGCTGAGAAGTTTGCAAATGCTTTTACCCAAGTTAATTAAGCAAATTTTTAGAAATTAAAGGTTTATAGATATTGCACTCAAAATTATTTTTTAGAGATTTATAACCACAGTTTTCAGCATAAGAAGAGATTATAAAATTTAATTTTCCAGAAGTCTTAGCAATTTCTAGCTTATTATTTTTTATGTCATATTTTAAATTTTCATTAAAATTTTTTTTTGCACTTATCAAAATTAAAGTGTTGTTGTCATTTAATAAATAGTAAGCAAAATCCTCTGGGAAAAGTGGGTAATTATATTTTTTTGATATTTTTTTAACTTTTTTTGGAAACCAGTCATATGAAATTAAAGGGTAATCTTTATTTAAATTTTTATCATATAAGTATAAGTCCTGTGGAAAATCATTAATATAATTAGAAAATTCTCCCTTTGCTAAAATAGCTTTTTTCCGTGTTTTAAAATATAGAGTGAACTCACTATTATAAGAGTTCATTTTTCCAATATGAAAATAATTGTTTTCATAGTACTCATTATTTATTTCTGAACTAAGTTTTGTTGGCAATATTAATAAAAAAAGTAATAAAGGGAATTTAAACATATCTAAAATTAGAATTTAAAAGTGATGTGGATTTGTTTAAATTATGTCTTAATTTAAACTTTTTATAAAATTGTCGATTGATTGAATTAAATTTTTATTAAATTCCATCATATGGTCGTCGTTGTCATTAAAATAATTTGACTTAACACCACCATATTTATTAAATATTTCTTCACCCATATAAAATGGTACAATATTATCCTTTTTTCCATGCATCACATGCATGGGAAACTTTATTTTGTTAATTTTTTCAATAGATTTGTATTTATCTTTTAAAATAATTTTTGCAGGAAGATATGGGTAATATTTTTGCGCAAGAATCTCCATGGATGTAAAAGGGGACTCTAATATTATACCTGCAAATAAATTGTTACTTGCGGTCTCTATTGCCACAGCAGTGCCAAGAGATTCTCCATAGAGAACAATATCTTTATCTTTTATATTGTTTTGATTAAGCCATTCTTTGGCTTTAATTGCATCTTTATAAAGACCAATTTCAGTTGGTTTGCCTTTGTTTCCACTAAAGCCTCTATATGCAAAAATTAAATAGTTTAAATCT
Source organism: uncultured Pelagibacteraceae bacterium (assembly GCA_902555065.1). Classification (GTDB taxonomy): domain Bacteria; phylum Pseudomonadota; class Alphaproteobacteria; order Pelagibacterales; family Pelagibacteraceae; genus Pelagibacter. Next base: position 116,223 of record CACDQQ010000004.1, read on the forward strand.
AAATCTGCAAACTCATTTAGTTTATAAATTCTATTATCTAATTTTCCAGCATTTCCGTGAAAAAAAAGCAAGGTTTTAAAGTTATTATTTTTTTTGTAATACCATCCAACTAGATCATTATCAGATTGAATACTTACTTTTTCGATTTTGTGAGATAGAGGTCCTTCATCTAAA
>CACDQQ010000005.1 GCA_902555065.1 uncultured Pelagibacteraceae bacterium
TTAATTTCTTCTTTTACATACTTAATTAGTTTCTCAACAACTTCTTGTCTTGTCAAATTTTCACTATTATTAAAAATTTGGTTTTCAATATCTGCTAACATGTAAGGGGAATGATAAATTGACCTTCCAATCATCACACCATCTACATTATCTAAATGTTCTTTGATTTGATCAGTAGACGTTATTCCTCCATTAATTATTATTTCTAAATCTTTAAAATCTTTTTTCAATCTATTTACGTATTCATATTTCAAAGGTGGAATATTTAAATTTTGTTTAGGTGTAAATTTTCCTAACATTGCTTTTCTGGCATGAATTATAAAAGTTTTAACACCTGTTTCTTTTAAAATATTCACAAAATTATATAAATTTTCGTATTGATCAACATTGTCATATCCAATTCTAGTTTTAACTGTTACAGGAATTGATGTTTTTGAAATCATTTCACTTAGACAATCAGCAACAAGATTAGGTTCTTGAATTAAACAAGCCCCAAATCTATTTTTCTGAACTTTTTTACTTGGACAACCTAAATTTAAATTTATTTCATCATAACCAAATTCTTCACCTAAATATGCTGCATTTCCTAATAGTTTTGGAGAAGAACCACCAAGTTGCAGAGCAACAGGTTTTTCCCTCATATCAAATTCTAATAGTTTCTTTTTATCTCCTCTATCAATAGCTTCTGAGACAATCATTTCAGTATAGAGAAGAACATTTTTACTGATTAATCTTAAGAAAAATCTTTCATGTTTGTCTGTGCAATCCATCATAGGAGCAACAGAAACTGTTCTATTTAATCTAGACATATTTTTTGAGTTTGCTTGATAAATTAATTTTCTTTTCGTTTACATACTCTTGATGATTTTGCTCAATTTTTCCAAGTTCATATTTGTAATTAACCATTATTCCAAATGATCTTTTAAAACCTACATCGGACACATTTGCATTTATTACAATATCGTCAATTTCTGCACCGTTGTTTAGATGAAATCTACAAACATCATTAATTGGAAAACCTAGATCATTTTTTTGAATAGCTAAATAATTTAGAGCAATTTTTGTAAGTAAATCTTTATTGTCTATAAATTTTCTATCTCCAATTTTTAATCCTAATGATTTTAGAAATTCAACTTTAGGAAAGTTTTCTTTTTTAACTATTTCTCCTAATTTTTCATTATCTAAAGACTTAACCCAATCGGCAAAACCTATCATTGGAGAGAGTGTTCCAAAATTCTTTACATCAGTTAATTCTTCTTGCAACTCATAGACTACTCTTTTGATTAAAAAATTTCCTAAAGTAACCCTAGATAGTCCCTCTTGACAGTTGCTAATTGAATAAAATGTTGCGGTGTCATAATTTTCTTTTTTCTCATTATTAGGTCGTGTCAACTCTTGAATGGACTTAGCCAAACCTTTGGTTAATGCAATCTCAACAAAAATAATTGGTTCTTCATCTAAAGCAGGGTGAAAATAAGCAAAAAATCTTCTATTTTCTCCAAGTCTAATTTTTAATTCATTCATATCTTTCATTGAATGAACTTTCTCATATTTTAGTAATTTTTCTAATATTGCTGCTTTAGTATCCCATGTAATTTTTCTTAATTTTAAAAATCCAGGATTAAACCAATTTTTAAAGATATCTATGAGATCATAGTCTAAATCTTTTAATTCTGGATTTTTAATTAGAAAAGTTTGTAAATCCTCTCTTAAAGAAACTATTTCTGGTGTACCATTTGGTGCCATATTTAATCTTTTAAATAATTCTTTTCGTTTACCTGATGATATTCTTGATAAATTTAAAATTGACCTACTATTTTTGTTTTGACTATAATCTTTTATTGCCTCATCTATGCTATCTGAATTTGGTTTATATTTTTCATTAACTTGTAATAAGAATTTTAATTTTTCATCGTAAGACAAGTTATGATACCTAAACAAGACATCTCTTGCTAATGTAATTCCAAAAGCTGCTCCTTTTGATGATAACAGGTCATCACATAGCTCAATCAAATCTCTTTTTTTAGAGAATTTTTTTAATGATTTTTTCTCTAAAATTTTTTGACCAGCATCAGCAATTGTCTCGAATATTCTTTTTATATTTAGCATTGTGTTTTTTATATATTAAAAACCTAAACTTTTACCCATTATTTTGTCAGGTAACCATGTCACAATCTCAGGAAAAATACACAAAATAAGTATAGCTAAAGCCATAATTATCATAAATGGTATAGATCCCTTTAAAATTTCTGACAAACTAACATCAGGTGTTATACCCTTTATTATATAAAGGTTTAATCCAACGGGTGGAGTAATAAGACCAATTTCCATATTAATTGTAAATACAATTGCAAACCAGTACGGATCAAATCCCAGTTGAGTTATAACTGGCAATAATATTGCTGAAGTCATAACAATTACGGCAACAGGGGGTAAAAAGAAACCTGCAATCAAAAGAAATATATTTATTAAAATAAATACTACCCATTTATTAGAGCTCATCTCTACCATACTTTGAGCTAATGATTGAGTTACGTAAAGTTGTGATAATGTAAATGCAAAAAGATAAGAAGCTGCGATGATAAACATTATCATTACGCTTTCTTTCATTGAAACTTTAACAATATTCCATATTTTTTTTGGTTGATAAATCTTGTAGACGACTGCAATCAAAACAAAAACTAAAAAAGCTCCAACCCCTGAAGCCTCTGATGGAGTAGCAACACCACCATATAAAACATATAAAACACCAGCAATGATTGCTAAGAAAGGAAGTATCCTTGGTAAAACCTCAATTTTTTCTTTAAAAGTTGGTGGTGTTCTATTCTTTAAAGCTTTAGCTGAATCTTTATCTATAAAGTAACTATGTATCAGTGCCCAGATAGCAAACATACCTGCAAGCATAAATCCTGGTATCAATCCGCTTAAAAATAATCTTCCAATCGATGTTCCGGTAGCAATACCATAAACAATTAACACAATGCTTGGAGGTATTAAAACTCCTAATGTTCCGCCCGCTGCTATAGTGCCTGTTGCAATTTGATCTGAGTATCCTCTTTTTCTCATTTCAGGAATTCCCATGGTACCAATTGCAGCACAGGTTGCAGGACTTGATCCACTAAGTGCAGCAAAAATTGAACAAGCTCCTATATTAGAGATAACTAGTCCTCCAGGTACTCTCCATAACCATCTGTCTAATCCTGTATATAAATCTTTTCCTGCTGGAGAATTAGCAACTGCCATCCCCATTAATATAAACATTGGTATTGAAAGTAGGACAAACGAATTTAATCCCGCATAGAAAGTTTCAGCAAAAACATCTAGCATTTGGAAACCTTCGAAAGCAACTAAAAGAGCTATTGATACAAAGCTTAAACCAAAAGCAATTGGTATTCCGGAAAATAATACTATCAAAGTAAAAACAGCAACAATTATTGCAATTATTAATGGATCCATTAGTTAGTATCCTGTTCGTCTGTAAGCTTAATAATCTCTGCTATATATTGTAAAATCATTAATGCAGCACCTATCATCATTGACGAATATGGTACCCACAAAGGAGGATCCCAAACCGTTCCTGTTGAGTAATTTTTAGTAAACGCTTCCTCAACCATTAAAAAACCAAAATAGAATAAAATTAAGAAGAATAATAAACTGACTAATGAGGTAAAAATTTTAAGTCTTAATATATTTTTTTTTGATAAAAAATCGTAAATCCACTCCATGCTGACATGAGCTTTTTCACTTAAAACATATGCACTTCCAATAAATGTTGAAGCAACTAGAAGCATTGTAACAAGCTCAGTTTGCCATGTTATTGCTCTTTGAAAAAAGTATCTTTCAAAAACTAATTCAACAATAACAAGAATTGATAAAAGTAAAGCTAATACAGCAAAAGCTCCACAAGCTCTTGCAACATAATCACAGAATTTTAAGTATTTTTCTTTCATAAAAAAAACCCCTACTTACAGAGAATAAATAGGGGTTCTTTATATATTATTTTATTTAACTGCTAAAGCCATTTCCATTAGCTTATCGCCACCTGGAACTTTTTCAGCAAAAGCTTTGTGAGATGATTTTATTGCAATATCAACCCATGCAGCATGATCATCAGCATCCATATACACTAATTTAACACCTGCAGCTTTGTATGCTTCCTCAAACTTTTTATCTAAGTTTTCTACTTGAGCTGTCATATATTTCTCAGCAACTTTTCCTGCTTTCATCAAAGCCACTTGTTGGCTAGAATTTAAAGCATTGTAGCTTTTCTTAGACATTAAAATTGGCTCATACATAAACCATAAACCAAATTTTCCTGGAGGAGTTGCACATTTTACTTGTTCATATATTTTGTAACTCACAAAACTTCCTGAACTAGTATTTGCACCTGTTAATACACCAGTTTGTAATCCAGTATAAATTTCAGATGATGGCATACTTTGAATACCTGCACCAGCAGCCTCTAACATTTGGTTGAAAGCTTTTCCTGCAGCTCTCATCACTTGTCCTTTAGCATCACTTGGATTTTTGATACATTTAGTTTTTGATGCGAAACCGCCACCTAGCCATGCATCAGATAGTACTACAACACCAGCATCACTGATTATTTTTTTAATCTCAGTCATCATTGGACCTTTATTAAATCTCAATGCATGCTCATGATTTTTTACAGTTCCTGGCATTAGTGTAGCATCAAACTCTGGATGGAATTTTGATGCATAAGCTAACGGGAAAGCAGAAATATCTAATTGACCTGTAGTCATAGGCTTCCACTGTTCTTTTGGTTTATAAAGTGACTTAGCTGGATAAATTCTTATTTCTAAATCAACGTTTGCTTTTTTTACTTCATCAGCAATAATTTGTACCATTTCATGACGTGGGTCAAAAGAGCCATCAGCTCTTGGTGTTCCTGGCCATTGGTGACTTGCTTTTAATGTAACTGCATATGCAGATCCTACTATTGAAAAAGCTATAATTATTGAAGACAAATATAATGTTATTTTTCTTAACATAGTTTTCCCCTTTTTATTTATAATGGTGATATTAAATTGAACTTGAGCAGAAGAGTCAATATAAGGAAATGACGTACTTATTATGGATGGTCCTTTAAAAAATTTATTAGTTGTTGATCTTACTAGGGTTTTAGTAGGTCCATATTGCACAATGATTTTATCTGATCTCGGTGCACGTGTAATTAAAGTAGAAGCACCAGAAATTGGTGACGATTCAAGAAAATTTGGACCTTTTGTTAAAGATTATTCAGCATATTTTATGTCACTGAATAGAGGAAAAGAAAGTATTGCTCTTAATTTAAAAAATGAAGATGATAAAAAAATCTTCGATAAAATTTTAGCAAAAGCAGATATTTTAGTAGAAAATTTTAAACCAGGTACTTTAGAAAAATGGGGGTATGGTTGGAAAGATGTAAGTAAAAAATATCCAAAATTAATATATGCTTCTGCATCTGGTTTTGGTCAAACTGGCCCTTTAAAAGAATTACCCGCTTATGACATGGTTGTTCAGGGAATGGGTGGACTGATGAGTGTTACAGGTCATCCAAATAGTGAACCAACAAGAGTTGGAACATCAATTGGTGATATTACAGCAGGCCTTTTTACTGCAATCGGAATTAATGCAGCTTTGTATGATAGACAAAAAACAGGTAAGGGAATGTTTATAGATGTTTCAATGTTAGACTGCCAAATTGCGATTTTGGAAAATGCAATTGCAAGATATTTATCTAAAAATGAAATTCCTAAACCGATGGGATCTAGACATCCCTCAATCGCTCCGTTCGAGGCATTTAAAACAAAAGATAGTTATATAATCATTGCTGCAGGTAACGATAAATTATATGAAAAACTTTGTGAAGTATTAGGAATACCTGAAATGGTCAGTGACAAAAGATTTAACACTAATTCGCTCAGATGTGAAAATATGAATGAACTAAAATCAATTTTTGAAGATAAGCTTTCTTCAAAAAATACTTCTGAATGGGTTAGTGAAATGGAAAAATTAAAGATACCTTGCGGACCAATATTTAATATTAAAGAAGCGGTAGAAAATCCTCAAGTCGAAGCAAGAAACATGATTGTTAAAGCCTATCATAAAGTAGTTGGTGATTTTAGATTGGCAGGAAATCCCATAAAAATGTCTTCATACGAGGATAAAAGTACTAGAGGGGACATTCCTGATCTTGATGAACACAGGGAAAAAATACTAAAAGAGTTTTCTTAATTAAGAATTATTTTCTTCTTCGTTTACGTTGTCTGAAACTTGTTCTTCTGCTTCTGAAACTTGATCTAGTGAAACATCATCACTTTCTTCAGCTTCGCTTGGAGCTTCTACATTAACATCAGGTTGAGCTGATGGTGATAATTCAGCAAGATCTTCTTTTGAAACTTGAATTTTTTCAGGAATTTTCCTAGCTCTTTTCGAAGGAAGAATTGGTACACCACTTTTTGATATTTCACCTTTGTACAAATTCTCAAAATCATCACCAATATCTTCATCTTCTTCAGCAGTATCATCAATTTGTTCTACATGTTTTCTTAGTTTGTAAACTGCAGCTTCTGTTAAATCTGGAACTTTAATTGTTTCTTCAGCTATTTCTCTCAAAGCAATAACTGTGTGTTTGTCGTTATCTCTATCTAATGTAGGTTCAATTCCTGAATTAAGTTGAGTAGCTCTTTCTTTAGCAACCAAAACTAATTCATAAGGGCTATCTACTTTGTCTATACAGTCTTCAACGGTAACTCTTGCCATGGGCGATTAAATATACTCCAAGATGAACAAAATCAAGTATTTTTATACTAAAATTGGATTTAATTTTTTTCTAACTAAAAAAAGAAGAATAAAAGAAATAAGTATATAAAGTGCAGATATTATAGCAATTTTCTCAATTGAAAATCCAATATCAATTAAAATACCAAAAAGAGCAGTTCCAAAAGCTGTTGAAAAAACCATAAGTGCAGTAGTCAAAGCTTTAATAGATCCAATATGCTTTACACCATAAACTTCAGCCCATGTAGAAGATCCCAAAACGTTCGCCAAACCATTTGATACTCCAATTAAACCTAGAAATATAAATGCAGTAAATTGTGCATCAAAATAAATAATTACAAAAGTCGACAGAAATAAAGGAATATTCATAAAAATTAAAAGTTTTCGACTTGTGAATTTATCAATTAAGAAACCAGATATTAAAAGTGTAATTACCGAAAATACTGAATATGACATAAAAGACTGAGCAATTACAAATGGTCCCCAGTTTTTTGATTCAGTAATAAATGACTGATAAACAAATACACCAGTTGCAATCCAAGGCATGGCAAGCATATTCATGCTTACAATATAAAATTTATAATCTTTTATTACTTCAATTCTTTTCCATTGCTTAATATTTTCCTCTTTAAATTCTTCACCTTCAGTGCTTTCTCTCGTATCAAGTTTAACAGTTCTAACTAAAAAGAATGATGCAATCGGTAAAAATATTAAAATTAATAAAGCAATTACTGTCCAAATATTTTGCCAAGTTGTTAATGACAACAAAAATACCATTAAAACAGGTAAAATAAATTCAGCACTTGATAAACCAAACCAACAAATACTTAATGCCCTACCCCGTGATTTTGTAAAATATCTTGAAACTGTTGTTGTTGCAGTATGAGACATCATTCCCTGTCCTGAAAACCTCATTAAGAAAATTGCAATGAATAAAAAAACTATTGATGAAATTTTTGAAAAGAAAAAACAAGAAAAAGATAAAAGTAATGTTACATAGATTGCAAATCGGAAAATATTTATATCATCAATTTTCTTTCCAACCCATATTAGTAGTAAACTACTGCACAATGTTGCAGATGCATATATTGAGCCAAATTGTCCATGAGTTATCGATAGTGTCTCTCTTATACTTGTATTGAATATTCCAAGAAAAAAACTCTGTCCAAAGCTTGAAAAAAATGTAAATATAAATCCAAATACAATTACTTTTAAACTTAAATTTTTAAACATAAAAAAATATGACTTCTAAAGTTGCTTTCATAGGTCTTGGTGTAATGGGTTATCCAATGGCAGGATATATATCAAAAGCAGGGCATAATGTAACTGTTTTTAACAGAACAAAATCAAAAGCAGAAAAGTGGATTAGTGAATACAAAGGTAATATGGCTGATACACCATCTGAAGCAGCTAAAGATGCTGATTTTATTTTTACCTGTGTTGGAAATGATGATGATTTAAGACAAGTCTCTTTAGGTGATAATGGATTATTTCATAATGCCAAAGAAGGATGCGTATATATAGATAATTCAACAGTGTCTGCTGAAATTTCTAGAGAACTTTATAAAGCTGCAAAAGATAAAGGATTTGGTTTTTTAGATGCTCCTATATCTGGAGGACAATCAGGTGCAGAAGGTGGGATATTAACTGTCATGGTTGGTGGAGATGATAGTGATTTTAAAAAAGCAGAGCCAATAATTGATTGTTATAGTAAAAAAGTAACTTTGATCGGCCCATCAGGCAGTGGACAATTAACTAAGATGGTTAATCAAATGTGTATTGGTGGTTTAGTTCAAGGTTTATCTGAAGCAGTAAATTTTGGAATTAATGCAGGTTTAGATATGGATAAAGTTATGGAAACTATTTCAAAAGGTGCTGCTCAATCTTGGCAAATGGAGAATAGATATAAAACTATGGTTGCTGATAAATTTGATTACGGATTTGCTGTAGATTGGATGAGAAAAGATTTAAAAATTTGCATTGAAGAAGCAAAAAGAAATGGTTCACCTGTTCCAGTAACTGAAATTGTTGATGGTTATTATGCTGAAGTTCAAAAAATGGGTGGAAACCGTTGGGATAGCTCAAGTTTAATAGCTAGATTAAAAAAGAAAAAGTAATTGTGTCTACCACTGTTCCCTACTACGAGGATTTTTCCGAAATAAAAAAGAAAATTTGGTTAATGTTAACTGATGCAGTTACTAATAGATCGTCTCCTTTTAGAATACCTGTATTTTCATGTGGAAGTGAAAACAATATCGAAAGTAGAATTGTTGTTCTTAGAAAATCAGATGAACAAAATAATTTAGTGCAATTCCATAGTGATATTAGATCTGATAAAATAAAAATTTTAGAAAAAAATCCTAATTCCTCGATGTTATTTTACGATAAAGATGAAAAAATTCAGGTTAGATTAAAAGTTGAAGCAATTATCAATCACATTAATGATATAACAAAACAATCTTGGGAAAAAACCCAACATATAAGTCGTAAATGTTACTTAGTAGATAATGGACCAGGTACAGAGTCTGATATTCCAACATCTGGTTTAAAACCTGAGTTAGATAATTTTGATTATACAAAAGAACAAAGTGAAGAAGGATATAAAAACTTTACAGTTATACAGTGTAAAATTAAATCTATAGAATGGTTGTATTTAGCAGCAAAAGGTCATCGAAGAGCTAGATTTGACATTGATAATAGTAAAGATACTTGGTTGGTACCATAATGAAAAAGTATGAAGCTATGGTTTTGTCATGTATTGATCCAAGGTTTCAGCCAAAAGTTTTTAATTATTTAAAAAAAAAGAAATTAACTGGAAAGTATAGCTCATTTACTATTGCTGGAGCAGCCATTGGTGTAACTTCTAAAAAATTTAAAAAATGGCACTCAACCTTTTTGGATAATTTATCAACTTCGATAAAGTTGCATAATATTAATAAATTAATAGTTATTAATCACGAAGATTGTGGTGCAGCAAAAATAGTAAATGGAAAAAAAGAATTTAGTTCGCTTATAGAAAAGAAAATTCATAAAGACTCGTTTGAAAAAATTAAAGCCATTTTAAACAAAAGATTTCCTAAATTAAAACTATCTTGTAAAATATTAAAACTAAGTGATAAATAATAAATTTTACAAGTTTATTCTTTCCATTTTTTAAACCAATCTTCTTTGGCATACTCAGTTAACTTATAAGTACACCATTCATTTTTTCGTCCTTTATGCAATTTTTTATGAGTATATCTTTCTGGAATTTGATAATTTCCAGGAGGATTGCCTCTTTTCTTTTGACCTAAAGCACAAGCAATTTGAAGTGGATCAAATGGATTATCTGAGGTTGGAGTTAAATAAACAGAGTCTTTTAAATCTGGACAAGTTGGATCATTGTGATCGTAAACTCCTTTTCCAAATTTTTTTGAAAGATTTTGACTAAGAATACCAGTACTTAAATGTGATCCATTTTTAACTCCTTTAGTACAAGGCATAGCAAATCCATTGCCATGAAGTAATTCATGAATTGAAATTTTAGTAATTTGACCTGATGCTCTTTTTATAAACAAGTATCCATGATGAGGCCCCATTTGACCTCCATCTCCACTTGCCGCATCTGTAAATGAGAAATATAATTTTTTTGGATTATTAAATCCTTGTTTTTGCAAGTAATAATCCGGATAATTAACATTCCATCCACCTTTTCTAGCTTTACGATCCATTCTTACAAATGAGATATCTAGTTTGCCATCTTGTCGATAATCAAATTTTAATCTTTGCTTATTGCCAGTCATTTTAAAAAATAAATCATCTATTTTTTTAACTTCTTTTTCTATCCAGCCATTTATGTCTCTTTCATTATCTTTTGTTTTTTTTGCAAGAAAATAAATAAAATGAATTTGATAATCATCAGTTACATCTGGTTGATCTTCAAAAAATCTACCTGGTTTTTCATCTGATGCGAATATTGATGAACTAAATAATGTAACTAATAATGCTAATAATATTTTTTTCATAATCCTGTAATTATTATATTTGTCCCTTCAGAATTATCGAGTCTAATCTGTTTTATAGGTTTATATTCTTCCGAATTATACCACTCTAGCGCTCTTTCATAACTTGGAAATTTTAGAACTATTATTCTTGGAAAATTAGTTTTACCATCAAATATTTGATATTCACCATTTCTAACTAAAAACTCTCCATCAAATTTTTTTACAATTGGATTAACTTTTTCAATATACTCTTTGTAATTTTCTGGATTAGTTACTCTTAATTGTGCAATTACATACCCGGCTGGCATATTAAAAAACAGTCTTTACGTATCTTTTCCAATTATCTTGGTAATGTTTTGCGTTCTCAGTAATTTTACCTATTTCTTCATCTGTAAGTTTTCTAATTACTCTTCCTGGTGCTCCTACTACTAATGAGTTATCTGGAATTTCTTTGTTTTCAGTTATTAATGCTTTAGCACCAATGATGCAATTTTTACCAATTTTCGCATTATTTAAAATGACAGCCCCAATACCAATTAAACTATTATCTCCAATCGTACATCCATGAAGCATAACGATATGACCGATGGTTACGTCTTTACCTATTATTAATGGGCAGCCTGGGTCAGTATGTAGAACGCTCCCATCTTGAACATTTGAACCTTCTCCAACATGAATATTTTCATTATCCCCTCTAATTACAGCATTAAACCAAACGCTAGAGTTTTTTTCTAGAGTGACATCTCCTATTATAGTTGCATTTGGTGCAACCCAATTTTCGCCAGAGTTTTTTGGTTTTTTATCTTTTAAATCGTAAAACATAATTTATATATTATTACATTATGCCTATTAAAACGCCAGTATGTGATTTTGGAAAAAAAGCAGAAAATTTTGAATTAAAATCTACAGAGAACAAATTAATATCATTAAATGATATCAAAGGTGAAAATGGAACTTTGGTCATGTTTATTTGTAATCATTGTCCATATGTAAAAGCAATTATTAGAGATGTAGTGGAGGATTGTACTAAGCTTAGTGATTTAGGAATAAATTCAGTTGCAATATGTTCTAATGATCCAATTAATTACCCGGAAGATTCTTTTGAAAAAATGATAGAGTTTGCAATTAAACATAAGTTTAATTTTCCATACCTAATTGATGAAACCCAAGACATTGCAAGAAAATATGATGCTGTATGTACTCCAGATTTTTTTGGTTATGATAAAGATTTTGGTCTTCAATATAGAGGAAGAATAAGAGAATTAAGAGAACTAAAGCCTGTGAGATCCGGAGATAGTGATTTATTTATTGCTATGAAACAAGTTTCTGAAACAGGCATAGGTCCTGAAGAACAATTCCCTAGTATGGGTTGTGGTATTAAGTGGTCATCTAATTAATGTATTTAATAATAACTAGAACTTTTCCACCCGACGTTGGTGGTATGCAAAATCTAATGTGGGGATTAGCAAGATCTTTATCAAAGTTAGATATGGTTAAAGTTTTTGCAGATTACCACGAAGATCATAAAAAATTTGATGAGAAAGTTTCATTTACAATTGAAAGAGTTAGTGGAGTTAAATTATTAAGAAAATACAGAAAATCTCTACTAATAAACGAATATTTAAATGAAAATAAAAATGTAAATTGTATTATTGCAGATCACTGGAAAAGCTTGGAACTTATAAAATCCTCAAAGAAGAGAATATGTTTAATTCATTCTAAAGAAATTAATCACCCTAAAGGATCTAGATTAAACAAAAAAGTTTTAGAAGTTTTAAATAATGTTGACCATGTGGTGGCAAACTCAAACTTTACGAAAAATTTAGCGGTTAGTCTTGGAGTTGAAGAAAAAAGATTAATAGTTATAAATCCTGGCGTTGATCCTGTTGAAGAAATTCCAAAAGATGACCTTAAACAAGCAGAAGAAATTCTAAAAGGAAAAAAACAAAGACTAATTACTGTATCAAGATTTGACAAAAGAAAAAATCACGAAAAAGTTATAATGGCTATCCGAAATTTAAAAGAGAAATATCCTGATATTACTTACACTTGTATAGGATATGGAGATGAAGAAGAAAATTTAAAAAAATTAGTGATAGAATTAAATCTTGATAAATATGTAAATTTTTTAAGTGATATCTCTAATGAATTAAAAAATGCATTAATTGCAAAGTCAAATATTTTTATAATGCCATCAATAATTCACAAAACTTCTGTTGAGGGCTTTGGAATTTCTTTTATTGAGGCTGCACAATATGGGGTACCGTCTATTGGTGGTAAAGATGGAGGTGCTTCTGATGCAATTGTTCATAATAAAACGGGGTTAATTTGCGATGGTAACAGTCTAGATGAAATTTATTCAAGCATAGATAATTTATTTGTAAGTAATAAGTATGTTGAATTTGGAAAAGATTGCAAAACACACGCCGAAAATTTTCTTTGGGACAAGATAATTGAAAACTACAAAAGAATCCTATAAAATTAAAATATGTTAGATAAATTTAATGGTATAATTTATTTAAGTATTTTTATCGTCCATTTTATCGTTTACGCTGTTTATGCTTTTAGAACAGTTGTTGCAACAAAGTCTTTTTTAGATCAATACAATATAGATCATTCTGCAGCAGTGATGGTTAGATTTTTTGGGGCACCGTTTATTGCATCAATTTTAGTGGCACTTTATATAATGTTAATCAAAGCAGATGGTTTGGCTGGAACATGGGGTTTCTTTACACTAATTTTTGCACAAAACGTTTTATACTTCCTTATTGGAATATATACAATTTATGTCAATAAGCTTGGACATAACGAAAAAACAAATAGTGAAGGTGTTATAGCATCGGGAATTTTAACAGTGCTAAGTGGAATTCTTTGCTACGGTCTAGCTGATAAAATTTATATTTAACTTTTTTTTCTAAAAGTTGAAAAAATTTGCCAACCAACAATTGTTATTGTAATTAATAAGATTATTAGTGTTATAGGCCTATCCCATAAAAAATTAGGTGATCCATCACTTATTAATAGTGATCTTCTTAATGTTTCCTCCATTAGTCCTCCAAGTACAAAAGCCAATATTAAAGGTGGCATGGGAAAATCATAGAGCCTTAAAAAAGTTGCAACCACTGCAATACCTATCATTAAAAAAATATCAAAATTGTTAAATGACATTAAATATATTCCTGTTACTGAAAAAAATAAAATTAAAGGAATTAAGTAATTTCTAGGTACTGCTAAAATTCTAGCGATATAAGGTATTAAAGGTAAATTTAAAATCAAAAGCACGACCATACCAATGTACATTGACATGATAACTGACCAGAAAATTTCAGGGTTAGTTTGATAAAGTCTTGGTCCTGGCTGAATACCAAACCCTAAAAGAGCTCCAAGCATAACTGCAGTTGTACCACTTCCAGGAATTCCTAATGTTAGCAATGGAACAAATGAACCAGAGCAAGCCGCATTATTTGCTGTCTCTGGTGCTGATAAACCATGAACGCTGCCTTTTCCAAATTTTTGTTTTTCCTCTTCATTTACGTAATTTCTTTCCATTCCATATGCTAAGAAAGATGCGATTGTTGCGCCTGCACCAGGTAAAACACCAATTAAGAATCCAAGTATTGAGGATCTAGGTATTGTTTTAGCCATTTTAATCGTTTCTTCTTTATTTACTTTTATCGAACCTAATTCTGTTAATGAGATTTGTTTTGCTGCTCTGTTTGGATCCTTCCCTCTAAAAATAATCGTTAGAGCTTCACTCATTGCAAATGTAGCCATGACAATTAATACAAAGCTTATTCCGTCAGTTAAGTTCATATTGTTAAAGGTAAATCTTGTTATATCTGACAATGAATCCTGACCAACTGTAGCTAACATTAATCCTAAAACTACCATCATCATTGCTTTTAAAAACTGTCCTTTAGATGAAAATGCAGAAATTGCAGTTAAACCTAAGATCATTAATGCAAAATAATCAGGTGATCTAAAAGCTAAACTTACTTTTGACAAACTAGGGGCTGCAACTAATAAAAATATTGCAGAAATTGTTCCACCTGCAAATGAACTATAAGCAGCGATTGCTAAAGCTTTTCCAGCTTTACCTTGTTGCGCCATTGGATAGCCATCAAACGCTGTTGCAACAGTTCCTGGTATTCCAGGTGCATTTAACAAAATAGAAGATGTAGATCCTCCAAATACTGCTCCATAATAAACCCCTGCCATTAAAATTAAACCTGTTGAAGGATCAAAGCCATAGGTAATTGGTATCATTAATGCTATTGCAGTCATTGGTCCTAGTCCTGGCAACATTCCAATTATTGTTCCAGCAAAACAACCAACCATCACCATTAAAATATTCGTTAATGATAGTGCTGTTGATAATCCGATAAGTATTCCTTCGATCATCCCATAACTCCAATATATTTTAAAAATGGATCGCGAAGATAAATGTTTAATAAACCGTGTAATAAATACATAAATGCAGCAACAAATGGAAAAGATAAAATAAACATTAATCCCCATCTTCTTTCACCTAAGAAATAGTAAGATGCAAAAAGAAATAAAGAAGTTGATATAAAATATCCAATTTTTAAAATTACAGCTGCATATATTAGAGAGATAATTATTAGATAGATTATACTTTTATAATCTAAGTGTTTATGATTTACCTCTATAGTAATTTTCTCAGGTAAAATTATTTTTAAACTTGATAAAATTATACCTGCCCAACCTAAATATATTGGAAAAGTCCTAGCATTGAATGGTGCATTCTCATCGAATGCAAATACTTGAATATTGTAAGCAGTATATAAATAAAATACTGATAGAACTAAAAAAAGCAGTGAGATAAATTTTGTAGGACTTATTCTCACTGCTTTACATTCTTTAATAATCTATAAAGATTATATTACTCCAAGTTTTTTCATCAGAGCTGTCATTTCAACTGTTTGTTTTTCTAAGAACGCATCAAATTTAGAACCTGGGTTATAAATATTTACCCATGCATTTCTTTTTCTAACAGCTTCCCACTCTGGTGTTTTTTGAACATCGCCAAGCATTTTAGAGATTTTGTTATAGTCGCTCATGCTCATGCTTTTTGGTGCAAAGAAACCTCTCCAGTTAACAAACTGAACATCATATCCTTGCTCTTTTAATGTTGGAGCTTCTGGTGCATCACCTACTCTTTCAGGAGCTGTGATACCAATTATTCTTACTTGATCTCTAGCACCCATTACTTCACCTAAACCTGTTGAAAGTATTTGAGTTTCTCCAGATAAAAGTCCAGCAAGAGCTTTTCCACCAGCATCATATGGAACATAAATCACATCGTTTGGATTTGCTCCAGCTGCTTGGAAAGCTAACGCACCAATTAAGTGGTCCATGCTTCCTCTTACAGATCCACCAGCCATTTTAATTGATTTTGGATCTTTTTGATATTGATCAACTGCATCTTTGAAATTTTTGATTGGTGAATTTTTTGCTACAACTATTGCACCATAATCTCCAATTACACCTGCAATTGGTTTAACATCTTTATAAGATAATGTACCAGTTCCTTTAACATAACCTTTGTGTCTTGTAATAGATCTTAAAACCAATGGTGTTGACTGAACTAAAACTGTATCTTTTGGAGCGTTATTGATTAGGTAAGCTAAAGCTTTACCACCCCCACCACCTGACATATTTTCAAATGATGCACTTTTCAAAAAACCAGCTTTTGTTAATGCTTCTCCAGTACCTCTAGCAGTTCCATCCCAACCACCACCAGCACCGCCGCCAATTAAAAAATGTAATTTTTCAACTGCGAATGAACTTGTTGATGAAAACAGAAGGAAAGCAGAGAATAAAACTGAAATAAAAGTTTTAATTAGTTTCATTATTTCCTCTCTTATTATATTTATGAAGTCATCATTAAACATAAGTTATAAATTTTAGTCAATGCTCAAATATAATCTTTCAAAAAATATTAAAGAATATTTCTTAGCTTTAATAGGTAGTTATAGGGCTCTTTTTATAGGACTTATCGGTGGATACCTAGGCACATTAATTAATTTACCTTTACCATGGTTATTGGGCTCTTTAGGTTTGAATTTATGTTTTGCTTTCACTAATTATAAAATAATATTTCCAACTAAATTATTAAATCCTATATTTTTGATCGTTGGTATAATTCTTGGTGGAACTTTAAATGTAACACTGTTGTATAAAATTCATTTATGGATTTTTTCATCTTTAGCGATGTTAATCTGTACAATAGTAAGCACTATTCTTGCCAGTTATTATTTTTTTAAAGTTTGTAAATTTAGTAAATTCATTTCAGTTTTGGCAGCTCTTCCAGGTGCATTTGTTCCAATATCTGCTGCTTTATTAGAATTTGGTAAAAGTAAAAATGATAAAGGTGTTTTGATTCCTCAGGCTACTAGAGTTATATTTATCGTAAGTTTTGTTCCTATTTTTTTTATAAATAATTTAGGGTTCTCTGAAATCGCAGGTTACAATTATGAAAATATCTATAACGGAAGATATTTTTTAGAAATATTATTTTTATTAATAATCTGTTTCATTTTTGCAAACATCTTAAAAAATTATAAAATTCCATCACCTACTTTAGTTGGTGCGATGGCTTTATCTGGTGCTTTTTATACCTTTGAAATAATCAATGCTAGATTCCCAGATGCATTTATAAATATTGCATTTATATTTCTTGGAACAGCTTTGGGTACAAGATTAAATGGATTAAAAATTAAAGAATTATTATTTTTTATATTTCATGGAATAATTGTTAGTTCAATTTTAGTTGTTGTTGCAATGATAACTGCTTATTTACTCACCTATATAGGGTTTGAATTTATCCCAACTTTTTTAAGTTTTGCTCCAGGAGGAATTCATGAAATGGTTGTTATTAGTGTTGCTTATAACATTGATCCAATATTTGTGAGCTACCATCATTTTTTAAGAATTTTTATAATAGTTTTATTTTTACCTTTTTTATTATCAAAATTTAGAAAAACTAATTAATGGCTTCTTGCATTCTTTGAAATACTTTATCTGCTGAAAGTTTGGTCAAATCTGAAACTTGAATTGCTTTAAAATATTCTCGCTCAATACTAACTTTTTTTGCAGTAGTATGCGATCCAAATAAAACTAATCCTTTTACATTTAAATGAGCCGCCATATGTGCTGGCCCAGTATCATTAGATATAACAAAATAACTTTCTTTTATTAATGATGAAAGTTGAGAAATGTTGAGCGCTTTATCATTATCTAAAATAATATTAGCATCAATATCATTAGCTAACTTGATTTCATTAGGACCGGGAGCAATTAAAATTTGGATTTCATCTCTAAAAGTAGATTTAATTCTTTTTATCAATTCATTGTAATGTGGCCATCTTTTTATAGTTAAATGAGATGATGAAAAGGGGAATAAAATTAAATATTTGTTTAAATTATATTTTTTTTTGATTTCTGAAATATCCTCACAGCTCCAAGAAAAGTCTGGTTTAGTTACGTGATTAGTTTTAATTCCAGAAACATTTAATTGATGTTCAAAGCGGTTTAGTACAGTGTCTTTATCAAAATCAATCTTACTAGTTCCTTCAGGAATTGTTGTTTCTGTTGATGACCAAATATCTGACGTTGCTTTTGGAAAGAGAATATTTTTATAAAAACTAGTTCTTTTAGAATTTTGAAGGTCGTAAACTTTAATAAATTTATATTTTTTTATTTTTCTCATTAATAAATATAAATAAATTAAGTTAAACCTAGAGAGTCGTTTATCTAAAATGACATCGGTTATATTTGGATTTTTTTTTAATAACTCATAATAAGGTTTGGTTGATAGTATATAAAGATCATCATTTGGATGATTATCAGATATATCTTGAATTGCACCACTCGCTTGCGCTATATCACCCAAAGATCCATGTTTTATAATAAGTATATTAGACATATTTTTAACAACTTAACATAATATCGATTTATATGAATAAAATTTTAGTAGAAGTATCAGTTGGAGAATTACTGGATAAAATTTCAATTTTAGAAATTAAATCTGAAAAAATTAAAGATCCTGAAAAACTAAATTTCATAAATGATGAATATAAAATTTTAAAAGATCAATTAAATACAAATATTAAAAATTACAAAGAAATTGAAAGTTTATATAATTCACTAAAAGAAATTAATTCAAAGCTTTGGGTAATAGAGGATGACAAAAGACTTTGCGAAAAAAACTCTGACTTTGGTGAAAAATTTATTAAATTATCAAGAGATGTTCACTTCCTAAATGATGAACGGGCAAAATTAAAATTAGAAATAAATAATAGAACTGGTTCTAAAATTAAAGAAATTAAAGAATACACAAAATATTAGTTTTATTCCCAGTCAAACCTTTGAAAAGAATCAAATATCTTGAAAATACCTTGCGACCACTGATTACAAACTTTTGAAAATTCAGGGTCATTCATATTTAAGCATTTAAGTGATGCTATTTTGATTTCATCTTTTTTGATAACAGCAAAGTCTATAGGCGGTCCAACTGTTAGATCACTTTTTAATGTAGAGTCCATTGATATCAGTGCGCATCTCGATGCATCGCCAATTGAGACTTTTGGTGTGATTACTCTATCTAAAATAGGTTTCCCATATTTCACTTCTCCTATAACTAAATATGGTTTGCTATCTGCTGGACGAATATAATTACCTTGCGGGTAAACTAAATATAATTGTGGTGGTTGATCTTTTATTTGACCACCAACAATAAAGGTTGAGCCTAGTAAAACACTATCAGTATTAATGCCTTGAGGTGAAGAATGCTCAATATTTAAGGAGCCTATATACGAAGCAATTTGCTCAAAATCACTGCATGTATTTAAATTCATAATACCTGTTTCACTTTTTAAATCTTTTTTTATTGAATTATAAACTGCCTGGGAAGTTCCAAGATTTCCTGAAGTGACAATTACAATTGATCTATCCCCAACATCATGTGTTAGCATTTTGGAGTATATATTTACATTATCAAGTCCAGCGTTTGTTCTAGAGTCTGATGCAAATACTAATCCGGTCTCTGTTTTAATACCAATACAATAAGTCATGATCAATTAACTGTTTAAATTATATGTTATCACAATAAAACCCATTTATTTCATATCAGGTATCTAATTTAATCATTTGCTTATTTGACTCTTATGTAAAAAAATTAAGTAAATATGTCAGATTTTTGGAAAAATTATGATTCAAAATCAACTTTTGACGGATACATTAGCAAAGATAAAAAGTTAAGAAGTCATGCTAAAATTATTTCAAGTATTCTCGAAAAATATGGAAAAAAGAGACTTCAAGAAATTGAGTTAAATTGCCAAAGTACAATAAATGCTAGAGGAATAAATTTTAGAGTTTACTCTGCAAGTAATAGAGCGGAAGAAAAAAAATGGCCTTTAGATATTATACCAAGAATTATAACGAAATCGCAATGGAAAACAGTATCTATAGGATTATCCCAAAGAATTAAGGCGTTAAATTTATTTATAGATGATGTCTATAATCAAAAAAAAATATTTAAGGACAAAATAATTCCAAAAGAATTAGTTTTTAATTCTCCACAATATTTGAAAGAATGCGATGGTTTTTCACCAAAACATAAGGCTTGGGCTAATATTTCTGGAACAGATTTAATTAAAAATATAAATGGTAATTTTTTAGTGCTTGAGGATAATCTTAGGGTTCCATCTGGTGTTTCATATATGTTGGAAAATCGAATGGTAATGAGAGATATTTTCCCTGAATTATTTACAAGATATAAGGTATCTTCAGTTCATCAGTATGCGAATAAATTATATAATTGCATGACTGAATGCATTCCTAAAAAAACTAATAATCCACATATGGTTTTATTAACTCCAGGAGTTTATAATTCAGCTTATTTTGAACACGAATTTTTAGCAGAACAAATGGGTATTGCTTTAGTTGAGGGCAAAGACCTATTTGTTGAAAATGACAATGTCTATATGAAAACTGTCAAAGGGCCTCTAAAGGTAGACTGTATATATAGAAGATTAGATGATAATTTTATTGATCCAAAAGTATTCTTTAAAGGGTCTCTTTTAGGAGTTCCTGGTCTATTTAAATGCTGGAGAAAAGGTAATGTGGGTATCATAAACGCATTAGGAACTGGTGTCGCAGATGATAAAGCAGTCTATTCGTATGTAGAAAAGATGATTGTATATTATTTAGGCGAACAACCAAAAATTGATCAGGTTGAAACTTTTTTATGTAATATAAAAACACATAGAAATCATGTTATTTCAAATATATCCAAATTAGTTGTAAAACCGGCTAATGCATCTGGTGGATATGGTATCATGATTGGCCCTAAAGCATCTAAAAAAGAAAAAGATGAAATGATAAAAAAAATTAAGAGAGATCCAAGAAATTATATTGCACAACCATTAGAAATTCTATCGACGGTACCTACAATCACACCTGATAACATTGAACCAAGACATTTAGATTTAAGACCTTTTATTTTAACAGGTAAATCAACGTATGTTACAACAGGTGGATTAACTAGAGTTGCTCTAAAAAAAGGCAGTACGATAGTTAACAGTTCTCAAGGTGGTGGATCAAAAGATACATTGATTGTGGATAGCAGGAATTAAATTAAACTTGGTATTATTTTTCTTAAATCCATAGAGAGCTTAGGATTAATTTTTGAATATATCACTCCTTTGCCTAATTTTTTTAGTGCCAATATTTTTCCATCCGGTGAAATAATTACTGTATGACCAAATGTTTCTCTTTTTGGAGTATTTTTACCTGTTTGAGCTGGTGCAAATATATAACAAAAATTTTCAATCGCTCTTGCTCTTAAAAGAGTTAACCAATGTTTTTGTCCAGTAAACTTTGTAAAAGCTGACGGAACAGCAATAAAACTTAGATTTTTTTTAGATAAATTTCTGTAAAGTTCTGGGAATCTGAGATCATAACAAATTGTAAAACCTATTTTACCCCAAGGTAAATTGGCGGTGACTAATTTATTTCCTGCTTTAAAAGTTTTACTTTCCTTATGCTGTTCTTTATTCGGAATTTTAACATCAAACATGTTAATTTTGTCATAATATTTGACAATTTTTCCATTCGGTCCAACCAGTATAGATCTATTTCTGAGTTTATTTTTAACTTTAACGCAAATTGAACCAAGTAAAATCCATTTCTTATATTTTTTTGAAACTTCTTTAATTTTCTTTAAAATTGGATCTTTATTCATTTCAAATGAAAATTTAAATAATATTTCTCTACTGCTAGACATCAAAGAGGAGGTTTCGGGTGTAATGATTAAATCTGATTTATTTTTTATAGCTTGATTTACATATTTAAGAATATCTTTGAAATTACTTTCGTAATTTTCTCCACTAGATAATTGTATGCATGCTACTTTCATGTTTGAAATCCATATTTTTTTTCTAAATATTTAATTACATTATGGATTATAAAAGTCATAAACAAGTAAATACCTCCTGCCACAATAAATACCTCGACAGGCTTAAAAGTTGTTGAAATTATATATTTTGCAACACCAGTTAAGTCCATTAGTGTGACTGTGCTTGCTAGAGATGTTCCTTTAAGCATCAAAATTATTTCATTACCATAAGCTGGTAAAGATTGTTTAATTGCAATAGGAATTTGTATTTTTGTAAAAATAATTTTGGAAGGTATTCCTAAGCTTCTGCCAGCCTCTAAATATCCTGGTTTTATGGTTTGAAAAGCAGATCTCAATATTTCAGAAGTATAAGCGCCAGTATTTAATGAAAATGCTATTATCGCACACCAGTATGGTTCTTTTAAAACTACCCACAAAAATGTTGTTCTTAAGTATTCAATTTGACCTAATCCAAAATATATTATGAAGATTTGAACCAATAAAGGTGTTCCTCTAAAAATATGTGAGTATCCATATGCAAATTTATTAATCAACTTATTATTATTCATTCTTAAGATTGCAAAACCTAATCCAATAAAAAGACCAAGAATTAGAGATACAGATAATAGTTTAAGAGTAATCAAAGTTGCATTTAACAACTTTGGAAAACTATTAATCATTAATTCAATATCCATTAATAACCTTTGCTATATTTTGTTTCTAATCTGTTTAATAATTGCATACTTAAAAATGTAAGCATTAAGTATAAAACTGCTGCAAACGAGTAAAAAAATAATGGATCTCTAGTTGAGCCGGCCGCAATGTAGGATTGTCTCATTATTTCAACTAAACCAGTTACAGATATAAGAGAAGTATCTTTTAATGTAATTTGCCAAACATTACTTAAGTTTGGAATTGCTAGTCTTAGCATTTGAGGCAAAATAATTTTAAAGAAGTAAATATATTTATTAAATCCTAAAACTTTCGCAGCTTCAAATTGACCTTTATCAATTGATTGTAGGGCTCCTCTAAATACTTCAGTCGAGTACGCTCCAGATATAATTCCTATTGAAAATGAACCTGTTAAAAAAGCATTAATTTCAATATAATCATTATAACCAAATATTGAAGCAACAAACATAATTGCTCCGCTTCCACCAAAGAAAAATAAATAAATTACTAAAAGCTCAGGTACACCTCTAATAACAGTGGTGTATGCATTACCAATAGAATTAAGAAATTTGTTATTTGATAATTTTAATGGAGTGAATAAAGCAGCAAATATAAAGCCTATTATCATTGCGGTTATTGAAACCGCAATTGTCATTAAGGTTGCAAAGAATAACTCATCTCCCCAACCTTTATCACCAAAATATAGAAGTTCCATAATATAGGTGGCTAATTATAGCCACCCATAAATAATTTATTACATAGAAGCGTCAAAACCAAAATGTTTTATAGCAAGCTTACTAATAATTCCATCATCTCTAGCTTTATCAATTGCTGCATTAAAATCATTTAGAAGTTTAGAGTCACCTTTTCTAATACCAACACCAACACCATTACCAAAATCTCCACCTGCAAATGTTGGTCCAGTTAATACAACTCCTTTACCAGATTTTTCTGCATAATCAGTAAAGGCAACTGCAGCAGCTAGCGCTGCATCTATTCTACCAGCAGATAAATCTAAATTTACTTCGTCTTGAGTTTTGTAAGTTCTAATTTTTACATTACCCATTAAACCTGACTCTAAGAAGTTCTGGTGAATTGTTGCTGTTTGTACACCAATAGTTTTACCTTTAAATGCTTTAGTCAAAACATCTAGTGTTGCTTGTTCATCAGCACTTACGTCAGATAGATTTATAGCTGACATTGTTTTAAGACCTTCGTTTTTTGATCCTTTCATAACAGCTAATGATGCAACTTCATCAGCATAACCTTGAGAAAAGTTTATTGTTTTCATTCTCTCACCAGTTATTGACATTCCAGCCATAATAGCATCAAATTTTCTTGAAACTAAAGCTGGTATCATTCCATCCCAGTCTTGCTCAACAATAGTGCAATCATGATTCATAATTTTGCATAGTTCATTTGCTAATTCGACTTCAAAGCCAATCAAATTTCCTGCTGAGTCTTTAGAATTCCAAGGTGGATATGCACCTTCAGTTCCTATTTTAATTTGATCTGCAATAGAAGAAATTGTTAGAAATGATGATATTAAAATACCAAGTCCTAATACTTTTAATTTTTTCATTTTTTTCCTCCAAAATTTTTGAGATTATTTCATAAAATTATTGTTTTAAAAAGTAAAATTAATGATTTATTGACGAGGAAAAATTCCAAGAACAATCGAAACTTGGTATGTAAACTCTTGAAAGTTTTGTGTTTCCAAAATTTTTGTTAAAAACATTTAACCAATTTTCAACTTGTTTGGGTTTTTTATCTTGGCTTCCAACTTGAGCAGTAATTACACCTTTAGGTTTTAAAATTCTTTCTAATGATGACATATTTTTTGCAGCTAAATCTATGCAAAATTGATCATCGTTAAGATCAACAAAAATTTGATCATAGGTATTATCTTTGACTGATTTAATGCTCTCAAATGCATCACCCCAGACACATTTAACTGAATTTTTTTCTGTAGCCTTTTCTCCTATCTTGCTTAAATGTTTATCGCATACATCAACAACTTCAGGATCTAATTCATACCAATCTATAAATCCAAAATTTTGTGAAATACATTCTCTAGCAACACCACCGTCACCTCCACCAATAATTGCTGCTTTCTCTTTATTTGAATTCAAATTAAGACCTGAATTTACAAAGGTTGAGCTATATAAATGTTCATCACTCTCAGCGACTTGTATTTCATTATCAATAAATAAAGCTTTTCCAAACTGTTCTAAATCTAATATTTCAATATATTGTCCTGCTTTGGATTTAAAATTTTCTAATACTTTATTTACAACATAAGATTTTTTTAATCCTGGTGAACTATAGTTATCATGATATAGATCAATCGTATCTCTGTTAAATTCCTTAATAATGATTTGTTTGTGTTCTATTTCTTCTTTTATTACTTTAAGAGCAACTGATGGTGAAACTTTACCACAAGTAAAAAAATCAAAGCTTATAATTTCATTTTCCGGGAAAGTGTGAAAGCTTATATGACTTTCTGCTAACAGAGCTACCAATGTAAAACCTTGAGGCTCAAATTTATATTTTGAAATCTTTAAAACTGTTACTTTTGCTAATTTTGCAATTTTATAAACTAACTTTTCATAAAATGAGGGATCATATTCTTTTTTAGTTCCAATGATATCTAGAGTTATATGTTCACCAACTTTTGTCACCTATTAACCTCTTTTATAATTTTTAGCTTTTTTTAAAACTTTATTCATTTCATTTATAGAAAGAATTTTTGGCTTTCCAAGCTTAAGAGCGGTTATATACTGTAAACTCAAATTTTCAACTTCTTGTGCTAATTCAAAAGCATCAGGTAAATTATTATCAAATGCAATCTGACCGTGATTTGAAATCAAACAGGCTTTTCTATTATTCAAAGCTTTTAATATGTTTTTTGAAAGCTCTCTTGTTCCATATGTTGCGTATTTTGCACATTTAATATCTTTACCTCCAGCGAGAGCAACCATGTAATGAAAAGCTGGAATAGGTTTTTTGTGAACAGATAGTGCAGTTGCATTAATTGAATGTGAGTGAACTATTGCTTGAGCATCTTTCTTTTTAATATAAATATCTTGATGAAATCTCCATTCTGATGAAGGTTTGTATTTTTTTTCATATTTTCCATCCAAACCAACAAAGACTATATCTTTTATTTTTAATGATGAATATTTTTTTCCTGAAGGGGTTATTAAAAAACCATTTCTATGTCTAACTGATATATTGCCAGATCTTAAAGCTGATAATTTTTTATCATTAAGCATTTTGGAAAACTTAATAACATCATTTTTCTTTTTGTTAGTTTTTGAAGAGACCATTTAAACCTTCAGTAGAGGCTTCACATATACCTCTTTCTGTTACAAATGCTGTAACATACCTAGCAGGTGTTACATCAAAAGCCAAATTTAATGACTTACTTTTCTCTGGATAAATTAAAACTTTATCTACTTTTTTATCTTTGTTAATTCCATCTACATGAGAAAGTTCTCTTGGATCTCTTTCTTCTATTGGAATATCTTTAGCGTTTTTTAAATTCCAATCTATTGTTGAGCTTGGTAGAGCGACATAAAAAGGAACTTTATTATCATGAGCTGCAAGAGCTTTTAAATATGTGCCGATTTTATTGCATACATCTCCGTTAGATAATGTTCTATCTGTTCCAACAATACACATATCAACCTGTCCTCTTTGCATTAATATTCCACCTGTATTATCTGCTATAATTGTATTTGGAATTTCTTCTTCATTAAGTTCATACGATGTAAGGTTTGCTCCTTGATTTCTTGGTCTAGTTTCATCTACCCAAACATGTATTGGTATTCCTTTTTTATGTGCATGATAAATAGGAGAAGTTGCTGTTCCCCAATCTATTGTAGCTAACCAACCTGCATTACAATGAGTGAGAATATTTACGGTATCTTTTTTTTTATTATATATATCTTCAATAATATTTAATCCATTTTTACCAATACTTTCACAAAATCCCTCATCTTCCTTACAAATTTCTTTAGCTTCATTGAGTGCAACATTAAATAAATCTCCAGGTTCAACAAATGATAATTTGTTATTCATTCTATGAACTGCCCACTGAAGATTTATAGCCGTCGGCCTAGTAGCAACTAATTCTTCCGAACTTTTTTTTATAAAATCTAAACTTTTATTTTCTTTTATAGCTAGGACTAATCCAAATGCAGCTGTACCTCCGATTAATGGAGCACCTCGAACTTCCATTGTTTTAATAGCATTTATAGCGTCTTTAACTGAACTTAATTCTTTTATTATAAATTTATGTGGTAGCTTTGTTTGATCTATTATTTTTACAACTTGTTTTTCGTCATCAAACCAAATTGTTTTATATTCAACACCATTAATTTTCATTTATTAAGTACTCTTCCTGCAATCGTTTTTAATTTATCTTTAGTTTTTTGCGTTCTTTTTTCAGGAGCGGTGATGATTGCTACATCTAAACAATTATTAGTTGGGTCATTAGGATCAATGTGATTTTCAAAGTTATCTATCAAATTTTTAATCATATTTTTTGCTTTTGCTGCATTATCTAAGAGTACTTTAATAACTTGTTGAACATCAACATTTTCATGATCTGGATGCCAGCAATCATAATCTGTTACCATAGAAACCGAAGCATATCTAATTTCAGCTTCTCTTGCTAATTTGGCTTCTGGCATATTTGTCATTCCGATAACATCCGCTTTCCAAGATCTATATAGTTTTGACTCTGCTAATGTAGAAAATTGTGGACCTTCCATTACAACGTAAGTTCCACCTCTTTGATAAGGTATATTTTCTTTTTTAATAGCTTCTTCGCAAGCATTTATCAACCCACTTGAAGTTGGATGCGCCATTGATACATGCGCAACAATCTCATCATCAAAAAAAGTTTTGTTTCTAGCAAAAGTTCTATCAATGAACTGATCAACTATAACAAATTTACCGGGAGGCAAATCTTCTTTTAATGATCCTACAGCTGAAACAGAAACTATGTCCGTAATACCTAGTTGTTTAAGTGCATCAATATTTGCTCTAAAATTTATTTTTGATGGAGAAATAAAATGACCTTTTCCATGTCTTGGTAGAAAATAAATTTCTTTATTATTATATTTGGCCTTTAATATTAAATCTGAGGGTTTTCCCCATGGAGTGTTTAAATCTAGTGTTTCTCTATCTTTAAACTCTTCAACATCATATAATCCACTACCACCAATAATTGCTAATTTATTATTTGCCATATATTTATTTAGATTATATTTAAGATTAATGGATTTAAAAGAACATATTAGATCAATTAAAGACTATCCTAAAAAGGGAATTCTTTTCAGAGATATAACAACACTTATTAAAAATGAAAAGGCATTCAAAGAATGTATTAATCAAATTGTTGAAAGATCAAAAAAGTTCCAGTTTAATAAAATTGGAGCTGTAGAATCTAGAGGCTTTGTTTTTGCATCAGCTGTTTCTTATATACTTGATAAACCATTCATAATGTTGAGAAAGAAAAATAAATTACCTGCTGACGTTCATTCAGTAGACTTTGAGCTTGAGTATGGAACAGCCACAATAGAAGTTCACAAAGATTCATTCGATCAAGGTGATAAAGTCTTAATAATAGACGATTTAATTGCTACTGGTGGTACTGCAGAAGCAGCAGCTAAATTAATAGAGTTATCAAAAAGTAAAGTGGCTGGATTTATATTTGTTATAAATCTTTTTGATTTAGGTGGTACAGATAATTTAGTTAAAAAGGGATACACTGTTGAAAATCTTTTAGATTTTCCAGGACATTAATTTGCCTTCATAATTGCTTCGAAGGGACCACTTCCAATCCAAAGTGAGTCTGAACCTGTGTTTGATAAGTGCATTCCCTCTCCAACATTAAATGTCATGCTCAAAGAAGATGTCGATCCAGTAACTGTAATAGGGTCTGCAAATTTTACAAGACCTTCTAGCTTTACAACTTCACCTGTGTTAGCTGCTCTATGTTCGTTACTATCAACTAAATATCCAATAATACTCGCTGTTGTGTTATTTATATCATCAACTTCAGCCTTTGACGAGAATGCATCGTCATGCGCACCAAATTGAGCTAATGTCTCAACAAATTTACCTGGTGTAATGGCGCTTGAACCACAAACAGAATTTCCAGTATGAGTACTTCCTTTTGCATGAGTTCCAGAGCCAGCTTTTGTTCCACAGAATATTCCTGTTCCACTTGATGTTCCTGTTTTAGCACCACTAAGCTCGCCTGCCCATGTTATACCAAAGGTATTATCCATATAAGCGTATCCATGAGTATAAGTTCCATTTGGAGGTCGTGTATAAGTTCCATCTAGAACAATTTCGGCTCCTTGAGTTACAGCTGCAGTAGCTCCACTTGTGTTGTTAAATATTTGAGAACAAGGAGTTAAAACAACTGTTGATGATGTTGTTGCTTCAGTTGGAGCGCTTGTACATAAGTATAGTTTATAAATTACTATTTCATATTCAGCAGGTGCCGTATCACATCCACTGTTAATATCACTTTCTGATACAACTCCAGAAGATATTGTGCAAGCTTCGGCTTTATTAGAATTCAATATTTCAAATATAAAAATTGTAGATAAAATTAAAAATAAATATTTTATATTCTTCATTTAAAATCCTCCTGCCTTAACAGTAAAACTTGTTCCCTTTTTCTTTATAATGTTGTCTCTTCTAACTTTTTCATACATTCTATCTTTCATAGAAATTTTTTCATAGGCATTATCGCTAAATAATGATGTCCCTGGGTTTCTTTCATTATTACTATATTTGATATTAATAAAACTCTGATCGGTATGATTATCATAATCTGTATGGCCAATTTCAAAAGATAAACCTGAATTTGGTATTTTTAATTGTGTAGAAAATTCTAATCCTTGAAAATCATTTCCACTTGGTACTTCAAAATCAAAAGCTTTTAAATATACTTTCATAGATGGAATGTATGGAAGATGTGCTCCTACCTCTGCATCATAACCATCTATAGCTTCTTCATTTTTACTATCTTTTCCTTTTTTACTTGAACTTTGAGCAAAATACTGGTTGTAATTTAAATCTAGAATAGAAGATTTAATCTCAGCACCTATACTAAATCTTTGGTGCTCATAATCAAATTCATAATCATAAAAAGCATTTAAACCAAATAATATACTATCATCATCAGTTAAATATCTTTGTCCAAGTCCTAAATTAAATGTTTCTCTGTCACTGTCGTGTAAAAATAAAGATCCTTGGAAAAAGGATAGGTCTGAACTATCCTCTGAAAAAATTTTAAATGTTTGTATTCCTATTTCTGGTTTAATAGTCTCAATTTTTTTTATTGAAAAATCTGTATTTTCAAAATTCTCCTCCAAAAAGCTTTCCAAAGAGGAATAAAATCTGTCTACTACTTCATCTACTTTTGAAAAAGAAGTTGAGATAAAAAGCAACTGAAATATTAGAATTTTTACTAAAAGTTTCATTTTTAATTTATAGAGATATATATGACGATTAAAAGACAAAAAATTGGTAGCGGGAAGTGGGATCGAACCACTGACCTCGGGCTTATGAGTCCCGCGCTCTAACCAACTGAGCTACCCCGCCAAAATAAAGCTTATTTTATATTACCAATCTATAAATTTACAATATAATATTTTATTATGACTTCTGAAGTAGAAAAATTTAAAAAAAAACTTGTAATAATAGTTCCATATAGAGATAGAAAAGAACAATTAAACATATTTCAATTCCATTCAAAAATTTATTTTAATGAGGATAAATTAGATAAAAATCTAAATTTAAGAATATGCATAATGGAACAGGCAAATGGAAAACCATTTAATCTTGGATCATTAAATAATGCTGGTTACTTAATTAACGAAGACTACTTAGATTATGTTGTTATAAATAACGTTGACTTTTTACCCATGATTGCGGATTTTTCATACTCTGATAATCCAATGTTATTAATAAAGCATGGCTATCATAATTTACCAATGCTACCATCAAAAAATTCTAAGTGGGTTGTGAAAGCTCCAAAAAGAGAAAATGTATTTTTGGGATCAGTATTAATACCAAAACATGTTTTTAAAAAAGTTAATGGATATTCTAATTCTTATTGGGGTTGGGGTTTTGAGGATACAGATATGAAAAAGAGAATTGATGCCAATGGTATTGAAATCAAATATAGAGATGGTTTTTATCATCCTTTAATACATGACAATCTAGGATATAAAATGAATGAAAAAGAGGAAGTTGTACCATCAGATTACCATACCAATAATCAAAAAAGCTTTAATGAAAAATGGAAAGATAAAAATAATTATTTAGAAGATGGAATAAATAATTTTAAATTTGAGGTAAAATCAAACGAGGAAGTTTATAAAAATTTTAGAAACAACGCTTTATTTGAAATTAGACACATAAAGGTAGACTTTTAATTTATAAAATTATTTATCTACTCATTTTGGATTATTTTAAATTATCTATAAAATATTTGCTGGCTATTGCGGCAGTTTCTCCACCATTGTCACCACCAGTTGTCGTACCTCTTTTTCCACATTTTTTATAAATCTTCACATACATTTTTCTGTATAATTTGTTTGCTTCTCCTGATTTAGCGGATGCTTTTTCAAAATCTTTTTGCCACTTTTTAATATCCATTTTAAATTCTTTTTTCATAACTTCAGATAAACTTTCAGATATAAAACCTTGGTCATTTAATTTCCAACCATCTGGAACGTACATTTCACACTTATTAAAATGAACACATCCTTTGCATTTATTTGCTGGAGCATCTGTATAAAAATCATGGTGCCATCCATCTTTTACAATTACCTCGACATCTGCACCTTCTTTTTTTAGTTTTTCAGCATAATCTACACAAAATCTTGCTGGTGTATAATCGTCTGCACCTCCAAGTAAAAATAATAATTTAGTTTTTGTAGGAGCTGGATTTTCAAATCTCATATTAAAACAATCTGGAGCCATGGGTAATGATGCAAGAAAATATTTATCTTTTCCAATCACTGCCTCTGAAAATTTTTTTTCTGCTGCCATGTATGAAGCTGTTCCACCTCTTGATAAACCAGTAATTCCTAATTTTGTAGCATTAACACGAGAATGTTTGTCTAATATATCATATGCAACTAATGCATCTAATTCTCCAGCGTTAATTGAGACTTTACCTTGATTTTCATGAACATTTTCTGTTCCCCTGCTTGTAAAATTATCTATCTCAAAAATACCTATGTTATTTTTTAATAATTGATTTTTAAAATCATTTCGCCAAGACTGCCTAGGAGATGTAAACTCACTGGGCCCTCCACTACTATGTACAGTAACAACAACTGGTAAATTTTTTCCCTCTTTAGGTAAAATTAACTTTCCAGATACTTCAACTGGAGAATTAACATAAGATCCATTTATTATTACCAGAGGAATACCTGGATTATAACTTGTAAATTTAATTATTTCTTCACTTGCCTCGCTTAAATACTTTAAAGGAGTGAAATGTGGTGGACGATCAACTTTAAAGAACCTGCCTTTACATCTCCAAGGTTTATCAAATGGCATTCTAGCTTTTAGGGTAGCTTCATTTCCATTAATAAATTCACCTTTAATTTTTAATCTTTCTGAACCCCACTTCCATTTCCAACTTTCAGTAATAGAAACCTTATTATCTTTAATTGTACCCTCAAATTTTATATTTTCTCTACCCCAGTGCTTATTATCAAAAGGTCCTAATTGAAATTTATTATCTTCAACATTTACAATATAAGAAGACTCATACCATTCACTTCCACCTTGCTTGCAAAGAAGATCTATTTTCCACGAGTTGGGATATTCCTCAGCAATTAAGGTATTTGTCCAAAAAAATATTAAAATTGCAAAACTTAATATTATTCTCATTTAGTTTTTCTTTTTTCTCTTTTAGCTTTTCTTTTCTCTTTTAAAGAAAATTTTGCTTTTTTCATAACACTAGAGTCCTTAAAGGATTTGCCACTATATCTTTTAGACATCTAGTCTATTTGTTCAAAGAACTTCTCTTTTAATTGGTATCTAAAAGGGTACTCTTTGCCTATTGGTTGAAATTTAGTTTTAATAACTATTACATTTTGCTTATCGAGTTTAAACTTCCAGGTTAATTTAATATCACCTGAAAAAACTCTTAATTTTCCCAAATTCGTAAAGCGCCATCCATCTTCTGAAATAACTTTTCCATCTTTATATCTTTTATAATTCTTTTCATCAAAGATATAAGTCACTTCGCCTTGATTTCGTTCATCTTGTAGGGTTATGGCATAGTTATTTAAAAATTCTGCGGTCTGTGATTTATTTAAACTTTTTTTAGATATCGATTTTAAGAAATCAGTAGTTTTATCAATTGTTTGATCAATTTTATCTTTTGCTAGTGAGGGGGAAATTAAAAATATCAAAATAAATAAAACTTTTGATAATTTTTTAATATAAATCATTTTAATAATCTCAGTTTAATAAATTTATTGTAAATAAAAAAGTAAATATTGAAGCAATTGTTGAAATAAAAATTGCTTTAATTATATTTTGCGGGCTAACATTGTAAGCTGAACACATAACTATTGATGTTGCTCCACAAGGACCAACACTTACTAATAAAGCACCAGTTATATCAATTGGATTGGATAAATTAAAAAAAGTATACCCAAATATAAGTAATATCATTGGTGAGATTATTAACTTTAAAATTGAAATAGTAATGGTGAGTTTATTAAATATTTTTTCTGAATAGAAAGAGAGAATAATCCCGATTGCAAATAATCCGACTGGCATAACACATGCTGCCAATCTTTGAAGAATGTATTCAAATGGTGTTTCATTAATATTAATATTTGAAGTTCTAATAATTAATCCAATTAAGATTGCTAATATCATTGGATTTAGTATTAAATTTTTTAAGAACTGTAATAACCTAATTTTTTTTTTTACTGTAAGTTCTAAAAAAAAACTGATTATTGATATTAAAACAACACTATCCATTAATATAATACCAGAAATTTGCGTTAACGTGCTTCCAGTAAAAAAAATTTCTGCAATAGGTAAAACTAGAATTACATGATTTGATAAAGCGACAGTTAGAGCCCATATAATAGACTCTTGTATTGATCTTTTAAAAGTATTTTTAGTTAACAAAAATGTAAATATTCCACTTGTTAATTGCATTAAAAAGTATGAAGATATTTGAGATATATCAATTTCTCCAATATCATTTTGGGCAACAAGCTTTATTATTAATGCTGGAACCGCGATATAAAATAAAAATAAATTAAAAATTTTTGCTTTTTGTAAATCAAATATTTTAATATATCCTAAAAGATAACCAATAATAGTAATACCTATAAATGGAGTTAAACCAAGAAATACTTGAAACATTATTGGACTGTTATTCTATGCATAATTCTATCACCTTTGAAAGCTGTTGCTTGATGTAGCATAGATCTGTTATCCCAAATTGCTAATTGGTTCTTTTCCCACTCTAAAGAATATTGAAAACTTTTTTTTAATTGGTGTTTGAATAAATAATTTTTTAATTTTTTATCAATTTTATTGTTATTAAAACGAATAAAATGTCCTGGACTACAATACAAAGTGTATTTATTATTAATTTTTCTTATCAATTTATGTTTTGAAATTAGTTCTTTAGCTTTTTTCCCCTTTTCTTTCTCTCTTTCCAATCTTGTTACAGAAATAGGTCCTTCTGATGAAAATATGCATTTTTCGTTTTTAAACTTTCTTTTGAAGTTGGCTGGTAATTTTTCATAAGCCAAATATTGAGAACAGAAATCTGTATTTGCCTGACCTTTTTTTGGAACTAATTTAGATAACAACATTGTAAATCTAGGTGGCTTTTTAGTATAAATAGAATCTGTATGAAATTGCTCACCAAAACTAGGTCCCCTATCAGTAGATTTTCTTTGAACAACAGTTATTTGAGGATATTTTTTATTCAAACCTTTAAGTCTTGGATAGTTTGCGAGTTTTCCAAATTTTTTTGCAAATTTTACATAATGATCAGAATTTAATTTTTGGTTTCTAAAATAAAT
Source organism: uncultured Pelagibacteraceae bacterium (assembly GCA_902555065.1). Taxonomy (GTDB): domain Bacteria; phylum Pseudomonadota; class Alphaproteobacteria; order Pelagibacterales; family Pelagibacteraceae; genus Pelagibacter. The sequence goes on from CACDQQ010000005.1 coordinate 34,965, forward strand.
CATCCCATATTTTGAAAGAGCGGACTTTATTTTTTTTAATGTAGAAACATTGATTTTATTTAAATCACAGACTAATTCTGCACCTATATTTTTTTTATTAGGTATAATTTTAAGCATTTTTTAAAAAGAAACTTTTTAATTGTTTAATTGTTTCTTTGGGATTTTGCTCTGGTATAAAATGTCCAGATTTAACAGCAAAACCAAAGACTTTTTTATTTGAATATTTTTGCCAAATTTTAATTGGTTTAAATTGTTTACCTATAACTCCTTTTTTTGCCCATAAAACTTGAACTGGAATTTTTAATTTTTTCTTTCGATCGTATCTGTCATGATCAAGATCAATAGTAGCAGATGCTCTATAATCCTCACATGATCCGTGTATTCTTTTTGGTTGTTTAAAGCACTTCAAATAACTCTCTTCAACTTTTCCAAATTTATGATTACCAGACCATTTATCCAAGCAATTCTTCATCCATTTTCTTGGATCACTCATTATCATTCTTTCAGGTAACCATTTTGGCTGAATTAAGAAAAACCAATGGAAGTATGCTTTTGCAAAATCTCTAGTCGTTAATTCATACATGTCTAATGTTGGACAAATATCTAAAACGCTGAGAGCAAGTACATTTTTTCTGTGGTCTCTTGCCAATCTATGAGCAACTCTTCCACCTCTATCATGGCCTGCAACAAAAAATTTAGGATATCCCAATTTTACCATCATTTGTTTCATATCACTTGCCATTTCTCTTTTTGAATAATTTAAATGTTTACTGTCTGATGGTGGGGCTAAACTGTTTCCATAACCTCTTAGATCAGCTGCAACTACTGTAAAACTTTTAGATAACTCTGGAGCTGTTTTGTGCCACATTAAATGTGTTTGGGGGTAACCATGGAGTAATAATAAAGGTGGTCCATCTCCTTTAATTTTGCAAAACACTTTCCCTTTTTTAACTTTTATGTATCTGCTTTTAAAACCTTCAAACATTTATTTATTTTAATTTATATTTTTATAATTCAATCAGTAATTTTAAAATTGTTCAAATACAACGTTAATAAGGTCAATTATTAAATTGAATTATCATTCATTGAATGTATACCTTCATTTTTGTGAGAATTGAAGAAGAGCTAAAACTAGATTATTCCGACGTGCTTTTTAGACCAAAAAGAAGCACTCTTAAAAGTAGAAAAGACGTTAATTTAAAACGAACTTATCGTTTCAAATACAGTAAAAATGAATGGTCTGGAATTCCTATAATGGCAGCTAATATGGACGGTGTAGGAGTACTAGGTGTTGCTGAAAAATTATCTGAATACGGAATGATTACATGCTTAACAAAACAGCATGATGTTAAAAAAATCAAACAATTTAAAAAAATTAAATCAATATATCCAAATGTAGCTTTAAGCATTGGAACAAAAAAAGAAGATTTTCAAAATTTAGATAAAGTTTTAAAAGAATTTAGTTTCATTAAATTTATTTGTATTGATGTAGCAAACGGTTATTCAGAACATTTTAGTAAATTTTTAAAATCTGTTAGAGATAAATATCCAACGAAAACAATTATAGCAGGTAATGTTGTTACTGCTGATATGACACAAGAATTAATTTTATCAGGTGCAGATATTGTTAAAGTTGGAATTGGACCAGGAAGTGTCTGTACTACACGAATACAAACTGGGGTTGGATATCCTCAGTTAAGTGCAGTAATAGAATGTGCTGATGCAGCTCATGGATTAGGTGCACATATCATTGCAGATGGTGGATGTACGTGTCCAGGTGACGTTGCTAAGGCATTTGGTGGAGGAGCTGATTTTGTCATGCTAGGAGGAATGTTTGCAGGTCACGATGAAGGTAAAGGAAAATTAGTAAAATCTAACGGTTCAAAGTATATAGAATTTTATGGATCAAGTTCTGAAACAGCTAACAAAAAACATTATGGTGGTTTATCTGATTATAGAAGCAGTGAAGGCAGAACAGTAAGAGTAAAGTATCGTGGTAAAATTAATGATACTATTTTAAATATTTTAGGTGGTGTAAGAAGTAGTTGCACATATGTTGGGGCACCCTCTTTAAAACAATTAAGTAAATGTACGACTTTTGTAAGAGTTACAAAGCAATTTAATGATACATTTGTAAAATAAATGAAAGAATATTCTATAGCGTCAATTGCCGGTGACGGTATTGGTAAAGAAGTTGTACCTGAAGCACAAAAAATATTAAAAGAAATTTCTCAACAACATCAATTTAAATTAAATATTGAAGATTATGATTTTGCATCATGTGATTATTATGAAAAGCATGGAAAAATGATGCCAGATGATTGGAAAGATAAACTAAATAAACACGATGCAATTTTCTTTGGTGCGGTTGGTATGCCAGATAAATACCCTGACCACATAACACTTTGGGGTTCATTATTAAAATTTAGAAGAGAGTTTGATCAGTTTATTAATTTAAGACCTGTAAAACTTTTTGAAGGTGTAAATGCACCATTAGCTAATAAAAAACCTGGTGATATTGACATGATAATTGTTAGAGAAAATACTGAAGGAGAATATTCATCAGTCGGTGGAAGAATGTATCAGGGAACTGATAGAGAGGTGGTTATTCAAGAAACAGTAATGTCAAAATATGGAATAGATAGAGTTCAACAATTTGCATTTGAATTAGCTAAAAAAAGGAAAAGAAAAAAACTAACAAGTGCAACGAAATCAAATGGAATATCAATTACAATGCCTTATTGGGATGAAAGATTTAATGAGAATAAAAAAAATTATTCAGATGTAGAAACAGATCAGTATCATATTGATATATTAGCTGCTAGATTTGTTCTAAGTCCTGAACGTTTTGATGTGATAGTCGCATCAAACCTGTTTGGAGATATTTTATCAGATCTAGGACCGGCTTGTACTGGAACAATTGGAATTGCACCGTCAGGAAATATAAATCCAACTAATAAGTATCCATCATTATTTGAACCTGTGCATGGATCTGCCCCGGATATTGCGGGCCAAGGAATAGCTAATCCAATTGGTCAAATTTGGTCAGCTGCAATGATGTTAGATTACTTGGGTGAAAAAGAAGCTTCTGATAGAATAGTAAAATCAATTGAATTAACTCTTAAAGATAAAAATAGTCGAACAAAAGATCTTCAAGGCTCTAGTAATACAGAACAGTGTTCAAAAAAAATTTTAGATAATCTTAGCTCGGTCTAAAATTTAATCACAAATATGAATTTAATAAAAAATAAATCTATTACTAAAGTCATAATTTTATCTATATCAGGATTTTTTATTCTAGTTTGCCAAGATTCTACTGCAAAATATTTAGGAACATTGATGCCATTAAATCAAGTAATTTGGGGCAGATTTTTTTTTCACTTTGTGATTATTTTAATTTTATTCGCAATATTAAAACCTAAGTTAAACTTAAAAAGCAATTTTAAAATTAATATTATTAGATCTATATTAATGGTTTTTGCTACTTTTTTTTTCATTCATTCTTTACAAAAATTTGACCTTGTCGACATCTATGTAGTTTTCTTCTCAGCTCCATTAATAGTATCAATTTTAACGGCATTGTTTTTAAAAGATATTCTTTCATCTAAAGGTATAATTTTAATGTTATTAAGCTTCGGGTGTATAATTTATTCAATGAGTCCTAGTATGAAAGTCTTAAGTTTAGACTTAATTTTTCCTTTGGTACCACCAGTATGTTGGGCTTTATATCAATTTTTTACAAAATTTATCTCTGGTAATAATGATCCTTTAGTGGCGTTATTTTATGCTGCTGTTGTTGGAGCTATTGTTTTCTCTATTTATGTAATGTTAGACTGGACACCTATTGAGAATAAAAGGTTATGGATTTGGTTAGTATTTTTAGGTGTATTAGGTTTTACTAGTCACCTTTTAATTATATTTGCAATTCAACTATCAAATTTGTCTTTCGTGACTAATTTTCAATATTCACAATTAATTTGGTCAACATTAATCAATTTTTATATATTCGGAGTACCTTTTGATTTTAATAAAACTTTTGGAGTTATTGGAATAATAGTTTTTGGAGTTTTATTTGTTCAGGCCGAGAGTAGAAAAAAAAAACTTAGTTCTTAAAATCCTTATTGTTTAAAGGTTTTTCTAATACCTCAACTGGATATTTTTGTTTTTCAATTTCAATATATATATTTTTGTCTTTTAATGTTTCAACTGTATTACCAGAATTGACATATCCAAAAGAAAGATTTTTATCATAACAAAAAGAATAATTTCCTGAAGTTGTTCTCCCAATAATTTTATCATCCATATAAATAGGTTCTTCATGTAATAAAAGTGGCTCACCAGGTTTACTGTCTTTAAGAGTAAACATCATCATCCTTTTATCTAATTTTTGGTCTTTAATTTTTAGTAGAGCATCTTTTCCAATAAAGTTTACATTTTTCTTATAACTAATTGCAAATTTTAAACCTGCTTGATACTGATTTTCCTCTGGTGAAATATCATGTCCCCAGTGAACAAATCCACTTTCCATTCTCATAATATCCATTGCATGCATTCCACAATGAGATAGTTCGAAGTTTTTTCCCTCTTCAATTAGAGTTTCATATAAATCCTTAGCTAAACTTGAGTCAACATAAAGCTCAAATCCTAATTCACCAACATAAGAAAGTCGTTGAGCCCAAACTTTAACACCATTTATCATGATGAACTTCCCTGTTCCAAACTTAAATTCATCATTACTAAAATCATCATTACTTATTTTCGAAATCATCTCTCTACTCTTTGGACCGAATAATCCTAGACAACAAATATCCTCTGTTACATCTTTAAATGATACATCTTCATCTAAATACTTTAATATATGATATTTATCGTGTTCTCTCGTAGCTGCTGAGCTTACAATTCTAAAATAATTTTTATCAATACATACAACAGTTAAATCTGTTTCTATTCCACCATCTTCATTTAACATATGAGTGTAAGTTGTTTTTCCAATCTCATTTCTAATATTAGCGGTACACAACTTTTGTAGTTCTTGGTGAGTTTTTTCACCTTTCAAATCAAATTTTGAAAATGTTGAGAAATCAAATAGACCAACATTTTTTCTTGCATTTAAAGTTTCGTGTTTTGCTGAAGGGTACCAATTTTGATAGTTAAAACTATATTCATATTTAGGCTCTTTACCATTTAATGAATACCACATTGGTCTTTCAAATCCTCCTGCAACTCCAAAACAAGCTCCTACTCTTTTTAATTCTTCATGATAGGGCAAAAGTTTTTGATTTCTTGATGTATTTGGTTGTTTATAAGGCCAATGCATTCCATACAGATCACCAAGCGTTTCTGTTACTCTTTCCATAATGAAGTTTTTTGATGAATGGAATTTTTGAAACCTTTTAATATCCACTGAAAATAAATCTTCATTAATATATCCATTCATCATCCATTCGGCAGTAACTCTACCCGCTCCTCCTGAACTAGCAATTCCAATGCTATTAAAGCCACAACATGTATATAGATTTTTAACTTCAGGGGTTTCGCCTAATAAATATTGAGTATCTGGAGTAAAAGATTCTGGGCCTGAGAAAAATTTTCTAATTCCTGCACTCTCTAACATTGGTAATCTATGAAATGATTTTTCTAAATATGGTTCAAAATGGTCAAAATCATCTGGCAGTTCACCAAACGAAAAATTGTCTGGCACTCTTCCTGTATCTTTAAAAGCCGGTTTTGCCTTTGGTTCAAAAATACCAACAAGCATTTTTCCTGCATCTTCTTTCAAATATAAACAAGCATTATAATCTCTTAAAACGGGAAGATTTTGAGGTAAATTTTTTATTGGCTCAGTGATTATATAAAAATGTTCATTTGGGTATAAAGGAACACTAACATTAATTTCTTCACCTAATTGTCTTGACCACATTCCTGTAGCCATAACAACGTATTCACAATCGATGACACCTTTATCAGTTTCTACCCCACTAATTCTAGAATTTTTAATTAAAATTTTTTTTGCAGGTGTTTTTTCAAAAATCTTTGCGCCCTCCATTTTTGCAGCTTTTGCAAGTACGTTAGTTACTCCAACTGGATCTGCTTGAGCATCTTTTGGCATATAAACGCCACCCACAATATCTTCACTATGTAATACGGGATACAATTCCTTTAAACGTTTTTTATTAAGAACTTCTACTTCAACATCTGATAATTGAGCAGTTGTTGCTTGTCTTAGTAGTTCTTGCATTCTTTCTTTGGTAGATGCAACTGTGATTGCACCATTTTGTTTCATTCCGGTTGATAGACCTGTAGTCTTTTCTAAATCTTTATAAAGATCTAAAGAATATTTTCTTATTTTTGTAATTGTTGATGATGCTCCTAATTGACCTAGAAGACCTGCTGCATGCCAAGTAGTTCCTGAAGTAAGTAAATCTCTTTCAAGCAAAACAACATCTTTCCATCCAAATTTTGCAAGATGATAGGCGCATGATGTTCCAGCAACACCACCTCCGATGACAACTACTTTAGTGCTTTTAGGTAACTCTTTCATGCGTATTTAGATTTATATAATTAAATTTAAAAGCAAACAATATGATCAATATGGATGGGTCTTTTTATACCAAATTTTTCATCAACTTCGTGTTGATGAATATGATGAGAATGCACAAAAACTGGTATTAATTTATTACTTAATGTTTTTAATGTATAAATAAAATTTGATCCTCTGAATTTTCTATCAACTACTTCGAGTTTAAGATTACTTGCGTCATCATGTTGTAAGTCCTCTGGCTGTATTAAAAGTTTTACTTTAGATCCTATTGGGAACGGTCTAGCAAAATTTCCAGTTATTGTACCTAAATCCTCGTTTTCAAGACTCTTTGGACTAGTAACCTCTGCAGGTATTAAAATTCCTCTATTTAAAAAATTAACTACTTCAACTGAATTAGGTAAATGATAAACATTATATGGATCATCATATTGCTTTAATTCACCATCTAAAATTATTCCACATTTGCCACCCAAATAAAAAGCTTCATATGAGTCGTGGGTTACAATTATTGTTGTTATTTTAGAATTGGTTAAAATTTGCTTTAATTCAACTTGGATTTCCTCCTTAAAACTTTGATCTACATTAGATAGTGGTTCATCAAGCATTAATAAATCTGGTTGAGAAACTAAAGACCTTGCTAAAGATGCTCTTTGGGCTTCACCCGCACTGATCTCATGGGGAAATTTATTTAATATTTTGTTTAAGTTTAAAAAATTAATTACTTCTTTAGTTTGTATTTTTTTATCATCCTTCACTCTATCTGAACCAAGATTAATATTTTTTTCTATATTGTAATGAGGAAATAAGCTGTTCTCTTGAAATGATAGAGCAATATTACGATTTTCTGGCTCAATATGAATATTTTGAGATGAAAGTGTTCTGCCTTTTAAATTAATTTTACCTTTATTAATTTTTTCTAAACCCGCAATAGTTCTTAATATTGTGGTTTTACCTATACCAGAGGGACCAAGTAAACATACAATTTCACCTTCATTTTCTATTTTTAAAGAAACATTATTAACTTTATTTTTCCCGCCAGCAGCAAAAGATACATTTTCAATTTCAAAAAAATTATTAGTCATTAGTCTTTCAAAATAAATTTAGACGTAATCAAAATAAATGTACTTGCAATTAATATCAAGAATAATGATGGAACTGCCGCAGCCTCTAAGAGATCTTGAGATGCAAAAATATATGCTGTTGTAGCGAATGTTTCAAAGTTGAATGGTCTCAATATTAAAGTTATAGGTAATTCTTTTATTACTTCTATCGTAATCAATATTCCTATTAGAAACACAGAATTTTTTAAATAAGGAACATGAATTCCTAGGAAAGTTTTTATTTTAGAATAACCAAGGAGATAAGAACTCTCGTCAATTGACCTATTAATCCTTTCGTAGCCAGTTTTCAGTCCATTATAAGCTAGTGAATAAAATCTTATAAAATAAACTATAACTAAACCAAAAATAGATCCTATAAATATTTTCTTAATAGAATTAAATTCAAAGGCTTTAACAAAAGTATTGTCAAACCAAGCAATAAAAGTGATGAACGCAACAGCTAAAATTACACCAGGTATCGCATATCCTGTAATAGAAAATGTTGTAAGAAAGTTTAAAAATTTACTTTTAGTTACTCTATTTCCATAATTTGAGATAAATGAAAAAACTACTAATACAATACTAGATAAAAAAACTAGATAAATGGTGTTTGAAAACAATTGAAAGGTATTTAAATCAAATAAATTTTTTGGAAAAATTATTGTCCAATATAACATTTGTAAAACGGGAAATAGAAAACTTATAAAAAAAACTAAAAAACAAAACACAAAAGCTAAAGTCCCTTTAGAAAAATTTAGTTTAATTTTCTTCTTTTCTTTGATGCCACCTTTAATTGGAGAGTGATATTGAGCACGTTTTCTCGAAATATTTTCAATAAAAAAGACACCTAAAATAAATAATAGTAAAAAAAATGAAAGTTGATTTGCAAAAGCTAAATCATCAAATGATATCCATGAATCATATATTCCTGTAGTAAGAGTTGCTATGCCAAAAAATGATACTGCCCCAAAATCAGATAAAGTCTCCATTGCAACTAATGCTAAACCTGCAACTATTGCTGGTCTAGCTGATGGTAAAATAATCTTAAAAAAAGATTTATATTTTGAAAAACCTAGATTTTGTCCTAATTCTATTAAATTTTGAGATTGATAATGGAAAGATGCTCTCGTTAAAACGTAAACGTATCCAAATAGTGAAAAAGATATGGATAATATAGCACCAAGCATACCATCAAATTTAGGGATTGATCTATTATATTCACCAGGTCCAAATAAAGATTTTAAAATTGAATACAGTGTTCCAAAGTTTTCAAAAAAAGCTGTTAATGAATAAGCATAAATATAAGCAGGAACTGCAAAAGATAATATTAAGGCCCATTTAAAAAATTTAACACCTGGAAAATCATAAAATGAAACTACATAAGCACATCCAACACCTAAAACTAAGGAAAGTATTAATACTCCAATAAGTAAAGTTAAAGAGTTATAGATGTACTCGATTAGAAAAGTATTTTTTAATATATCGTAATAATTTGTAGTTTCTTGGAAGAAACTTGCAAATACAGTTAAAATTGGGATTGCAACAATAAATGAAACTATAAAAGATGATAAGTACCAGGAATTAAATTTCATATATTATAATCCGCCTTATAATCATGAAAATCAAAAGTGCCCATGGTTTAGGAGACCAAACCATAAGCACAAACTTTAGAAAATCAAAAATTAAATACTTTTAGGATATGCGGAACCTCCTTAGTTTTAATTTCGGACAATTTTCTATTATTTACACGTTTATTGATTTTTTCACACTCCGAAGCACATGCAGGACAGGCTTTGGTAGATTTATTATAATCAACCTCCGTAGTAAATTTTTTTTTAACAGCTGTCATTTACCTCCAACCAGCAGCTAACATTACTTCTAATGCATCTGCTTGTTTTGCACCGTATGACTTAACACTTGTTTTAGTATCCATTACAAAGTTCATCTCTTTGCCTGGAACTAAATCATTAGGTGTTACACCACCTATCATCGGATACTCAAAAGTATTATTTACAATGTGATTTTGAGCCTCTGTTGATAATAAAAACTCAACTAATTTTACAGCATTAGCTTTGTTTGGTGCATGTTTAAGCATACCAGCTCCACTAATATTAATGTGCGTTCCTCTATCTTGTTGATTAGGGAAAAAAGGCATTACTTTTTTTGCTGCTTCTTGTTGTTCAGCACCTTTTTTTCCAGATAACATCAACGCATGATAGTATGTGTTTGCAACAGCAATATCAGCTTCTTCTGCAGCAACAGCCATTATTTGAGCACGGTCATTACCTTTTGGAGTTCTAGCCATGTTTGCTACAACAGCTTTAGACCATTCTGCAGTTTTAGCTTTACCATTATTCTTAACAAGTGAAGCAACTAAAGATTGGTTATAAATGTTGTTAGATTTTCTTATTACTAATCTACCTTTCCATTTTGGATCAGCTAGACCTTCGTAAGTCATGCCATTAAGTTCGTTTGCATTTACTCTTTCAGGTGAATAATAAATTATTCTTGCTCTTTTAGCTATTCCAGTCCATTTTGCAGATCTAAATTGTGCAGGTACGGCATCCTTAATAGCTTTTGACCAGCCTGCATTTTGCATCATTCCTTTTGCTGCAAATGCACTTAGTCTTCCAGCATCAGCTGTGATGTATAAATCTCCAACACAATCTGCTCCCTCTTCAGTAATTCTTTTCTGCAGGGCTTTATCTTTACCTGATACTACGTTTACTTTAATTCCTGTTGCTGCTGTAAACTTTTCATATAATTGAATGTCAGAATCATAGTGTCTAGCACTGAAAATATTGACCTCAGCTGCAATCGTAAAACTTGAAATTAAAGCAAAAAACAATGAAATTATTGTTAATTTTCTCATTCTACTCCTTAAATTTATATTTATATTAAACGTATTTTGTCCTGCAATGCGGATGATAACTATTCTCAATGAAAATGATTATCAATTGCAATATTGTCGCAATTGATAATCAATCGCAATTATTAATGTTTTTTGGATAAATTATTTAAAATTCCCACTCTGAAATTTTACTATAAAGGAAATTTCTAAAAGCTTGGACTCTAGCAACATTTTTAAGTGATTGAGGGTACACAAAGTGTGCCTCTGTAGTTGGACCTTGAACACTGGGTAATACTTTTACTATATTTGGTTGTTTGACAGTTAAGTAATCTGGAATTGCAGCTAACCCTACGCCACTTTGAACGGCTAATAGTAAACCATAAACACTATTCACTCTCATAACAGTTTTTCTTTTTTTGTTATCTTTCATTCCAAGTTTTAATGCCCAATCTGGATTATAAACTGGGGATGGAGCTCCTCTACCAAATGAAATAAAGTTATGCTTATTCAAGTCATTAATTGTCTTAGGATATCCATGTTTTTCTAGGTATTTTGGTGATCCATAAATGTGATAATTGATATCTATAAGCTTTTTTTGGATATAATTAAGTTGTTTTGGTCTTCTCATAAATATTCCAATATCCGCTTGTCTTGTGCTTAAATCTAGCTCTCTATCATCAAATATGAGTTCAACTTCAATCTCAGGATTTAGCTGCATAAATTCTTGTATTCTTGGTGTTAACCAGGTTGTTCCAAAACTTACTACAGTTGTTACTGATAATTTTCCAGAAGGTTTTGTTTTTTTGTCTCCTAAAGTTGTTTCTACTTCTTTTAATTTGGAGATAACTTCATGAGCTGTTTTAAATACATATTCTCCATTTTCTGTAAGAGTTAATCCTCTAGCATGTCTCTCAAATAACTTAACTTTTAAGTCATCTTCTAAAGATTGAATTTGTCTACTAATTGCAGATTGACTTAGATTAAGAATTACTGTTGCACTAGTAAAGCTACCTGCCTCAGCAACTGCATGAAAAATCTTTAATTTATCCCAATCCATTATTTATTTACATCCACTACAATTTTATTTTTTAAATTTCCTTTTAATATATCAGGATAGACATTTAATAATTCATCTAATCCAATAGTATTTACTGATTTTTCTAAAATATTAAAATCTAGCAAAGCAGGAAATTCTCCCCATACAAACTCTTTTCTTTTTTTACTGATATTAACCGAGTCTACTCCCCATAATTTGACTGCTCTTAAAATAAATGGAATTACTGAAGTATTTAATTTATTACCACTAGCATTTCCACATATAGCAACAATTCCTTTTGGTTTAGTTTGAGCTATTGCATTAGATAAAATGTTACCACCCACAGTATCTACAACACCATCCCATGTTCCTTTATCTATTAATCTTGCTTCACCTTCAAATTCTTTACGATCTATAACGTTTTTAGCACCAAGTTCTTTTAGATAATCTGCTTTATCTGGTTTACCAGTTATCGCTGTAACATTAATACCCATTTTAGCAAGAACCATAACTGCCACCATTCCAACGCCTCCTGTAGAACCAGTTACTAATACATCATTAACTTTTGACTGCATCAATAGTTCCTCTCTTGCTTTAACTGCAAAGGCACATAACAAACCTGTAAGACCAGCAGTTCCCAGAATCATTGCTTGTTTATTTGTCATTCCCTCAGGTGTTTTTGTAATATGATCCTTTTTAACTTTTGCGTATTGAGAATATCCACCATCAAAAAGTTCTCCTGCTCTACAACCTGTTAATATAACTCTGTCTCCTTCTTTAAATTCTTCACCATCACCTTGTACAACAGTTCCAGAAAAATCAATGCCAGGTATTCTTGGATACTCTTTTACTAATTTGCCACCATCTTTTAGTATCATTGCATCTTTCCAATTAAGATCAGAATAATCTATCTTAACTAGCACCTCACCATCTTTAAAATGATCTAAATTTAATTCTTTGACTTCTCTTGTAAAATTTTCGTTCTGATTGTTTATTACAACTGCTTTAAATGAGTCCGCCATGTTTATCAGTAAATATTATTTTGCAATAAATCGCAAATATCTATTTTGATAACTTAAATCGTCTTTAAACTGTCCAAGATAAAAATTTGTAACTGTAGTAGCTTGCTCTTTTTTTATACCTCTCATAGTCATACACTGATGAGTTGAATCTATTGTTACTGCTACACCTTTTGCATCCAACGACTCCATTAAAGTATTAGCGATCTGAACAGTTAATCTTTCTTGTGTTTGTAGTCTTTTAGAAAATACTTCCACAACTCTTGCTATTTTACTTAATCCTACAACTCTTTGATTTGGAATATATGCTACATGAGCAATTCCTATTATTGGTGCCATGTGATGTTCGCAATGACTTTGTACTGAAATATTTTTTTGAACAACCATATCACTATAGCCTTCAACATCACCAAATGTTTTATCTAAAACTGCTTTAGGATCTTCTTTATATCCCTTGAAATATTCTTTAAATGCTTTTGTTACTCTTTTTGGAGTTTCCAATAAACCTTCTCTAGTAGGATCTTCACCTAACCATTTAAGGATTTTGACAAAAGCTTCTTCAGCTTCTTTGTCAGTTACTTCATTAATTTTTTTTTCGTTTTCGTTTTTTACTAATTTCATGACGTGCTTTTATATATATAAAACCTTAATTTTAAAATATTTATTATATTTATTATTATGTTAGATAATTCCACATATATGTTTAAAAAAAGAGAAAATGTAGCAGAAATAGAAGAAGGAAAGCTTTTATCTCCTAAATTCGACAATGATGGATTGATTCCAGTCATTACAACATGCTCAAAAACAAAAGAAATATTAATGCACGGGTATATGAATGTCGAAGCCTTCAAGTTAACAATCGAAACTAAAGAAGCTCATTACTGGAGCAGATCAAGACAATCAATTTGGCATAAAGGAAAAACAAGTGGGTTTGTTCAAAAAGTAAAGGAGATTCGAATTGATGACGATCAAGATGCAGTTTGGATGACTGTAGATATTGGCGAAGGCTCTAGTTGCCACGTTGGGTACAGATCCTGTTTTTACAGATCTGTTCCTTTGGGTAAAATTGATAATGCAAGACAAATCGAAATGAAATTTGAAGAAGAAGAAAAAAAATTTGATCCAGAGGTTGTTTATAAAGGACAACCTAATCCAACAAAAATATAAAAAATTAATGAAGATTTTAAGTCCGTTTGGACCAAAAATTGCTGTTATTAAAATTCCTTTAAACTTGGTAAAAAAAATTAATGATGAAGTTGAAAGTATTATTAAAGATAAAAAAAAATCAAAATCAAATGACTATTCAAAAAAGTTGGTGGGTCAAGTAGAACAAGAAATTGAATTAAAAAATAAATTTATAAAAAAAAATTTAAAAAGTTTTATTTCTAAATCTGTTAATCAATATTTAAAAAGAAATCTCAATAAGAAATCAAAAAATATTAAAATTAAGAATTTATGGGTCGTAAGACAATTTAAAAATGATTACAATCCTATTCATTTCCATGATGGTAATGTTTCTGGAGTTGGTTATTTAAAAATTCCTAATAATTTAACAAAGGGACATAAAAAAATTAAAACTAACGGAACAATTGATTTTATTTACGGTTCTAAATCTTTTTTGAATAATTCTATATTTAATCATAAACCAAAAGTTGGTGATCTTATTTTGTTCCCAAATAATTTAATGCATACTGCATATCCATTTAAATCTGATGGTGAAAGAAGATCATTTTCATTTAACATAGATATTGATAAAAAATTAACAGAATTATTTCATGGCTGATAAACAAAAAAATGTTTTAGATGAAGATTTGGAGTTATGCTCTAATGATCCTTTAACAGGATGGTATAGAGATGGATGTTGCAATACAGATGAAAATGATCATGGTGTGCACACTGTTTGTGCAAAAGTAAATACTGAATTTTTAGAATGGTGCAAAAAAGCAGGGAATGATCTAATTACACCTCATCCTGAGTTTGGTTTTCCAGGTTTGAAAGATGGTGATAGTTGGTGTGTGTGTGCAGGTTGGTATGCTAGAGCTTTAGAAGCGGGAAAAGGATGTCCAATTTATTTAAAGAAAACTCATAAAAACACTTTGAAACTTATTCCAATTGAAACTTTGAAAAAGTTTGCAATCGATTTATCTTAATTACATATTACCATATTTAGGTCCACCCCCACCTTCTGGAGTGACCCAAGTAATATTTTGAGATGGCTCTTTAATATCACATGTTTTACAATGTATGCAGTTCTGTGCATTTATTACAAATTTTTGAACAGAATTTACTTCTTGAACTTCATAAACTCCTGCTGGACAATATCTTTGTGCAGGCTCATCAAATTGTTCTAAAGTATATTTTATAGGCAAATCTGGATCTTTAAGTTTTAAGTGGACTGGTTGATTATCATCATGAATTGTGCCCGTTAGATAAACCGAACTTGTTTTATCAAAAGTAATAATGTTATCAGGCTTAGGATAATCAATTTTTGGCATTTTATCTGCTGGTTTTAAAGCTTCATGATCAGCATGTTTATGCTTTAATGTGAAAGGAAGCTTTCCTCTAAATAAAATCTGGTCAATTCCAGTAAATAATATACCCAAAATTAATCCCCAAGAAAAACTTGGTTTTACATTTCTTGCCTCATGTAATTCTTTGTAAACCCAACTTTCTTTAAATTTTTGTTCATATGTAGATAAATTTAAATTTTTTGTAAGATGCTCATAAATTGTTTCAGCAGCGATCATCCCACTCTTCATTGCAGTATGAGACCCTTTTATTTTAGGCATATTTAATGTTCCTGCATCACATCCAACTAACAAAGCACCTGGCATAAACATCTGAGGTAAACTCTGTATGCCGCCCTCAATTAAAGCTCTTGCGCCATAAGAAATTCTTTTTCCACCTTCAATTATTTTTTTTATATCTGGATGAGTTTTAAATCTTTGGAATTCATCAAAAGGTGAGAGATGAGGATTTTGGTAATCTAATCCAATTACGTAACCAAGAAAAACTTGTTTATTTTCTGCATGATACATAAAACTTCCACCGTAGGTGTTATTGTCTAAAGGCCATCCAGCAGTATGCATTACTAAACCTTCTGTATGATTTTTTTCATCTATCACCCAAATTTCTTTAAAACCAATTCCATATTGTTGAGGATTTTTGCCTTTGTCTAATTCAAATTTCTTTATTAATTCTTTTCCTAAATGACCTCTACATCCTTCTGCAAATACTGTAACTTTTGCATGCAATTCCATTCCTGGTTCATAAGTATCTTTTTTGTTTCCCTCTTTGTCGATACCCATATCTTGGGTTGCAATGCCTTTAACTGATCCATCATCATTATATAAAACTTCACTTGCTGGAAATCCTGGGAATATTTCGACTCCTAATCCCTCAGCCTGCTCTGCCAACCATCTACAAAGATTTGCAAGACTTATAATATAATTGTTATGATTTTGTTGAACCTTGGGAAGTAACCATGTTGGCCAACTTAATGATTTTTGTTTTCCTAAAAATAAAAATTTTTCTTTTGTAACTTTTGTTTTAATTGGAGCATTTAATTCTTTCCAATTAGGTATTAGTTCGTCTAAAGCACGTGTTTCAAACACGTTCCCTGACAAAATATGTGCACCTATCTCAGATGCTTTTTCTAAAAGGCAGACATTAATATCTGGATTTAACTGCTTTAATTTAATTGCAGTTGAAAATCCTGATGGTCCGCCACCTACGATGACAACATCGTATTCCATCACTTCTCTGGACATAATGATAATTTCTTACAGTATTTGCTATTTTTGTATAGTGTTTAATTTGTTCAATTCTGACAAAAACTGAGGAAGCGCTTCAAAAAGATCTGCTTCTAATCCGTAATCTGCGACACTAAAAATTGGAGCTTCGCCGTCTTTATTTATAGCTACAATAACTTTACTTTCTTTCATTCCTGCTAAGTGCTGTATTGCACCTGAAATACCAACTGCAATATATAAATCTGGAACCACAACTTTACCCGTTTGTCCTACTTGATGATCATTCGTAATATAGCCAGCATCAACTGCTGCTCTTGATGCACCAATTGCTGCATTAAGTTTATCCGCAATATCGCTAATTAATTTGAAATTTTCACCATTTTGCATTCCTCTACCACCAGAAATAACTATTCTAGCTGTTCCAAGCTCTGGTCTGTCTGACTTAACTTCTTCTTTCTTTAGAAATTTAGTTGATGAACTAGCTTCTGCTGGATCAGATTTTGTAATTTCAGCAGATCCACCACTCTTATCAGCAGGATCAAACGATGTCGGTCTTATAGTAACACATTTTTTCTTGTCATTACTTTTAACCGTAGCAAAAGCATTTCCTGCATAAATTGGTCTTAAAAAGGTATCTTCAGAAATAACTTTAATTATATCGCTTACTTGAGAAGTATCTAGTAACGCTGCAATTCTTGGCATTAAATTTTTACCAAATGTATTTGCTGAGCTTACAATGTGTGAATAATTTTCTGCGTGCTTGATTATTGCTGCTGTATAATTTTCGGCAATGTAGTTTTCGTAAATCTCATTATCAACATGAATAACTTTTTTTACATTTGGAACTTCAGATAAAGATTTTGCAACATCGTCGGCTTGATGACCTAAAACCAAAACATGAAGATCATCATTTATTTGAGAAGCTGCTGTAATAGCATTATATGTAAATGGTCTTACTTCTTTATTGTTATGTTCTGCAATTAATAATACCGACATTTAAATTACCTTAGCCTCATTTTTTAATTTTTGCACCAATTCTTCAACACTAGCGACTTTTATTCCAGCTTTTCTTTTTGGTGGTTCTTCAACTTTAATTTGTTCGATTCTAGGATTAATATCAACTCCTAAATCTGAAGCATTTATCTGTTCTATTGGTTTTTTCTTAGCTTTCATAATATTTGGAAGTGAAGCATATCTTGGTTCATTTAATCTTAAATCACATGTAACAATTGCTGGAACATTCACTTCAATGGTTTCCAAACCTTCGTCAATTTCACGTGTTACCTCTAATGCATTATCTTTTATTTCAATTTTAGATGCAAAAGTTGCTTGAGGCCAATTTAATAAAGCTGCAAGCATCTGGCCAGTTTGATTACAATCATCATCAATTGCTTGTTTTCCCATAAATACTAAATCAGGATTTTCTTTTTCTACAATTTTTTTTAAAATTTTTGAAACTGCTAACGGTTCAATCACATTATCAACTTTGACATGTATTCCCCTATCTGCTCCTACTGCTAATGCTTTTCTAACTGTTTCTTGAGCTTTTTCTTCACCAATTGTAATCGCAACTATTTCTTTAGCTTTGCCAGCTTCTTTAATTTTTACTGCTTCCTCTATTGCATTATCATCTGGTGGATTTGTCGACATTTTTACGTTATCAGTAACAACACCTGAGCCATCTTCTTTAACTCTTATTTGAACATTGTAATCAATTACTCTTTTAACAGCGACAAGTATTTTCATTAAGCTCTTAATAAATTATTTTCTGGATCGTAAGGACTTTCATCTAAAATTGTTGCATCATATTTCTCACCTAATATTTCAATTTTAAGTTTTTGTCCAACATTTGCTAATTCTGGTTTAACCATTCCTAATGCTAAAGACTTTCCAATTCTAAAACCAAAGTCTCCTCCTGTAGCTCTTCCTATAACACTTCCATTTTCATAAATTGGGTTGTTACCCAAAACATCTGCATCCTTTGGATTATGAACTTCAAGAGTAACAAGTTTGTTATCAAAACCTTTTTCTCTCCATTTGTTCAATGCATCAAGTCCAATAAAACTTCCTTTATTAGGGTGTATAAATCTATCAAGACCACTTTCATAAGGTGAGTATTCTATTGATAGTTCTGTTCCTACTAATTTGTATGATTTTTCTACTCTCAGACTATTCATGGCTCTAATACCATAAGGTTTTAGTCCAAGATCTTGTCCCGCTTCCATAAGTTTATCAAAAATATGATTTTGATATTCAATTGGATGATGAAGTTCCCAACCTAATTCACCAACAAAGTTAACTCTCATCGCATTAACTGGTGCATAACCTACATCAACCATTTTTGCACTAAGCCATTTAAAATTCTCATTTGAAAAATCATCTTTAGAAACTCTTTGCATTAACTCTCTAGCTTTTGGACCTGAAACAACCAAAACCCCATTACTATTAGTTAAATTTTCAAACTGTACTGAGCCATCTGAAGGCATCCATTTTAAAATCCAGTCATGATCTAATCTTTGGAAAGCACCTGCTGATACTAGATAAAAGCTATCATGTGACTCTCTCATAATAGTAAATTCAGAATGAACTCCACCTTTAGTATTTAAAGCGTGACATAAATTAATTCTTCCAACTTTTTTTGGTAATTTGTTTGCAACTAAATTATCTAAAAATTCCTCAGCACCAGGTCCTTTGATTCTACATTTTGCAAATGCAGTCATATCTAAAAGACCAACATTTTCTTTTACGTTTTTACATTCTTTTTCCATTGCATTGAACCATTTAGATCTTCTAAATGACCAATCGTCTTTTTGCTCCATTCCATCAGTTGCAAAAAAATTAGGTCTTTCCCATCCAAATTTTTGACCAAACACTGCTCCTAAATTTTTCATTCTGTCATAACATGGTGCTGTTCTTAATGGTCTTGCTGCTGGTCTTTCTTCATCAGGAAAGTGAGTTATGAAAACGTGACTGTAGGCTTCTTCATTTTTAGCTTTTAAATATGATTTAGAACAATAATCTCCATATCTTCTTGGTTCAACACCAAGCATATCAATAGTTGGTTCACCATCTACGATCCATTCAGCAAGTTGCCATCCTGCTCCACCTGCTGCAGTGATACCAAAACTATGACCTTCATTTATCCAAAAATTTTTCAATCCCCAAGCAGGTCCAACAATGGGGTTGCCATCTGGTGTGTAACAAATTGCACCATTATAAACTTTCTTAACTCCTACTTCTCCAAAAGCTGGTACTCTATGTATTGCACCTTCAATATGAGGAGCCAATCTATCTAAATCTTCTTGAAATAATTCATATTCAGAATCTTTTGATGGTCCATCAACATAACAAGCTGGTGCACCATCTTCATATGGTCCTAAAATTAATCCACCTGCTTCTTCTCTCATGTACCATCTGCTATCACTATCCCTTAAAACTCCCATCTCTGGTAGTCCATCTTTTTTTCTTTTTTGAATTTCTGGATGAGGTTCTGTAACAATGTATTGATGTTCTACTGGAATGACTGGAATATCTAAACCAACCATTTTTCCTGTTTGTCTTGCAAAATTTCCTGAACAAGAGATAATATGTTCACATTCTATGGATCCTTTATCTGTTTCAACAACCCATCCATCTTTGGTTTGTTTCATGCCTACAACATTTGTATTTCTATAAATTTCTGCTCCTCTATTTCTTGCGCCTGTTGCAAGAGCTTGAGTTAAATCAGCTGGTTGGATATATCCATCTTCAGGGTGTTGTATTGCACCAACTAAATCTGACGTATTACATAATGGCCAGATTTCCTTAACTTGATCTGGAGTTAAAAATTTTACATCAACACCAATTGTTTGAGCAACACCAGCGTATTGAAAGTATTCATCCATTCTATCTTTAGTGCTTGCTAATCTAATATTTGATACAACGCTGAAACCTACGTTCTTGCCTGTCTCTTCTTCTAAAGTTTTATACAAATTGACAGCATACTTATGGAGTTGTCCTACGGAATAACTCATATTAAATAGTGGTAATAAGCCAGCTGCATGCCAAGTTGAGCCCGATGTTAGTTCTTTTCTTTCAATTAAAACAACATCTGACCAACCTTTTTTTGCTAAGTGATAGAGTGCACTAACTCCCACTACTCCACCACCAACTACAACAACTTTTGCTTTGGATTTCATTATCAGATTCCTACTAAATTTTAATTACTAACGAAACAAAATTCTATTATTCATCATCTGCGTCACGCCAGCCCATTCTGAACATTAAATAAGCGGCAACTATAACGGAAATTGTACCTACTACCATGCCAATATTAATCCCAACTTCACTTCCCCAAAAATACCATCCAAGTTGAGTGGATGAAATTGTTGGAAAGCATAATATAAACATTAGAATTGCGTACCTAATATACATTGGAGGCTTTTTCATTATATTGATGATCCCATTGGTATTGGTTGTGAAACTGCTGTTGTTAGCCAGCAATCCAAAAGATTGCCTTCTTTATTATTCTTTTCAACTTTCCATTTAAATTTAAAATATTGTTTGTCCTTATCCAAGACAACAACTTCATAAGTTGCCATTGTACTTGATTTGTAAATTTCAGTTACTGTATTTTCTTTGTGATCAATCAGCATCGAGTATGAAGCCCCTTTTAACATTCTTTTAAATCTATCTAATGGACCTGTCATCCTTTGATTATTTGGATGTGCAAATTCCCATGTTTGCTCAATCCCTCTATCTTTATATGGACTGTCATTTTTCATTAACGCCTTTAATTGAATTAAAACAACTTGTTTTGGATCTATATTCACACTTGGTTTTAAAACATCGGCAAATGATGAATTAAAGCAAAAAAATGTAATTAAAAAAAATAAAATTTTGGATTTCATATTTTAAATTTATCTTAAATTTAAAATGAAATAAAAGGTCTTAATATCACACTCAATAATTTGTTATTATATAGTTTTGAATAATCTGTCGTATTCGTTTTTGATACATTTATTAGATATATAATAAATTTTATTTTGAGAGACTAATTTTGCTGCATTTTCGTTATGAATTCCTAATTGCAACCATAATACATTTGCACCAATTTCTATTGTTTGTTTTGCTATTTCCTCGGCTTCTTCGCTGGGTCTAAAAACGTTAACAATTCCTACATGATCTTTTATATCCGTTAATTTTTTATAAACTGGCTCACCATGTATTATTTTATTATCTGTAACTGGATTAACAGGAAAAACTTTGTAACCTGTATTTCTTAAATATTTCATTATTATATTGGAAGTTTTTTTTGAGTCTGGGCTTGCTCCAACAATTGCTATCGTCCTATAACTTAAATATAGTTCTTTTATTTTTTCATCTAAAAGTGTTGTATCCATAATTTGATTTAAATTTTAAGATCTAGTCGCGGTTTCCAAAATGGTCTGAAGAGTTCGATTTTTGGACATCTATTCATAACTACTTTTAAACCTGCATCTTCAGCAATTTTTGCAGCATCATGATTAATTACACCGATTTGTCCCCATAATACTTTTGCTCCAATTGATATTGCCTCTTCAGCAATTTCATAAAGATCCTCAGATTTTCTAAATACTTCAACCATATCAACAGGTCTATCGATAGCAGATAAATTTGGATAAACTTTCAAATTTCTAATTTGCTTTATACCTGGTTTAGGGTTTACAGGTATCATATCATAACCAGTTTCATGTAAAACTCTTAGCACACCATAACTAAATTTAGTTTTATCTGGACTAGCACCAACCATAGCAATTGTCTTAACTGAGCTTAAAATATCTTTTAAATATTCAGCGCTATAAGGTTCGTTGTGGTTCATCTTTATTTTTTTTCTTCCTTTTTACTCGCGATATCTGCTTTTAATTCATGAGGTTCTAAAGGGTCTAGGAAAGGATTTCGATACAATTTATCATGACTTTCAACTCCTATCTCAATTGTGCAATCTGTTTTTGCTTTAGCAACACATAAAATAATATATCCATTATTTATTTGTCTATTATTTAGAGCAACTTGAGAACGTTGATCCACTTCTCCATTAATTAGTTTAGCTGCACATGTAATACATCCTCCATACTGACATCCGTAAGGAAGATCGACACCTTGATCTCTTAATTCATTTAATAAAGGTTTTTTTCCACTAACTTCAAATGCACTGTTATTTCTGTTTGAGATTGTAATCTTTGTCATAGCCAGATGTCGCTTGTGCAATCTCCGCCTGGATATCTACTTTCATGGCACCTACTAGGTCCATTTGGCTCTTTACCAAAATCAACAATAAAATCTTTATTAATTTTCATCCCGCCATTTTCAACATCGCAATCAATCATAATCATTGCTCCACCCTGTTTTCTAATTTCGGGATAAAATTGATTGTCCCAAGTAGAAAATAATGATGTTGTTACATACATCCTTTTACCATCTAAAGATAATTGATACATTTGAGGTCCACCAGCAATTTTAACACCATTTACTTCTGGAGCCTTTCCTAACAATCCACCCATCCAAACTTGACCAGTTAATTTAGGTTTGTGCGGATCTGAAATATCGTATTGCCTCATATCTCCATGAAGCCAATTATTTATATAGAGATACTTATCATCCATAGAAACTAATATCGCTGACATAACTCCAGGAACAGGTATTGGCCAATCAGGATGTGGTTCATTTTCAACATCAATTATTTTTTCCCATTCCCATTTTCCTTCTTTTGATTTCCAAAAATGAATTACATTTGCACTTAGTGCTGCGCCACAAAATCCATGACTACTGTCAGGATTATGCATAAATTTTACTTCTAATGGTATTAAACCATCTTCACCTAAATACATCGTTTGAACTGGCTCTTTTTTTTTAAAATCCCAAACATGAAGCCGTCTACCATATTTCAAATGACCAACTTCCTCTAAATCAAATCCAGGCATGAAAGTATTTGGTGCAGCCCATTCAGAACTAACCATTACATTATGTCTTGGTTGGTACCAGAAGTCATAACTAAAAGGTATGTCCCCCATTGAATTTTCCCATCTACCTACAATTTCAAAATCTTTGTTTAAATGTAAATATCCTCCTGGAGCTTCTCCTCGTGCATCTCCTAGAAAAGAAATGATAATTTCAGAACCTAGGCAATGAACTGTATGTGGTCCTGATAAATTAGTTTTTTTCTTTATTTCAGATCCATCAACTACTTTATGTATTTTTGGAGCTCTAGGATCAGATGCGGTATCAACAACATAAATGTTATTGGATCTAACACCTGGAACTAACAAATATTTTCTGCTCATGTTTGAGTCACCATGACAAGACGAGCATGCATTCCATCCCATGTGATGCAATTCATCGCCAATACCTGGCATTTCAAGTCTATGAATTACTTTAGAATAAGTTGGGCTTTGAGGATCAACATCAACTGTTGCTAAATAGTCTGGTTTTTGTATTCCTGTCCCTGTGTAGATAGCTATTGTATATAAAAGCTTTTCTTTTGGTGCTTTTATTGCTTCTGCAGGACTAGCATATCCAGGGCCACAGCATCCATCCATGATTGATTTTCTCCTTTGATTACAACTTAATCTTTTTTTTAAGTGACTTCAACTTAATGGTTATTTGTTTTTCCAACTTGGATTTCTTTTTTCAATAAATGCACTAATACCTTCTTTCGCATCATAAGATGACATATTAAGTGTCATCATCTTACTTGTATAATCATAAGCTTTGTTAAGGGGCATTTCTAATTGTTTATAAAAACCTTTTTTTCCTATTTTGATAGTTAAATTTGATTTTGAAGATATTTTTTTTGCAATATCTAAAACTTTTTTATTCAATATTTTTGGACTGTAGTGATCATTAATTAATCCAATTTCCTTTGCATATTTTGCACTAATTGGATCACCGGTAAGTAGCATTTCCATCATTCTTTTTCTGCTAATTTTTCGACTGACAGCAACCATTGGTGTACTGCAAAATAATCCAATTTTTACTCCAGGTGTAGCAAACGTTGCTGAGTTCGTACTATATGCAAGATCACAACTGGCAGCTAATTGACATCCTGCTGCATAAGCAGCACCATGAACTTTTGCTATGACTGGTTTGTTTCCCTCCACAATTTGCATCATAAGTTTTGAACAAAGTTTAAAAAGTTTTAGATGATTAGATCTATTTTTTATACCTCTTACCTCTTTTAAGTTATGGCCTGCACTAAATCCTTTTCCAGCTCCTTCCAAAATAATGACCCTTGTTTCTTTATCATTATCTAATTTTTTGAATGTCTTTAATAAAGATGAAAGAGTTTTGTAGGATAATGAATTATAAGTTTTTGGATCATTAATTAAAACTCTTTTAACACCTGGAGATAATTTATTTATTTTTACAGTCACTTATTTTAATTTTCCTTCTTCTCTCATCTTAGCTCTAATTTTAGTTGCTGAAATTTTTTGAATTTCTTCAGGCAAAACTATTTCTTCAATTTTATATCCAACACCTCTACCATAACAAATATTTGTAATATTAGGGACAAGCATAATTTTGAACCTGCCCTCAAACTCTGGATTAAGTTTTTTCTCAATATTTTTTTTGACAGTTTCAAAATCAAATGGGTTATCATCAACACCTTGTACATCTCTAATTTGAATACATACTTGTCCTGTTTTTTTTATAATTTCCTTAAATAGAGTATAGTGACCATCATGAAACGGTTGCCATCTTCCTAACATTTGAGCTGTTGGTTTTTTGTTATCCCATTGATACGTCATTTTTTTATCTCCTTTAAAATCTTTGGTGCCCAAGACTTAGCATCTTGTGTGGTAACATGAAAATTATATTTTTCTGGTTTAACAAACATTTTATTAGTGTCATCAAATCTACCTTCTTTTATTGTATCTACCCAAACTACATAATCAGCAGGAAATAAACTTCTTGCTTTTGGAGTTGGGCAAATAAAATCTGCAATTACATAGTTTCCTTCGTCTTTTAATTTTATTGCAAATTCAGCCATTCTTTTTGCTTGTCTTGTTCTTCCCTCTTCTGAAAAATCCCAATCGTTTGCAGCTTTTCTTACTTCATCTGCATTTAATCTTTTTGCATTTAACAATGGCGCAAGTTCATCAGCTAATGTAGTTTTTCCTGCGCCTGGAAGTCCCATGATTAATATAATTTTCATTTTTAGGTTTTAACTTTAAATTAAATTACCAGCAACCCACTTATGAAAATGATGTGTTGGATTGTCCATCTTTGGAGAAAAATTACCACCATTATAAGCTGGAGAGTTTCTACCTATTTGCATATTTTGAATTATATCTACATCTTCTTTTTGAATATCTTCCCATTGTTTGTGATTTTTTTGTCTTAAAGTTTTATACTTTGTTGAAGTTGCCGCTTCATCTCCTACATAATAAATTTCCATATGTTCTATTGTAAACTCGTGATTTATTGGCTCTAACCAATAAGCATAATAATGATCTTTGTGAATTCCTAACATTACATTTGGAAATAACGCTACATACTCAGCTATATTTTCTTTATCTTTCGGCCAGTTAGGGAAACAAGGAAACTTTTCTTTTCCTTCAAACCTTGGATTATAAACAACTGTTCCTTGTCCAGCAAAACGATTTGGCAGTCCTTGAATATGATAGTGATCTTCTAATTTTGAATAAGAATTTAGTCCTGGATGAACCCATGGCAAATGATAGCTCTCACAATAATTTTCAATTGCAAATTTCCAATTACATTTTGCATCTAATTTAAAATAACCATAATCATTTGCATGATGAATTAATTCTCTATCTTTTAAGGGCCAAAATTTTTCCCATCTTTGACTTAAAGGACTAATATAATCCTCAAATGAAATTTCATTGCTGTTAATATTAATCATAATTAGATCTAACCAAATATATGATCTTATCTCTTTTAAATTACTTTTTGATTTATCAAATTCAGGTGTTTGATGAATATTCATGCCTCCTATATGAGGTGTAGCAACTAATTTTCCTTCTAAGTCATATGACCATGAATGATATGAGCACCTCATAACATTTCTAATTTTTCCAGCTTCCTTAACTAATTTAACTCCTCTATGACTACAAATATTATGAAAAACTTTTATTTCTTTATTTTTAGTTCTAACAATAAGTAAGGGTATTCCAAGTAAATCAATTGGTTTGACATCACCTTCATCTGGAATAGAACTTCCAACTCCAATGACGATCCACTTATCTTCAAATAATTTTTTTCTTTCAATTAAAGTATATTCTTTACTGATATAACATTCATTTGGTAAACCATGAGCTTCACTAATTGTTTTAGATACAATATCTAACTTTTGTTTATCTATAATATTGTATATTTCTGACATGGCTTATTTTATCACTTGATATAACCCTAACCAAGCATTTACGTCTTTGCTCGCAATGTAATCTGATTTAAAAAATTTTAATTCTTTCCATTTATTTTGCTCTTTAAGTTGTTCAATTTTTTTATCAAAACCATATTCTTCATGTATTCCTTCATTAATAGTAAAACAGATCAATCCATCATTCTTTGTAATCCTGATAAATTCCTCCAAAGCTGGTGGCTTCACATGTCCAAAAGTAAATGTACCAACACACATAACAGAGTCATATTCGTCGTCTTTTTTATTAATGGGTTTATTCAAGTCAACTTGCTCAAGCTTTTCATAAAGATCATTTGGTACCAATTCTAATAATTTTTTCGAAAGATCTGCCCCATGAAAATTTTTAAAACCATATTTTTTTAATTCAACTCCCACCAATCCAGTTCCACAACCAGCATCATAAATTTTTGCATCTTTGTTTTTTTG
>CACDQQ010000006.1:0-45000 GCA_902555065.1 uncultured Pelagibacteraceae bacterium
GGTATTTATATTAAATATTTATTTTTTTTTGCTGGTTGATAAAGTTATCAGGTTTAAAAATTTTAAAACAGAATTTTTTATAAGTTTATTCTTTATAGTTTCAATTTTTTATATTATTAATGGATTTCTTCACATATTAACTTGTTTGCTTACTATTTTAATATATTTATATTTATTGAAGAAAAATTCTTTACCGATTTATTTATTATTTTCGATTATTATTTCTATAGTAATATATATATTTTTATTACGCATATATAATTACCCTTATTTAATATATTTAATATATGAACCGGGCACAATTATAAATTCTATTTTAATAAGGATTAAAACTATAGAATTCTTCATCTCATATTCCACTAATGCAAATTATATAACTGGTAATAATATATTTTCTGACCAAGCAGCTATATACCCACATAATTTTTTTGTTGATGTACTAATATGTTCTGGAGTGATAGGTCTATTTATTTATATCTACTTCATTTTTAAAATTTTAAAAAACGTGAGATACTTTATAAATGAAAAATTACTTTTGATATTTATATTTTTTCAATCGTTTATTTTCTCTTTATTTTCAGGATTCGCTTTTACAAATATAACTTTTAATATTGCATTGGCGATCTGTTTTTGTCTTATTAAAGAAAACGAAGAAAAAATAGTATAAAATTCTTTTGGTTGTGCAATATTAATTAAAGTAAAAGCAATTATTGCTGACAATGCTGTGGCTAATGCAGCCCCGTTTACACCCAACATATTAATCAAGTAATAATTAAGCAGAATATTTATAATAATAGTACTAAATTGGAATAATAAAATCTGATTATATTTTGAATAAATATATTGTTTGTGAACCCATAGATTAATTAATAATGCCGCACCTACATTCAATGACAAAATTTTTAAAGAATTCAAAACAACTTTGAAATTCTCTCCAAATAGACTTAAATACATATTTCCGAAAAAAAATGATAGCAAATAAACAAATATTCCAACAATAATACTCAAAAAAATTAAATTTTGATAAATTAGATTAAATTTTTCTTTATTATTAGAGCTTATCCGATTCATGTTTGGATATATGAATTGGAAAAAATGGGTTCCAAATAGTAAAACAATAGTAATTATTCTAGAAGTTGCCGAATAAAAACCAGCCTGCTCTACACCAAGAAGTGAGGATATCATCAATAAATCAATTCTCATTGAGATCAAAAAAGCAAATGCCAATAGTGGAAATAAAATTATAGTCTTAATTATTTTTAAAGTGTGAGTTTTAGAAAATATTAAGTTTTGAAATTTGTTTCCATTTTTTTTGTAGTAATAAATGACTATTAAAGAAAAAAATAAGTTTTCAAAAAAATAAACTATAGCAAGGTATAAGACATCAATTTGATTGAATATTATATATAATTTGAAAATCAGAAAAATAAAATTCTGAGTAAATTTAATCTGAAATATTTTTTTAAACTGGCCTCTTACAAAGAGTTCACTGTAGAAAATTGAAAACGGTTCTGACAGAAGGATTAAATTTAATATTAATATTAAATATTTGAGATCTTGATCAATATTAAGAAACACTAAAAATATACATAAT
The DNA here is from genome assembly GCA_902555065.1 of uncultured Pelagibacteraceae bacterium. Lineage (GTDB taxonomy): Bacteria > Pseudomonadota > Alphaproteobacteria > Pelagibacterales > Pelagibacteraceae > Pelagibacter. The sequence goes on from CACDQQ010000006.1 coordinate 1,595, forward strand.
AAAATATATAATAATGTTGAACTGTAAAATGTTATAAGAAAACAAGATCCAATTTCTCTTCTTCTTTTTTCAAAATTTATTGATAAAGATTTATTCAAATAATAATGAATATTTGAAAATGAGATAGAATAAATTATAAAAAAAATTGTCTGTGCAATAGTAAATTTTCCAAATAGATCTGGTGAATAATTTCTAGCAAAAAGGACAATTACAAAAAATGAAAAAAAATAAGATATAACATTTGATGAAAAGAAATAAGAAAAATTTGGAACAAAGCTATTAAAGTTTTCTAATTTATTATATATTTTTCTCATTAGATTTTAATTTTTCTTTTATGTATTGATCCAAAATTAGAATTCTTTTCTCATAATTATAGTTTTCAATAGTTTTTCTTTGACCCAAAGCAGATACTGTATTCAGTTTTTTTTCGTTTGACAAATAATATTTACATTTTTCAATTAAATCTCTTTCATTCTCATATACATCTATCTCATTGCCAATTTTAAATAATTTATCTAAATCTTTTTTATAGTCAGTTAAAACAAGACATCCAAGACCTGTTCCCTCAAATAAGCGCATGTTCCCCGCATATTCTGTATCATCAATATGTGTATTGATTAAAATTTTTGATTTGGAGACTAAGTTAAACATTTCTACCCCAAAAACAGGTTTTTTAGAGAATAAATAAATATAAATTAATTTATATAAAAAAATAATTTCTTTCAAAATTTTAAATTTAAATACTGATGATATTAATCTTAATATCAAAATAAAAATAAGTTTATTAGAGAAATTTATTGATATAAAAGTGTTTTGAAAATTTTTCATTAACTCATAAATTAAATTTACTCTCTTATTATGAAGAGCCTTACCAATAAATATTGAACCTATAAAACTTATATCAATTTCTTTTTTTGAAGCTTTATTTATATGTTGTTTTGGAAATGAATGTTGTATCAGTAATATATCTTTCTTTAAAGTATTATAAAGATAATCCTTATAACCTTTTGTACAAGTAACAATACAATCAAGCTTATTTAACCTATTAATAATTCTTCTATTAAAAGGTGCACAATGAAAACCAATCAAAATTTTTACAAATTTCATTTTTTTTACAGTCTTCAGCATATTTTCATTTATTAAATCAGCATTACCAAAAAAAATTATATCTGGTTTATAAAATTTGATTTGTTGTATTATTATATTTTCTTTATTATTTTTATCACCATACTGTTCAAGCCATTTATTTTGTAGAAAATCAAAATTACTAACAATCTCAGTGCATTGATAATTTTTTTTTATTAATTCTTCTGTTATATTATTTGATACTGAATAAGATTCTTTAAAGTAATTTTCTAAAATTTGATCATATGTATTATAATTTTTTTTTATTAATTTTTTTTTGAAAATTTTAATAAATTCTGGATAAGATGATGATATTCTGAGAAAATTATACATCAAAAAATTTAATTATTATTTTACAAATATATTTAATTTGTCGTAATGTAAGATGTTCTCCTATTGGAAGACTAATTATTTCTTTACTATATTTCAGGCTAAACATTTTTTTGCAATAATTTAAATGGTTTTTTTTAAATAAATCAGTTTCAGGAAGAGACTTTGGATAATGGATGGCTGTTTCAATATTTTTTTTATGTAGATATTTTTTTAATTCATTTCTATATTTTGTTTTAATTACCATAAGATGAAATGAAGACTTTGAATTTTTAATTCTTTTTACAAATTTGATTGATTTTATTTTTGATAAGTTCTCGTAGTACACTTTTGCTTGTCGATTTCTATAATTGATCCATTTATCAAGCTCTTTTAATTTTATTCTAAGTATTCCAGCTTGGATGTTATCTAATCTTGAATTTCTTCCTAAAATTTGGTGAGAATTTTTTTTTAATCCACCATGATTAGCAATTTTCTTCATATTTACGTATAATTTTTTATTTTTTGTAACTACGCAACCACCATCACCATAGCATCCAAGATTTTTTGAAGGAAAAAAACTAAAAGTTCCAATGTCTCCAAATGTTGATATTTTTTTTCCATTATATTCTGCTCCATGTGATTGCGCACAATCTTCTATGATTTTAAATTTATGTTTTCTTTTTAATGCTAATATTTTTTTTAAATTAGCTGGGTTTCCGTACAAATGAACAACAATTACAGCCCTTGTATTCTTGCTAATTTTATTTTTAAGATCTTTAATACAAATATTATGCGTTTCATCAACATCTACAAATTTTAACTTAAAGTTATTATTTAAAACAGCTTCGGCAGTAGAAATCCAAGTATTTGCGGGTACTAATACTTCAGAATTTTTTTTTAAATTTAACGTTTTTATAGCAATTTCTAATGCATCTGTTCCATTCGCTAGTCCTAAACAATATTTTATATTAAGATAATTCTTAAATTCTTTTTCAAAATTAATAAGATCACTTCCACCAATAAATGATGAGGAACTGATATTTTTTTTTATTGAGTTAATTATTTTGTTTTCAATATTTAGGTTTTGTTTCCTGAGATCTAAAAATCTTAATTTCATTTACCTAATTTTTTTGAAATAATATTTTGTTTGAGATTAATTTCCTTTTTCATTTCTATAGACTTATAAATAGCGTTGATTACTTCTACCGTTTTCAAAGCATTGTTAGCGTCAAATTCAGATGATTTTTTATTTTTTAATGAATATAAAACATGCTCGTAGAATTTAACATGTCCAAAACCGTAAACATTTTTAGGATTTGTCTGAAACTTATAAATGTCCACTTTATTATTAGGCAAGTTGTAGAAATCAATCTTATTTAAAGCAAAACCTCCAATTTTTGCTGAACCTTTAGAACCTAAAATGCTTAAAGATCCCTCTATATTTTTTGGTCTCATTGCGGTAGTTGCTTCCATAATTGCAGATTTATTTTTTTTAAATTTAAAAATTATTAAAGCCGTATCCTCACATTCTATATTAGCCAAATGTTTAAAAGATTTTGCAAATATTGATAAGGGAAAACCCATAATTGAAATTAACAAATCCAAATGATGACTAGCTTGGTTTGATATTACGCCACCGTCGTATTTCCATGTCCCTCTCCAACTATCATTATTATAATAATTTTGATCTCTTCTCCATCTAACTACAACACTAGCATGAAAGATTCGCCCAAATTTTAATTTATTAATATCTTGTCTTAATTTCATAACTGGTAAATTAAATTTATTTTGCATAACGACAAAGACCCGCTTTTTATTTTTTTTTGCTAATTTAACTATTTTAATTCCATCTTTTATTTTTAAGCACATTGGTTTTTCAACAATTACATCTTTTTTTAATCTTAAAATATCAATGATATTTTTGGCATGATCTCCTGACGGAGTAAGAATTGATACAATATCTGGATTAGTTTCCATTATACCTTCCTTATAGTCCATATACATTTTAGTATTTAATTTTTTTGCAATAATTTTTAATTTATCTTTTTTTAAATCAGAGATACCAACAATACTTAATTTTTTATTTAAGATTTTAATGCTATCTAAATGTTTTTGTAAAATTCTTCCACAACCAACAATAAAAATTTTCATAATTATAGGATTTTCTTTAATATAAATGAGATGTTTTTGAAAATGAAATTATTAAATAAGTCAAGACTGTAATCTGAATGATTTTTCGGTTGGGAGCTCATCATATCTTCAAATTCTTTATCAGAAAGAGACAGTTTTTTCTTAAAATAATTTTTATATTCGTTAATTTTTTGTGTATCTAAATTGGGCATTTTTAACTCATCTAATGCTTTTTCTCTGCTTATTTCATTGTTTCTAATCAAACAAGACAAATGTAAAATTCTTTTATCAATATTAAATTTTTTAGGCAAAATATAACCTTGAAAAAATTTTGTAAAGAACGACTCATGGTGTTTACTGCCATAATTTTCCCAGTCAAATTCTCTTTTTAAAATATTTTTTGCTTCAGATGTTTTATAATTTACAAAATCTAGTAGATTTATTATTTGTATTCTTTTAATAATTTTTTCGTAAAAAATTTTTTTAAAAGGATTCATTTTTGGGTATGATTTTAGTTTGACTGTACCATAAGTCTTATGTATTGCATTAATGTGATTAAAGTCATCTTTTCTCCATCCCCAACTTGGTATAACTGAATGCTCTGTAGCAAAATTTACCCCAGAAATTATATATTTAATTTTATTTTTTAATGCATAATTAATAATATAAGCAAATATTGCATGATCTGTTGTCAGTTCGATATCGGGAACATTTGCTTTTAAAAAACTTTTTTGAAGATCTTTGAATTCATTCCAGTTTAAAATAAGTGTTTTAAAATCAAATTTTGTTTTTTCTAAGATTTTACTTATATTTGAGTTTGAAGTTTTTGAATTCCATCCATTATCCATGTGAATTATTATTGGATTTAAATTCATTTTCCATAACAAATAAACTACATAGCTGCTGTCAACACCACCACTTAGCCCAACAACGCAGTCATATTTATTTTTTTTTAATTTGAGTATTTTATTTTTTATTTTATTTAAATTATTTTTTTCAGTTTCTGCATCAAAGTTTAAATAAATTTTTTTATTTTTTTCCCATTCTAAACAAAAGTTACAAACATTGTTACTATCTAATTTGAATTCTTTGACACTTTCATTCATGACACAAATTTTACAAGTCTTCATATTTACTTTTTTCATTTGTAGATGGATAATTTAATACGATACCACCATTTTTTTTTTTCATAATAAAAAAAGTTGAGCTTGCAATTGCACTCACACCTTTTTTGAATAAAGTTGGGATTTCATCTAATTTTGATAATCCACCTTTATATATAATTGGAATATTTATATTTTTTTCAATTTGATTTATAAGCTCTATGTCACAACCACTCATACTTCCATCTAAGTCTACCGAAGTAACCATTAATTCGCCAAACTTAAAATTATTTAGATAAGGTAAATATTGATCTAAACTAATTTTTCTTGGAAAATTTTCTAAATAATTATACACAAAATATTCATTATTTTTTTTGGATATATCAATAGACAGTACAACACTTTGAGCTCCAACTCTATTTGATAAATCTTTTATTAAATTTTCATTTGTAAACAACGAATTATTTATTGAGATTTTTTCATAACCTAATGAAATAATCTTTTCTGCATCATTAATATTTTTTATTCCACCCCCATATGTAAGTGGAAAAAAAGCCTCTCCGGCTATATCTTTTAGAAGTTGAAAATTAATATTTTTATTAGATTTAGAATTTTCGATATCAAGTATAATTACTTCATCAACTAAAAATTGATTGAATATATTTATAGCATTAATTGGATCACCAACGTATCTATCTGTTGTATCGTCAAAATTTGAACGATGAATAAGTTCATCATTTTTCATTATTAAAACAGGAATGATTCTTTTTAGAAGCATTTCAACTTGAGATAAAAATTTTTTTTAAAAGATTAATGCCATTTGTACTACTTTTTTCAGGATGAAATTGTATACCATAAACATTGTTTGATTTAACAAAAGATGGGAATTCAAGAATATAATTTGTGTTACCCAAAATATATCTACTCTCACATTTTGCGTGATAACTGTGGGCAAAATAAAATCTTTTATTATTTAATTCTTTGAAAAAATTATCACCATAAACCTTATTCCAGCCCATATGTGGAACACGATTTTTTTTTTCATCAAATTTAATTATATTGCCATCTATCAATCCTAGTCCAGCCTCTTTTTGTTTTCCCTCCTCACTTCTGTTGAAGAGAACCTGCATACCAGCACAAATTCCTAAAATTTTTTTATCCCTTATAAAATTAGAATTTGTGAGTTTTGAAAAATCTTTATGATTTTTTAAATTTGCCATTACATTATCAAATGATCCTACGCCTGGTATAATAATATTCTTAAAATCATCAAAATTTTCTTGGTATTGGGAGATCTTTGAAATTAATCCTATGTGATTTAAAACATTTTTGATTGACTCAAAATTTCCTACACCAGTATTAATTATTAGACAATCTGTCATATTTTATAAAGAATTAATTATTAAATTAATATTTTTTTCCCATGAAAATTTTTTTGAGAAACTTATTCCTTTATCAATAATTTTTTTTTGTATTTTTTTATTTCTTTCAACTGAAAAAAAAGTTTTCAAAAGTTTTTTTTTATAGTTTGAATTTTCAACGTTAAAAATAAATGCATTTTTTTTATTTTTTAATATATCTGTAATTCCACCATTTGTTGATGCGAATATAATATTTTTTTTATACATTGCTTCCAAAAATACAATTCCGAAACCCTCAAATTCGTGCTTATAGCTTTTGCTTAGAAGAAAAAAATATTTACTAGCATCATAAAAACTTGCTATTTGGGCATTATTTAAATTAGAATAAATATTAACATTTTTTTGTAAATTATTATTTATAATTAATTCTTCTAAATTATTTTTTTCGCTTCCTTGTCCAATAATATTTAAATGAAATTTATTTTTCGCTTTTAAATTTATTTTATAAAAAATATCAATTACATCTTTTATATTTTTTCTTGGAACAAGATTAGCTATGGTTAGTAGTAAAATTTTTTTTTTATTCAGAATTTTTTTTTTAAAATTTAAATCGGTTTTTTTTAATTTTTCCCTTGAAAAACCATTGTGTATAACAATCGTTTTTTTTTTTATATCGCTATAATTTTGTATCAATATTTTTTTTGTATACTTACTGACACAAATAATTCTATCTAATTTATTTAAATAAAATTTAAAAATAAATTTTCTAATGAAACTTTTTGTATTTGCATCAGATCCATGTATTAAAACTATTTTTTTTGAATTTAAAACTGAAGTATAAATTATGTTTTTTATATTTAAAAAACTAGAAAGAATTAAAGACGGTTGATTTTTTTTTACAATTTTAAATATGAATAAATAATTTAAGATTATTTTAAAAATATTAAATTTAGAGCTATACAATCTGTAAATTTTTAAACCATGATATTTATCTATTATTATTCTGTTAGAGAAATTTGTAGATAAATCAAATAAATATACTTTTTTATCTTTTATAGCTTTAGCCTGCTCAAAACTAAAAATTCCGAGGTTGGGGTTGTTCAATGTTGGAAAACCGTCTGAGGAAAATATAAATATGTTTTTCATTTAAATTAAACTAATTTTAAATTATATAATGTGTGGAACCTATTAAATAATTATGTCAAAAATAAAAAAAATTCTTAAAAATATCTTAATTTATATACCTGTTATTAATTATTTATTTATTTTATTCAATTATAAGATAATGAAAATCGATTTATCAATTCATAAATACAAGATTGGCAAAATGCTTATGACAAAAAATAATTATCAAATTTATGATAGAATTAATGCTGGAAAAATAACAGGTTTAGACAATGAAATGAATTATGAATATGCATTTTCAAAGAAAATAATTGAATTAGCAGACAAAAACAAAGTTTTTTTTGATATTGGAGCAAGTTATGGTCACTATTCTAGTTTAGCCTGCAAGCTCTTTAAAGAAGTTTATTGTTTTGAAGGAGACCCACTAGAATTATATTTTCTAAAGAAAAACTTAAAACAATTTAAAAATGTTAAAATTATAAACAAGTTTTTAACTAAAAATTTTAATATTGACAAAATAATTAAGCAAACAGGCGTAATCCCTTTTTTAATAAAGATTGATGTTGAAGGAGATGAAATTCAAATTTTAGAAAACTGTCAAGAAACATTAAAAATTGGACCTAATTTTTTAATTGAATTTCATAAAAGAAAAATTTTAAATCAAAATAAAAATGATTCCTTAGTTATCGAGAATTTTTTTTCAATATTTAGTAAAAATGGATATAGATTAAAATTTAATGGACACCATGATTACGAAAATTTAATTTCATATGGCATACCTGATAAGGAATGGAATGAGAAAAGGCCAATAACAAATAACTTTGCTGTACTAGCAACTAAAATCTAATTAATAAAATTTTATCTATTTATTGAATAATTTTTATCATAAAAATAAATATTGTTCACTTTCGTAAGACATTCCTTATTTATCAATTCACAATCATCAAAATTAAAATCATTTGAGAAAAATGTAGATCTTGGACCTATGATATCACTCTTTCCAAAAAACATATCCGACTTAAGTTTACTAGAAAATTCAAATTTAAGCATTATTCTCAAATTATTTTTTTCATCTAATTTTCGATCTTGATTAATTTGATCAAAATTTCCTCTATGATATCCGTTTGTATCAAATAAAAACAAAGATCCCTCTTTTGGAAAAAATTTTATTTTATCCTTAACATATTTATTTATTTTGTTATCTTTTAATCTACTACCCATAATTGTATAATTTTGATGATTTAATTTATTAGTATTTAATATATAATCAGTTGATATTAAATTATTAGAATTTAAATATAGAAATAATTTTAATCTTCTACCCACATTATCGAAATGCCATTTTTCAGAAATAATTTTTTTTTGTGAATTATATTTTGTTATGCTTGCCGAAATTATATCAAGGTATGCATCCTCACCTAAATAATTTTTAATTAAAAAAGTTAATTTTTTATCTAGCAATATTTTTTCAGCTATAGATCCTTTCGTATAAATTTCTGGTTGTACAAAAATTGGTGAGTCTTGAAAGTTTTTATTTAGTTCAATTTTATTATATATTTGATTATAACTTTCATTTACCATTTGTATATCAGTGATATATTCTTCGATTTGAATAGCCCCACTTTCATTAAGATTGTTTAATAATGAATTTAAGTCAACATCTTCGGAGGTCTTACTATAGTTTGTTTTTTTAGAATTTCTTATAATTTTTTTATATGTATAATTCATATACAAATTATTGATAAAAGATTTGGTAATTTTTTTTAGTTTCGCAATCATTTGATTTAATTTTTAATTAAACATATTTTTTATAATATTTATATAATTATATAGTTACATTTATAATATTTTGTAAAAATAGACGATAGTTTATAATTGTTTTTTTATTCTATACTAAATTATTTTTTATTAAATATTCTTTAATAAATTTTTTCGAAGCTATTTTTTTTGAATATTGAGTAGATTGTACTTTTAAATTTTGCTTATATTTTTTTTTAACATCTTTAATATTTATATTATCATTAATAATTATCAGGTTCTTGTATTTAAATAAATTTTTATGTTCATCGGATGAATACAGCCTTTCATAATTTCTTTCACCAGACCTAATACCTGTAAATATAATCTTCTTTCTATAGCCTATTTGTTTTTCATAATACTGCTTTAAAACTAGTGCTAAATCTAATATTTTGAAATTGGGTAAATCTCCAATTATAAAAATTTCTCCACCTAGCATAATATCTATTGAGAGAATTATATTTGAGACAGCTCTATCAATTGTTAAAAAATATCTTTCCATTTTACTATCAGTTATAGATAAATTTTTATTTTTTTTTATCTGATTTATAAATTTTGGTAAAACTGAACCTCTAGAACCGATTATGTTTCCAAATCTAATGCATGAAAAATTTGTATTACTTTTTGAATTAGATTTTATGACAAGGCTTTCTGCAATTTTTTTTGTTTTGCCCATTACTGATATTGGTTTTACTACTTTATCTGTGCTTATGAATAAAAATTTTTTTACTTTATTTTTTTTTGATGCAGCTATTAAATTTTTTGTTCCAATAAAATTTGTTCTATATGCTTCTTTTGGATTAAATTCACAAATAGGAACATGTTTGAGTGCAGCAGCATGAATTACTATGTCAATATTTTTTGTTGCATCTAAACATCGATTAAGTTCTCTTACATCGCCTAAAATAAATCTAATTTTGTTTTTCTTCATTTTTTGCTGAAAAGAAACATCTTTATCTTCTTTAATTGTTTCTGAAAGATTATATAGACCATTTTCATCATTACTAAATACTCTAATAACTTTGCAATTTTTTTGTCTTAGCTTTTGAACTAGCGCAGATCCTATGCTACCAGTACCTCCAGTTACAAGAACAGATTTATCTTTTAAAAAATTAGCCATGTGAAATGATTGTATTTAATATATTAAATTTAGTTTCACTTAATTGATTTTTTTTTAATCTTTTAATTAATTCACTTTTTCTTACTGCATTTTTACCACTAAATAGTTTAAACAAATTAAATAATTGGTAATTTGTAAATTTTTCAGATGCAATAGTTATTACCTGCCTATTGTTATAATGCTTGATGATATTATTAATTACTTTTATAAAATCCTTGTAATGAACATAAAAATTTAATTCTGATTTATTTTTTAGTGTTATTTTCTTTTTTTTTGTAAAATGTAACTTTAGTTCTTTCATTAAACCTATTTTATTAATCTGATCATCATATACATTTGCGAGTCTAATAATATTAAAATTACCAACTTTTTTCTTAATTAACGTCTCCATTTTTTTTTTTGAAATGATGTAATTTTTTTTGATTTTTTCATTACCAATTTTTTTTTTTCTTACCAATAATGTTGAAAAAAAAATTTTTTTTGTTTTTTTTTCTGAAAATTGGATAATATTTTTTACTCCATTTAAGTTGATTGACCTCATCTCATTTATATCTTTAGAAATTTGTCCAGACAAGTTTATTAAATAATCTAAATTCCTATTAATTTTAAAAAACTTTTTAACATCTTTTTTCTTTCTTATATCTAATTTTGAGTTTCTATAATTAAATTCTAATATATTGTGCTTTTTTTTTAATTCTTTTACTAATTTCCTACCTAAGTATCCATTAGAGCCAATAATTAAAATTTTTTTTTTCAATAATTAATAAGTTATTTTTTTTTGAACAATATTTTTATTTAAATTTAATTTAATTAATAATTTGATTATTTTATTTGAAGATTTTCCGTCACCATATGGATTTTTTATATTTTTTATTTTTTTTATAAATATTTTATTATTTAGACAGTACAGTATTTTTTTTTTAATTTCTTTAGCCTCATAACTTGATGAGATAACATTTAGAGGTTTTAATCTTCCATTTTGTCTACTGCCAATATTTACAACGGGAATTCTATATGTTGCTGCCTCATGTATTCCTGAACTTGAATTTCCTACTAGGATTGAAGCTTTTGATAGCAACGTTTTATATTCCATAAGATTTAGTGTTTTGACTACTTTAAATTTAGATTTATTAAGTTCTTTTATAATTTTTTTTGAACCAGCATCATTGTTTGGATAAATAATTAATTTTTGAATTTTAATATTTTTTAAAGCTTTTAAGGTATTGAGAATTTGTTTATTTGAATTTGTCTCAGTGGTTACAGGATGCTGAATTAAAATTAAATATTTTTTTTTGTAATCTATGCCAAATTTATTTTTAATTTGAGTTATTGAACATGTTTCCTCTTGTAATAAAGCATCAATAGATGGGCATCCAACTACAAAAATATTTTTTTTAATCTCACCCATTTTAATCAACCTTTTTTTGGCATCATTATTAGAAACAAAATGGTAGTGAGAAAATTTACTCATCGCATGTCTGATTGACTCATCAATTGTACCAGAAACTTCACCCCCTTGAATGTGAGCTACTGGAATATTCATATGCGCACCAACAATAGTTACTGCTAAATTTGCAGCAATATCAAATCCCGACAAAATAATATCTGGCTTATTTTTTTTTAGAATTTTACTTAATTCCTGTATTGCAATTCCTAATCCGCTAACCATTTCGGCTCCATCATCATGTATTGTTTTATTAAACATTTTAAATGTTTTGGTGATTTTAAAATTTTCTTTATTTATTTCATCTATTGTATGTCCATATTTTTTTAATAAATGATTTCCAGTAACAACTAGATCATAATCTAACTCTTTAGATTTTTTTATAAGTTTTATAATAGGCTTAAATCTGCTAAAATCAGCTCTTCGTTCAGACACTATAAAAACTTTTCTTTTCAACTAAGATCCCCTTTTTTAATCTGGTGATTTTTATAAATATTTTTTTTTGCTTTCTTGCCTATAAGTTTTTTATAATCTTTAACTCTAAAATCTCCGTTACCTGGTCTAATTGGAAAAATATTATTTCTAGTTAATTTTTGACCCCTTTTTATATTTTGTGTCGCAGCTATAGATGCAAAGGCAAAATTTATTGTTTTTGTCTCTTCTTTAAGAGGAATTTTTTTACCCTTTATTGATTTAAAAATTAATTTTGTAGCCAAAATCATTTCTTTTAGTTCATTTTTATCCATTGAGCATGATACATCTGGACCCTTTCTTTTAGATTTATCATCAACAAAATGTTTTTCTATTACTCTTGCGCCTAAAGCAATGGATCCTAAACAACTATAATTGGTTTCTGTATGATCTGATAAACCTATTACAGCATCTTTAAAGTTTTTTTTTAAATCAATTAAACAATTCAATCTTACTAATTCATTTGGAGTGGGGTAAATATTTGTACAGTGTAATAAAGCATAAGGAATTTTATATTTTCTAATTATATTTACAGATTTTCTGATGCTGACAATATCATTCATACCAGTGCTCAAAATTATTGGCTTTTTCTTTTTACATACATATTCGACAAAAGGGTAATTATTACATTCTCCAGATCCAATTTTATAGGCTGGAACTCCAATTCTTTCTAATCTATCAACTGCTTCTCTTGAAAAAGGCGAACTCATAAAAATTTTTTTTTTTTGTTTTATAAATCTAGCTAACTTAAACTCATTTTCTTCTGAAAGTTGGCTATCTCTTATTATTGAAAAAATATTTTTATTTGAATTTCCTGGTTTAATTTTTTTTGCCTCAACTGACATTTCCTTATCAGCAATGTGAGTTTGATGTTTAATTACCTCTGCACCACTTTTAATAGCTGTTTCTGCTAAATGTACAGCTAAGTCTAAAGATCCATTATGATTTATACCAATTTCTGCAATTACTAAAGGAGGGTAATTAATACCTATTTTTCTGTTACTGATTTTAAAACTTTTTTCCATGTACCTTTTTAAAATATTTTTTCGCTAATTTAAAGTCATCAAGGTTGTCTACATCCAAGCTTGAAATTTTATTCATTATATATGGGTAACATTTATTAAAAAAATTTCTTTTTTTTATAAATTCTTTATATCTAAAAATAAAAATAGCTCCATTTGCTTTATAGGTATCTGGAAATGATTGTCTATTCTCAAAAATATTTTTTGACGCAAATAATGGAATTAATGTTTTGTTTTTTATAGTCATATCTTTGTATGGTGATTTATGATTTTTAGATACACTAATTAAAAAATTAAGTTTTTTATTTTTAAAAATTTTTATCGATCTTGAAATATCTTTTACAGTTCGCAAGGGGGATGTTGGCTGAAGTATTATAATTATTGGATTTAATTTCTGTATTTTTCTATTCAAATACTTTAAAAAATGCTCAACTACCTTTATGCCTTTAGTATTTTTTGTTGATAAATAAGAAGGTCTTTTTATAAACACACAATCATATAATCTTGAAATTTTTTCAATTTTTTTGGACTCAGATGATATGTAAGTAATGTCTATGAGCTTAGATTTTAAAGATGAAATAATAGCTAATTCTAATAATGTTTTATTATAAATTTTGAGTAAGTTTTTATTTTTTAAATTGCTTGATTTTTCTTTTGCTGGAATAAATGAGAAAACATGATCTTTCATTTTTAAAAAATTAATTATATATTATCTTACTCAAGTTACTTATTAATTTTTTTTGTTTATCAATTTTTGCTATATTTCCATGAACTTTTAAATTTTTATTTTTTATAAGTCTAGCGATATATAGGTATTGATAAATTAAATTTTCCATATGATCCTCATGATAAAAAATATATTTAGAATGATTTGAAAAAGATAAAACAGCTTGAAAAAAATTTTTTTTGTAAATTTTTTCTTTTTGGTACAGATCTAGTCCAAAAACTTTAACTTTTTTATAAATTTTTAGAAGAGCTATAATCACAGCAGTTCCTGAACCAGGATTTGGTTCAATTGATGAATTATAATTGATAATGTGATTAAGGAAAACAATTTTGCTTTTATTATGTCGTTCTATAAATTTAAGATGTTTTGGGTCTAAATTTATTTCTACGTCTTGGCCTTTAAATGATTTAACGTATAATTTTTTCTTGATTGTATTTTTAACAATATATGGTTTTTTTTTTTCACTATAATAAAAAGGATATACAAAAAAACAAGGCAACTGCTTTCTTGATACAAACCTGCTGACACCAGCAATAGATGCTGTAGAAAAAAAAATGTTTTTTCCTTTTGTATTACTTTCCCAGTTTACCAAAAATTTCTTAACGTTTTTATTTTGGTACTTTTTAAATTCTGCAGTTTCTTTTTTAAAAAATACTAAAACCTCTTCGTTGATTTTTTTTTTATTGTATATTTTAAGATTTTTCGTTTCTTTTAAAATAAAGTCATCAAGTGGGTCATATGTAAAATTTATTTTACTTTTTATTGAGGGCAGTTTTTTATTAAACGAAAACAAATATGTATATTTTGGGCAAAAAATTAAGCAAATAGACATCATCAATCTTGATGTGAAAATTCTCAAAACTTTAATCGGAAATATATTTTTAACTATCCAAAGAAGTTTTTCAAATTTATTTAATTTGATTACTCGAGTTTTCATCATTCAACTTTGTCAATTTGACCATCTTTAATATAAAAAACTCTGTCGAAATATTTTAATATAGACTTTTTATGAGTTGCGAACAAAATTGTATTTTTATATTTTAATCTTTTCAAATTTTCTAATATATTTATCTCATTAGTGTCGTCTAAATAATTTGTTGCTTCGTCTAATATTATGATTTTTGGTTTTTTTATCATAGCTCTTGCAATACAAATTCTTTGTTTTTGGCCTGATGAAAAAGTTGAACCCTCGTGTGCTTCAAATGTAAGATTCTCTTCCTCAATATCTATTAGATTATTATCTAAATTAGCAAACTTGTAAGCATCTAAAAGTTCTTTATCATCACAATCAGGACTAAATATTTTTACATTTTTTTTTATCGAGTAAGGAAAAAGATTAATATTAGAATCGACATAACCAATTTTTTCTAAAAAACTTTTTTTATCATAACTATATAAATTTTTTTCATCTATTAAGATTTTGCCAGATGAGCAAATGTTTAAACCTGAAATAAGATCTAAAATTGTTGATTTTCCAGATCCTGACTTGCCTACTAAAGCAATCATTTCACCTTTCTTAATTTCTAAATTAATATTTTTTATAGCGACGTTACCGTTAGGATAACTATACGATACATTTTCCAACTTAATGTTATTTTCAATATTATTAAATCTATAATTTCCCCAATTTTCATTTTTATTTTTATTTTTACTTTTTAATTTTAAATCTTCAATCAATTCATATCCTGGCTTTAAAGTTTCTAAAGCATTCTTCATTTCGACTGTATTATTTATATGAGGGAATATTCTAATAAATGAGTAGAGAATTGCCGTGCTCTCTGGTAAATCTAGACCAAATTTTACAGAAATACCAAAAATAATAAATACAAACAATATACCAAATATCTTTAAAAATTCTGATATGCTTGAATTTAAAACTTTTTTTGCTACCTCGAATACATTTATTTTTTTATAGCTATTATGTATTTCATTAATAGTTTTATAATTACCAGCATTAGCGGTTATATTTTTATATAGTGTGGCACCATAAAAGAATATTGTTGTAAAAATATTTGTCTCAGAAGTAATTTTTTTCCCAATTCTATAAAAATAATAATTAATAATTTTTATTGGCAACAAAAGTAAAACTATAGCCAATAATGAGGAGAAAGTAACCTGATAAGATATTAAAAAGGGTATCCAGATAATTACTGAGATTAAAAAAATATTCGATATCAGCTGAAGTGTTGCCATTATCGAGCCACCAACTTTATCTAACTCTTTATAAACGCTATTAGATATCTTGCCAATATCATTCATGTAAAAAAAATGCCAATTACTTAAAAAGAATGATTCAAGAGTTTCTTTAAGATAAAGTGATAATATTCTAACTCTTATTTTAATAATAAAATAATCATTTAGAATTTTAAGTAGTCCTGCAAATATAAATAGAGATATGAATAAAGCGATATAATTATTTTGAGTGAACTGTTTAAAGTCTATGTCAACAAATTTGTTTAGTAAATTTATTATTTTTGGGTCAATTTCTGAACCTAAAATCAATGATACTATTGGTATTAAAGAAACTACAGAAAGAGCATTAAATGCGGAAGATAGAAAAGATGATATTATTAAAAAAAAAAAATTAAATTTAAAATTTTTAATATGTTTTAGTATAATTTTAAGTGCATACATATTAATAAATATTATTTATATATAATTAATTACTATTATAAAATTCTATTTGTAGTTTATTGAATTTTCCTAATATTGGAGCACATAAATAAAAAATATGCTGGTCATTTTTTTTATCATTAATATGTTTCCATTTTCTTTTAAAGTTTGTTTTTATAAAATCAACGTTTGCAGATCTCCCGTCACAAACAATGATTGTTCCTGGAGTAAAATAATATTCAAGTTTTAAAATATCACAAATCATCGGCATCATGTCGGGATGTCCAAGATTAATACCATTTATTTTTCCATTTATGTTAAATTGTTCTGGACCATCTAAATAAATAAAATCAGGGTTGCATATAGGCAATTTTTTATATTGAGTTGCAATTCTACCTTCAAATGTTGTCATCTCAACATCTGAAAAATTAGGATGGGTTTTTGCTTTTGCTTTTAGTTTTAACTTTTTCTGATATTCTAATATTCTTTTTGTTGAAATATTTAAATATTTTTTCATATTTTCTAAAATTATTAATTCAAATGGGTTATTTCTTCTCAATTTTTTTACTTTTACTGAATATTTTAGCTTTAATTCAGAAAGTGCTATATTAAAAATAAGACTAGACCATCCTGAACCAAATTCCAAAATGGTAGTTCTTTTGTGTGCTATTACGTAATGATACAAATTAAACAATTTTCTTAATTCTGGTCTATATATAGTTTCCGATTTCATCTCGT
This sequence comes from uncultured Pelagibacteraceae bacterium, assembly GCA_902555065.1. Lineage (GTDB taxonomy): Bacteria > Pseudomonadota > Alphaproteobacteria > Pelagibacterales > Pelagibacteraceae > Pelagibacter. The sequence continues at coordinate 18,683 of CACDQQ010000006.1, forward strand.
TTACTTTCAGTTTCCTTTTTTTGCTCTCACTTACTAAAATTCCTAACCCTTTTTTTATAAAAAAATTTTCTATTTGGTTAATTGTCTTTTTTGGGGGAAATTTAATTTTTATCATATTTTAATTGTAATATTATTAATAAATTTTAATTTATAAATGTTTGTATATAATATTTCTCTAATTGAAACAAATCTTTATGAAAAAAATTCGATTATTAATAAACCTGGTATCTTTAAAATTTAGAATATTATTTTTAGAACTTTCAAATAAAAAGAATAGATTAATTAAAGAAAAAAAATTTAATAAAAGTAAAAATGATATTTATGCATTTTTAGACCTTAATAATTTTAGGTCTACTTTTGATGTGGTCGGATTTTTACTTTATTGTAAAATTAAATCACTCAAGAAAAAATTAACAATTATTATTTTTAGAAATATTCCAAATGAAGTTTCAATTAATCCAGCTAAAGAAAAAGATTTTATAGGAAGTCATGACTCTACAAAAATTAGAGAAGATAATATAGTCAAAGTTTGTTTAGATATCATCGAAGATTTTAACCCAAAAATAATCTTTATCTCAGACAGAAATGAAGCAAATGATTACCTGTCTCTAAGTCCAGAATATAAAATTCCTCCAAATGCTCAAATTGATAAAATAATTGATTGGGATAAATACTATATCTATATTAATAAATTTTATTTAAAATATAATACAAGACCATCACTTAAAGCTCCTAGTCACTATAATAATTTGGTAAAACTATTTATAAAAAAAAATGAGATTAAAAAAAAAATAATTACTATAACATTAAGGGACTCCTCATATTTTCCGTTAAGGAATTCTACCATCGATAATTGGAAAAAAGTTTACAGATATCTAGAAGAGAATGATTATTATCCAATAATTCTAGATGATATGGAGAACATAAGTATAGATAGTAAAAAAAATGAGTTGATGGGTTATAATACATATAATTTTGCAAATATTGATCAAAGGCTGAGGTTAGCATTATACGAAGAAGCTTTTCTAAATTTGTCTGTAAACCACGGTCCAAGTCAGCTTTTAATATATTCAAAATATTGTAATTTTTTAATTTTTAAACATTATGTAAATGATGAAACGTCTCCAGCCTCACTAGAGAGAATTGAAAAAATTACAGGTTTAAAAAAAAATGAACAATATCCTTTTTTTAATAATAAACAAAAACTTGTATGGAATATAAATGATGACTATGAATTAATAATTGATGAATTTAAAAAAATAATTAATACTTAGAATTATCGAACCACTGAAACGCTTTTTGTCAAATCTTTTGCAGTCAACCTATCTTTTACATGGTCGCTATCATTAACAAACATACCTATAAACCATCTTGCTTTTTTTGACTTCCAATTAAGTTTTTTATTTGGATCAACTTTATCAACTCCATGAACAATTGATCCATAAAACATTACAGAGTCTCCGATTTTGAGTTTATTTTCAAGATTTACTTTCTGTCTATTTCTTCCTCTGAAGTAAAAACCACCTGAATTAAAATCTTCACCTTTTTTACTCATTATCAAACCTGAGACAATTCTTTGATTTTTTCTAGGATCAACGTGATCTCTTAATTCACCGCCCCCCAAAGGGTATTTTATAATTTGTAGCCTATCTACCTGTGACATACTTGGAATATTATTTTCAAATGCTTTTTTGGAATTTCCAGCAATAAACTTTACATATCGCCAGTGTCTATATACTTCATCTTTAAACTTTTTTTCTAAAGGAGTTTTAATATTCCAATTATAAAAAAAATAAGAATGTTTTATTGCGTATACGCTATATTTTTTTGTAATTTTTTTATCTATAAATCGATGAAAATTAGGAGTGCCATCGTACATCTTGTGAAATGACGGTTTCTTTTTATCGTATTTTGATGAAAGTTTTATTATAGTGTCTTTTAGAGAAGAATTAGATGCATTTCTTAAAATAAAAGCATATTTTTTGATGTACATATCTCTAATCAATTGTTTTACTTTATGCTCTTTTTTATTATCTAAAATATCTTTCAAGGCTTTAAATTCGATTTCTTTAATTTTTGTAACATATGTTGGAACGGGGTACTTTGACTCAAGACTATTCCAGTATTTTTTAATTGTTGTAAGTATTTTTTTTTTCATGCTCTTAAATTAAAACTTAAATTTTCATTTTCAAAACTTTCAATATTTTTTTTAACCCAATTTACTGTTTCCTCTATTCCTTCTTCTAAACCAATTTTTGGTTGCCATCCAGTATCATTAAATAATTTTTTGCTATTTAGCCAATACTGCTTATCCTCTCCCACTCTTCCTTCTGTAATATTTACGCTTTCTTCAAAGTCTTTATTTAAGATTTTACAAACTATTTCTACTAAATTTCTCATTGAAACTGGTTTGTCTACTCCAGCATTGTATATTTCGCCCATTTTACCATCTTTGAGAACAGCATATATCGCCTCAGCAATATCTCTACAATGCATAAATGATTTTTTTACTTTTCCTCCGCCCTCTAAAGGAAATTTTTGACCTTTTAAAATCATTAGAGCAGCTTTTGGAATAATTCTATAAAGTAGCTGACCTGAGCCATATCCATTACTAGGCCTTATAATATTCATTGGAAACTTTTTTACATTGTACATGCTTTCTAAATGCATATCTGCTGCAAGTTTTGATACTGCATACGGACTAGTTGGATTTAAAGGATATTTCTCATCCGCTGGTTCACTTACAGGTCCATATAATTCAGACGTTCCCACTTGAACAAATTTTTTTAGGTAATTTTTATTTAATAAAAACTCAACTATTTTAGATACTGCGGTTACATTAGTATCATAATATCTAAATGACTTATCCCAAGATGTTGCGTAAGCTAAGGCTGCGAAATTAATTATATAATCAGGTTTAAATTCTTCAAAGTATTCGAATAAAAAATCCTGCTCATATACAATATGACAAGGCTTATAAATATATCTTTTGTCATTTTTACCAACTCCAATTGTAAATGCTTGATTTTTTACTTGATTACGTCCAATTGAAACAACCAATTCTGTCTCTTTTTTTTCTAAAAGAAGTTTAGCAGTATGTAATGCAAATACACCAGCGCCACCTAAGAGACAATATTTCATATTAAATTGATTTTACTTAATATTATTAATAACTTATAAATTTTTGATTATCAAATAATTTAATTTAAATTTAATGATTGTAAATTATAATTACCTAAATCAAGAATTTTCAAATCCAAATGAGATAATAGGGGAATGGAAAAAACTAATAAAAAGCACTGACTTTACTTTAGGGAAATATGTAAATAAGTTTGAATATAAGTTTTCAAAATTTATTGGGTCAAAATATTGTGTATCAACAAACAATGGTACAGATGCATTAATTTTATGTTTAAAAGCATTAAATATTCAACCCGGTGATGAAATTATTACTGTTGTAAATACTTTTTATGCAACAGTTGGTGCAATTGTAAGTGTTGGTGCAGTGCCTGTTTTTTGCGATTGTGACGATAGATATCAAATAGATATTGATGATGTTAAAAGAAAAATTACCAAAAAAACAAAGGCCATAATTCCAGTACATTGGGGAGGTGCGTCACCAGACATGTACAAGATAATGAAAATTGCCAAATTAAATAAAATTAAAGTAATAGAAGATGCTTGCATGGGAATTGGTGCTTCATTGAAAGGTAAATCCCCAGGTACCTTTGGAGATATATCAGCGTTTAGTATGCATCCTTTAAAATCATTAAATGCAATGGGAGATGCAGGAGCTGTAGTTACAAATAATAAAAAATTATACAATTGGCTCATAAGATATAGAAATCATGGAATGATTAACAGAGATACGATTTCCATGTGGGGTGTAAATAATAGAATGCAGCCATTGCAGTCTATTGTTGGCTTATGGGGATTAAAGAAAATTAAGAAAGTAATAAATATTAGAAACAAAAATGCTAGTTATTACGATAAGAAATTAAAAAAATTAAGTAAATTTATAAAAGTACCTCGAAGAATAAAAGGATTTAAAGAAACATTTGCTTTGTATATGGTTTTATGTAGAGATAGAAATAAATTAAAAAAATATCTAGAAAAAAATAAAATTGAAGTAAAAATTCATTACCCTAAAGCCTTAAATAATCAGCCGGCTTTTAAAAAATTTAATTCAAAAAGGAATAAACATAAATTTAAAAATTCAGACTATCAGGCAAAAACTTTATTAACACTTCCAGTTCATCAATTTATAAGTAGAAAGCAACAGGATTACTTGATTCAATGTATGTATAAATTTTATAAAAAAAATGAATTTTAAAGTTGAATTAATTGACTTAAGGTCGAGATATAAAGAAGAAAGAAAAAATATATTAAAAATCTTAGATAAAACTTTAAATAAAGGTAACTTAATCCTAACTCCTGAACTTGAGAAATTAGAAAAAAAAATTGCTCTATACACTGGATCTCGATACTGTCTAGGCTTAAATTCTGGTACAGATGCATTAATGATGTCTTTATGGGCATGCAATATAAAAAAAGGTGATGAAGTAATTACAAGTGCATTATCGTTTGTCGCATCAGCAGGCTCAATTGCACATCTAGGTGCAATACCTATTTTTGCGGATGTTAAAGATGATTTAAATATAGATCCAGATAAAATTGAGCAACTAATTACAAAAAAGACAAAAGCTATAATGCCAGTGCATTGGACTGGTAGAATGTGCGATATGGATAGAATAGTCAAAATTGCAAAAAAACATAAACTTATAATTATTGAGGATGCAGCTCAAGGAATGGGGTCTTTTTATAAAGGTAGGCATGCAGGAAGATTTAGTAAGGTTGCAGCTTTCTCAGCACATCCATTAAAAAATCTTAATGGATTAGGCGACTCTGGATTTATTACAACTGATGATAAAAAGATCTATGATAAAGTAAAATTATACAGAAATCATGGTTTAGCAGGAAGAGATAATGTTAAAATTTTTGGAGTTAATTCAAGAATGGATGTTATTAATGCTGAAATTATTAATTTTAGATTAAAAAAACTAAAGGCAGTAATCAAAAAAAGAAAAAGAAATATAAGTTTTTACAAAAAATATCTTAAAACAAATAAAGTGCAAATCATTCCAGATAAAAAATATGAAAAAAACTCCTATGTGATGTTTATTACAATATGTGAAAATAGAGACAATCTTAAAAAATATTTGGAAAATCATAAAATTCAATCACTGATTTATTATGGAAACCCTCTTCATAAACATAAAGCCTCAAAATATTTACCCAAAAGAGTTAGATTAACAGTTTCTGAACAACTCGCTTCTAAAGTTTTAGCTTTGCCACATCATCAGGGTTTAAATGAAACAGATATCCAATTTGTTTGCAAAATGATAAATAAATTTTATGAGAAATAAAAAAATTTTAATTACTGGAGCTACTAAAGGTCTAGGCCTTGAATGTGTGAGGCAATTTTACAAAAACAACAAAATTTTAGCAATTGGTAGAGATGAGAAATATATTAAAAAGTACAAGAGTAAGATAAATTTTATAAAAGGTAATTTGTTGGATGAAAGTTTCAGAAAAGAATTATTAAAAAAACTAAGAAAAGAAAAAAAAATTGATATAGTGATTCATTGCTTAGGCGGCGGACTAGGTTTAAGAAACCCTTTATTGGATTTATCGGATTTCAGAAAACTTTTTGATATAAATCTCGGAATAGGAGCTGATATCAACAGAGTAATAGTAAAAAATTTAAATAAAAAATCAGGTTATATTATCCACGTGGGTTCTACAGCATCAGTGGAAGCTATAGGATCCGTTGGTTATAATTCTATGAAAACAGCAATAGTTTCGTATGTTAAATCTCTTGCTAGTGAGCTTATTAAAAAAAAAATATTTGTTTCTTCAATTTTACCAGGAGCATTTATTTCGTCTGGTAATGCATTTGAAAGACTAAAAAAAAATAATAAAAAAGTTTACCTAGATTTTATTAAGAATAGGCTACCCAGGAAAAAAGTTTCTAAAGCTTCTGAAATAATTCCTTTAATAAAATTATTAGCATCAAAAGAAGGTGAAATGATGACTGGTACTTCAATCACAATTGATGCTTGCGAAACCAAAGCTTATAATTACTAATGCCATATTTTAATTTTGGGTATTTTAAATTGAAAACAAATAGAAAAGTTAAACCAATGTCTATAAGTAAAAAAATTATTGCATGGCAAAAAGGGAAAGAATTTTATGATGGTTCAAGGCAAAATGGTTATGGTGGTTTTAAATATGATGGAAGGTGGTTAAAAATATTACCAAAAATTATAAAAAGATATAAGTTAAATTCATCCTCAAGAGTTTTGGAAATTGGATGTAAAAAAGGTTTTCTAATAAATGATTTAAGAAAGCTTATACCTGGTATTACATGTTATGGTGTAGAAGATCACGAATATCCTATTAAAAATTGTAAAAAAGAGGTCAGAAAATATTTGAAATACTCAAATTTTACTAATTTACCTTTTAGAAATAATTCTTTTGATTGTATTCTCGCACTCTCATCGATCTATACTTATAATTTTGGTGATTTGGTTAAAATTTTAGGAGAAATAAATAGGGTATCAAAATCAAATAAAAATCTTGTAACTGTTGCATCATATAACGACATGAAAGATTTGAAAAAACTCTTGGAGTGGACATCTCTTTCTACAGTAATTCTTAAGAGAAAAGAGTGGAATGATCTATTTAAAAAGACTAAATATAGAGGTGATTACTTTTTTACTGATGCAAAAGTTTTGGGACTTTAGTAATTAAATCTCTTCTAAAAGCTTAAGATTCTCTGAATGTTCTTTATCATCTAGAAATGGAGCTACACTCTCAATTCCAACTTTATTAAAGCTTCCATCTTTATTCATCTTCATAACAACTCTAGGTGTCAAAGGTTGCATTGGAGGAATTTTTATTACACATAAATGTGCTTTTTGGTCTTTTAAAATTTTTTTCAATTTTGATTTCATTTTTAAATCATCATTAATAACTGATGTACTTATTTTAAATGCTTTACCAATTTCTTTGAAGTCTGGACAACTAACACCACTGGATGGATGAGCGCCAACATATCTTTTAAAATTCTTAATTTGCATGAGTTTTTGGGTTAAATAACCATCATTATCAATAAGGAAAATTTTAATTGGCAAATTATAATGAACAATAGTTTGAAGCTCTTGTAAATTGAACATCAAACCACCATCACCAGCTATACAAATAACTCTATTTTTTTTTGAACCAAAGCATGCTCCTATTGCAGCAGGCAAACCATATCCCATTGATGCCAGTCCGCTTGATGTAAATAATCTCTGTGATCTTTTTGAAATAAAAGTTTGCATTGTACATGTAAAACTTGTCCCCATATCTGTTACAACAATATCTTTATTTTTTAATTGTTTGCTTAATTGATCAACAAATCTAAATGAATTTGTATAATTTTTAACTTTGGTTTGATGTTCAAATACAGTTTTATATTTATTTTTTAAATGCAGTACTCTTTCTCGCCAGATTTTAAAATTCCCTTTATATTTAAACTTCTTATTTAATTCATAATTAATTTGGTTTAAGAATATTTTTAAATCTTGATTAACTTTAACATCTGCTTTGAATGTTTTTTTATTTAATTCTTTTTTTGATATATCTACATAAATTTTCTTTGATCCAACTGAAAATAATTCATCCATATAACCTACTTGAGCTGTAGACATTCTTGATCCTAGAACTATTAAAAGATCGCATTTTTGAACTGCATAATTGCTAGCTCTATCACCAAAAACCCCTGAACGCCCAATGACATTTTTTGAACTCGTATTAATTATATCTATAGTGTTCCAGGAAGTAATTACTGGGATCTTCGTAAAGTTAACAAATTTCAAAAACTCTTTTTCTGCTTTAGCAGATCTTATTCCGTAACCGCTAATTATTATAGGCTTTTTTGAATTCGAAATTAAATTAATGATTTTATTTTTTATTTTTTTACTTAAAATTTTATTTTTATTTAAATTTTTATTTAAATTTTTTGTTTTTTTTATTTTTTTTAAATCTAATTCAATTGACTGAATATCTAATGGAATTTCTATCCAAACTGGTCCTGGCCTTCCTTGCAATGAAATTTCAATTGCTTTATCAAAGATTAGTTCAATGTCATATGGATCATTTATAGTTTTGCAATACTTGGTAACTGGTTTTGCCATTTCTGTAACATTTGCTTCCTGAACACCTAATTGTCTCATTCCCTTTGTTGTTCCAATATCTTTTCTCATAACTTGTCCTGAAATAACTAGCATGGGAATTGAGTCTATCCATGCACCCGTTACACCTGTCAAAGTGTTTGTTCCACCAGGACCTGTAGAAACATTAACTACTCCAGGCAGTCTTTTTATCCTTGCATCTCCCTCTGCTGCCATTGCCGCGGATTGCTCGTGATGAGTATAGATTACATTTAATCCTTTATGTGATCCAATAGAGTCATTGAAATGCATTGATCCTGCTCCTGTAACACAATAGATATTTCTTAATTTTTTTTTGTATAAATAATTTGCTAAATAATCAGAAAATTTCATAAAAAATATTTTAATTTTCGATCAATATTAGAAAATTTAAGGTTTTTAAACTCTTTTTTTAACTTCATATTATTGAATTGTCTCAAACCTAAGTGGGGCATGGCTCCATATCTTTTTGTAAAAATAATTTTTGACTTACTAGTTGACTTTTTAATTGCCATTTTTGCCAAATTATTAAATGAAATTATTTTTCCAGTCACGATATTAAATATTCCAAATTTATTACTTTTTATCGATAAAAAAATTGTTTTTATCACATCATTTATATGTATATGATCTCGCAATTCTTCTCCTTTGCCAAATAGTTTTATATCCTCATTTTTAATTGCTAATCTCATAAATCTATTTGGGCCGTAAGAATTGTGAGTATCATCCCTGCCATAAATTAAGGTTGGCCTTAATATTAATAATTTTTTATTTGGTATAAATAACTTTAAGAGATTTTCTCTGTGGAGATGCATCAATCCATGTATTGAATTTGGATTTGTTTCACTATCTTCTGAAATTTTTTTTTTTGTATCAGAATAAACTGCGTCTGAACTTATATAAATAACTTTTCTAACCCTAGTAATATCTATAGATTTTATAACATTGCTTATAATTGTAATGTTTTTTTCATAATCAGCTATAGTTTTTGCAGGTGCAATAGCAGATATAATAATGATATTAAAATTTTTTAATTTTCTTATTTTATTTTTTAATTTTTTTACGGAGTTGTTATTTAAAAAATTTATTTGATTTTTTCCAATGTTATCATGATAAATATTTTTATCTTTTAAAAATCTTATTAAAGATTTTGCAACAAACCCTTTTGATCCTAAGATTATAGTTTTCATAATTTATTTCCAATAGAAAAATATTTATTTAAATTTTTTTTATAATAGTCTTTAAAAAAACCATATGGGTCAATGATTATTGTTTTTGGGTTCGTGAATTTTTTTAAAGTTGATGGATTATTATTTTGGTTAACGAAAATAATACAATCGAATTTTATTTTTAGATTTTCTTTCTCATTTATTAAATTTATTTTCCCATATTTAAATGTTTCAATTTTTTTATCAAAAATACTTAATTTGAATTTGCTCTTTAGTTTTTTTGCAAGATAAATCGCAAGAGAGTTTTTTGTACTCAAAGTGTTATTTTTGTAAGCTACTCCACTTATTAATATTTTATTTTTTTTTTTTAATGATTTATTTATTATATCTACTGCCCAATCCCTCATTTTTCCATCTAAATGAACCCAGCTTTTAATAATATTTTTGTAATTAAACATAGATTTAGCGTTCATTAAATCTCTTTCAAGATTTCCACCAGATAAACCTGGAGATGGTTTAAGATAAGCATCTTTTCCAATTCTTCTATCTAATCTAAGTGCATTTGTTATTTTTGACCAATTCGCATTAATATTTTCACAATAAAGGGATATCATATTAGATGTCATTATAGATGATATTAACATCAAATTTATTGATATTTTACATAATTCCGCAGTCTCATAATTCATCTCAATTATATTTTTTGAGAATTTTTTAAATACGTTTTTAATATCATTTGGAATTTTTATGTCCTCACTTTTTTTTCCAATAATTATTCTTTCTGGATGTAATGCTCTATTCAATGCTTTACCAAAAATTAAGGTTTCGACTTGATAAAATAATTGTCTATTTAAATTTAATGATCTTGTAAAACCGGGCTGTACTTGTGATAGAATTATAAATGGAATCTGTTTCTTTAATTTTTTATTGATTTCTAGAATTTCTCTTTTTATTTTACTTTTATTTGAAATATTTTGATTGTTAGTTTCCACATCTTTTGAGTAGAAAATAAGATGACATTTATTTAATTCATTCAAATCTTGACTAAATAGTATATTTTTCGAGTTATATACTTTCTTTAATCCTGGCTCAAAAATATTAATTTCTTTCTTCCTTATTTCTTTAACTAATTTCTTATTATTATCTACTGCAACTACATTAAATCCTTTTAAAGCATAGGCTGCGCTATAACAAATTCCCAAATGAGAGAGTCCAAAAAATCCTATTTTTGTTAACATTTTTTTATGAAGTTATAAATTTCAATATTTTTTTTTAGATCAAGAGGTTTAAATTTATTTTTCAAAAAAATATACATCTCTTTTTTCCAAGTAAAGTCTATTGGTTTAAAATTATAAAATTTCATTAAAGGTTTTCCTGATGGATAAATTCTTTTACCATATGTAAGATTACATTCTCCCCATTTTGGTAACCCGTTTAGACTAATAAATCCTCTGCTCCCAGAAATATAAATCCTGAAAAAGTTTTTCCAAAACAAATAGGAAACTTTGATATTTAATTTAATATTTTTAACATTAGTTAATATATCAAAATAATCAGCAGATTTATTTTCGAAACTCTTTTTTAAGGAGAATTTCGAATATTTGGGAATTTTTCCAAATAAATAATTATTTAAATCTAAAAGATGAGGCATTAAATCATTAATAACAGCATCTCCTTTATTTTTCCACATACTATTTTTAATATCTTTTGCTGTTCCATTTCCGTATGTCATCTCAGCAAAGTAAATTTTTCCAATTTTTTTTTTTTTTAATTTGGTTTTTATTAAATTAATACACTTTTCAAATCTATGATTATAAGAAACATAAATTTTATTTTTTAATTTATTTTTGTTTTTAATAAAAAAAATTTTTTCTCTTTCAGAGATGATTAAAGGTTTTTCAATCAAAAACTTAATGTCATAGTTTTTAAAAAAATTTATATATTCAATTCTATGCGAAAAAGGGGTACAAATAAAAATATGGGAGACATTTTTCAAAAATTTTTCACTTAAGTCTTGTACAGATTTATAGTCGGCTTTTAAATTGAATGGGTCAATTGTTTTGACTTTTATTTTTAATTTATTAAGAACTTTTTTTCTTTTATTGCCTTGAATGCCAAGACCTATAATAAGAGTTGTCTTCATTTTTAAATGGTTTTTTCTTCGATATATTTTATTTTATTCAAAATTTCTCTTATTTTAATAGGTATATTGCCTTCTTTCTCACATGCTATACTTGCTGCTATTGATCCGAGTATAGAAGATATTGCATGATTTTTTGTTGCTACCATCGATAATGTTGAATATGCTATTAATGCATCCCCCGCTCCAACTGGATCAACAAGATTTGAAACAAGTGAATCTATCGAATAAAAAGAATCAACTTTTTTCCAGTCCTTCTTTCTATAAGTTATTGTACCTTTTGATCCTAATTTTAAAATTAAAAGTTTACACTTTGATTTATTAAATAGTTCAGTCGCTAAAGGCCTGATTGAAGTATCTTGATCACCTAAAGAAAATCTTGCTTCTTTTTCATTTGGGGTTATTAAATCAAAATTTTTAAAATCTAATATATTTCCCCATCGACTTGCAACTTGACTGTCTGCAACTTTAAATGTTTTTTTTGGTATTTTTTTTTTGTATGAATTTATAGTTTCTTTGTTGAAAATTCCATGTCTAAAATCACTGAAAATAACTGCATCTGATTTGGTTTTGGAAATTCTATTTTCAATTTCATTGAATATCTCTTTAGATATAGGTGTATTATCTAAAGTATCTAATTTTAAAATTTTTTGATTAGAAGCGACTATTGTATTTTTATTAGTGGTTGGTCTGCTCCTATCAATAATTAAATTACAATTTACATTATATTTTTTTAGATTTTTTTTTACAAATTTTGAAAAGGCATCTTGACCAACAACTGATGTAAAAGTAACTTTTGAACCAGCAGATGCTAAATGTGCAGCAACAATACTTGCTCCACCAATAAAATTTTCTTTTCCAATATTTAGAACACTTAAGTGCGGGTATTTAACAGGTCCACCTATTGGAATTGTTTTCGTATAACTGTCAACAATAGTATCGCCAATAACATGTACACTTACTTTAGAAATTTTTTTTAAAGTATTGCGTAAATCATCAAAGTTAATATTTTCTGAGTCCATTAATGTGATCAGTTTTTCATATGAAATATCCGGTAATTGTTGATCAATAATTTTGCTTGAAGAGTATACTACATCTCCAGGAGTAAAAATTATCTTACCTCCATATTCATTTAAGGTTTGATACTCTTTGTTAGTTTTTGGATTTGCTTTTAGATTATTATATTCGAATCCTTTAGCAAAATAATCTGGCTTAATTATTTTAATATTTTTGATTGGATTTTCATTATAATCTATCAACACATAATCTACTATATCTAGAGCAGCGAGATTAAAAGCTCTCAATTTTTCAGGTACATGTGGTCTGTAATTACCTTTATTTATAAATTTGTCTGAAGTTAAACTTACTAACAGTATTTCAGCTTTATTTTTTGCATACATAAAATGTCTAATATGTCCTGGATGAACAACATCAAATACTCCATGGCACATTATTATTTTTTTTTTTCTTGGGAAGTTGCCTATAAACTTTTTAAAATTTTTATTTGTTAAAATTTTATGTTTATATTTTATTAAAAAATTTTCCCTATTTTCCATTACTATTTTAAATATTTAAACCAATTCTTTGTAACTCTGTTTATTGAACTTTTATTCCACAGTGGCGCTGTTTTCCAATAATTTATATTTGCAATAAGATCATTAAATCCTTTCTCAAATGATATAGTTGGTTTCCAACCTAATAGTCTTCTTATTTTAGATATATTGGCTTTTGATTTGTATGGTTCACCTGGTCTGTAGGGTATATTAATAATTTTAGTCGGCATCAGTAAATTTACAATTTTATTAATACTAGTTATTTCACCAAAGCCTAAATTAAAAATTTCACTTTTAATTTTAGATTTAGCAGACAAGTAAAATGCGTTTGCCACATCCACTACATGGATATAGTCTCTTCCTTGGGTGCCATCACCAACAACTGTCAAAAGTTTTTTTTCAAGTTTTTGCTTCAAAAATACTCCAATTACAGATCCGTAGGCTCCTTTTGTCTTAAATCTTGGACCATATGCATTAAAAATTCTTATAGATATATAAGGCATTTTATATACCTTAGACCAGTGTTTAACTAGTTCCTCTGACGACCATTTGCTAAAGGCATATGGGCTCTGATTATCAATCGGATTCTTTTCACTAGTAGGATACTTTGCTAGTCCATAACAACTCGATGAAGCAGCATAAACAAATTTTTTGATTTTTTGTTTTTTTAACTTCTCTAGAATATTTAAAGTGCCATTAAAGTTGTTAGTTATATATTTAACCGGATCATCTATTGATGGAATTATTGATCCAAGCGCTGCAAGATGAAAAACGTAATCAATTTTGTATTTTGATAAATTTATCTTTTTATCTAATATATTTTTTTTAATAAAAATAATTTTTTTTTTTTCTATTAATTTTTTAATATTAGAAATATTACTATTTGATAAATTATCAATAACAATGACCTTGAGTTTTTTTTTTACTAATAGCTCCACTAAATGACTTCCGATAAATCCGGCACCTCCAGTCACAAGAGCAGTATACTTCATTTAGGACAACCTCAATTTTTTTAAAGTTTTGATATTATAATAAATATCATTTTCTAAACTATCTTGAAATTTTTCAGTTTTTAATACTGAATATATTTCATGTATCGCATCTTCTATTGAATATTTTAGCTTAAATTTCAATTCTTTCTTTGCTTTGTCACTATTTAAGTAATATGATCTTTTATCATCTTCACTTGGAGTTTGTACAATCTTGATCTCTTCGTGATATTTATTCTTAAATATTTCTTTTATTTTTACTGCTATGTTTTCAATTGAAATATTCTCATCACTAATATTGTAAGTTTTACCCCCAACTAATTCATCATCAGCATCCAACAAACATTGATAAAAATTACACATATCTTGTATATGAAGATTTGGTCTCATTTGTTTGCCTCCAAAAACTGTAATTTCTTTTTTTCTAGTCGCTAGATGAGTTAGTATATTTACAGAAAGATCAAATCTCATCCTAGGTGAGTACCCACAAATTGTTGCTGGTCTCACATTAACGCAAACAAATTCTTTTGAATTATGCTCAAATAAAATTGGCTCACAAAGTCCCTTAAACTTATTATAAAGAGTTAATGGTATAAGAGGATGTTCCTCTGTTACATTAGGACTATCTGAGTATCCATAAACAGAACTGCTCGATGCATTAATAAATCTTTTCACTCCAATTTTTTTAAAATGTGCAATCAATGGTCTAAATGAATTAAAGTTTATTTCCTCACTTAAGCTTTCATTCAATTCAAACGTATTATCATTAGAAATACATGCTAGATGAATTACTGCATCAATGTTTTGATTAATATTTGAAATCTTTTTTAAATCTCTTATATCTCCTTTGATTTTAGTAAGATTTTCATTATTTTTTAGGAAGTCTCCAAACCAAAATGTATCATAAACAATTACCTTGTAATTTTTATTTAGTAATTTCTCTGTGAGAAGAGTACCCACATATCCCGCTCCACCTGTTATCAAAATAGTTTTCATATTTTATTTGTAGTTTATATATTCTTAGATAAAGGATACAAATATTTTTAAATATTTATTAATAATATTTTTTACTTAATTGCTAAATTCATTTTTATTATTTTTGACTAGATATTAATGTATTTTGCTCGTTTTTTAAGATTATATTTATAGCTTGAATGGTTGATGTGCAAACATAATCAGGTTTTTTGTTAATTTTTTCTTTGTATTTTCTATCAATCAGAATTGACTTGCAATTTAAGTTATGAGCTAAATCTATATCTCTCCATCTATCTCCTACAACAAAACTTTGGTTTAATTTAATTTTTTTGTTTTTTAAAACTTTTTTTACTAATCCAATATTGGGTTTTTTGAATTTAGATTTATCACTTATATCATAACAGCATAAAATCTTATCAATTTTTAATTTTTTTTTTAATTTATCGTGCATTTTATTAACTAAATATCTTTTTTTTTTATTATAAAAATCTGGTTGGTTTGTAACAACATATATTAAATGAGTTTTATTTAATCTGATAAATAATTTGTCTAAGTTTTTATAAATCTTAAAATCTTTAAATTTGGTTGGTGCCTTAGGCTTTCCTTTAATTACTAGAGATTTATTTAAAACACCGTCTCTATCAAAAAAAACTGCTTTTGTTTTTGATTTTACCAAAATGTTTCTCGAATTTTTAATTTTGGATGAGAGACTATACAGTGCCATATTATAGCTTGAAGAGACTCTGAAAATGGTGTTAAAAATAAACTGTTTGTAGCTTTGCAGTGTATATTTAGATCAGAATTTAATCCTGCATAGCCATTTTTTTTTCCGGTAAATGATATAATTTTACAATTTTTTTTCTTAGCTAACTTTATTGAATTAATAAGACCAATAGATGATTTTCTTTTTAAATCACCTCCACCAACTGACATCACAAGCAAAATATCTTTTTTGTTAATTTTAGAAATTTTTAATGATTCTGTGAAAGCATTTTCAAATCCTATATCATTAGTTGTAGCTGTAAACTCAGAAAAATTATCTATTGGAGAAATAGCATCAATATTACAAAGTTTTCTAAAGTCATTAACTGCATGAGATGCATTTGCGGCACTTCCTCCAATTCCAACAATAAATAGTCTTCCTTTAACTTTTTTTAATTTCACAAGTAAATTTATAATTTTTTCTATTTTATTAAAATTTATGTTTTTAATTTCTTTAATTATTTCATTGAAAAAATGTTTAGGAAAAATCTTATTTTTTTTCATTTAAAATTTTTATTACCTCTTTCATCCATTCACCAACATATTTGTAGTGTGGTGAAGTTATAATATTATCTTCAACAACTACGGGCTTATCAATAAAAATGGCTCCTGCATTTTCTACATCATCTTTCCATGCATAGTATCCAGTTATTTTTTTATCTTTCACTATCTTCGCTGATATAATTAAAAACACACCGCTGCAGATACATCCAATAATTTTCTTTTTTAAATTAAATTCTATAATTTTATCTATAATTTTCGAATTTAATCTCATGTGCTCCATGGCTTTAACGCCTCCAGGAATAATCAATAAATCAAAGTCATCAACAGCTACATCTTTTAGTTCTATAATATGATCGTCTTTTTGTGGAGGTACTTTTGTCCCAAAAAAACCCAATACTTGATTTTTTGAGCCATTAAAAACTGCTGTTTCTATACCTTCTTCTTTTAGTCGATAAAAAGGATAAATAAATTCATGATCTTGAACCATGCTTCCAGTTATAATTAAAGCCTTTTTTTTCTTCATGATTTTTTTTTTATCATAATAAATTTAGTTAAATTAGAAAAATTTTCTCCATGCTTCAATGTTAAATTTATATTTGTTTTATAGGGACGAAATAACTTCATTTTGTTATTTTTTATTTTTAAGTTTCCATTGACTAGAATAATTATTGTATTTTTTTTTAATGATTTATTACTTTTATTTTTTTTTCCATCATATATTTCCAAATAATTGCTATTTATATTTTTTTTTAAATTGATACTTACCTTATCTTTCAATGTATTTTTTTCATAAGAAGTTGGTTTTCTATTATATTTATCTTTAAACCTTAAAAGATCAAATTTTCTGTTGGGAATTTCTAACTCAAACATTATTAAATTTTTATTCGATTTATTTTTTGTTTGATGAAAAGTTTTCTTATCAATTTCAATAATAGAATGACTATTTAACTTATAATTCTCTTTTAAAGTTTTTAAATTAATATTATTTAGATTTATAAGAAACGTTTTTTTAAATATGTGACAATGAAGAGAAGTTGATTGTTTTTTATTTATATGCAGTACCCAAAATGCAGCTTTTTTTGAAGACCAAAAACAGTACTCGAAACCCCAAGGTTTTTTTATAATTTTATTTTTTATAAAATTTAAATTATTTAATTCACTTTTTTTGTTTATTGAATTTTTAGAAAGTTTATTTATTATTTTTTTATCAACGTTAGTACTTCTTATATACACAGAAAAATATATTTATTTCAAATTGTTTAACTTTAGCTTTCTAATATATTATGACAGTAATAAATACCATCTAAATTTAATTGTTATTAAAAACTATTATTTGATTTTTTAAAAATTATAATTATTGTACCATTTATGCTTTTAAAGGATATTAATGATAAGATAATTGTATTCTCTGATGGACCTAGAATTGAGGAAATTGAAACTGATTTACCATTAAAAATTGATGGATATACATTTAATCCAAGTTTATTTAGGAAAAATAATGCTGAAGATTATTTATCTTATTCAAAAGAAATTTTGAAGAAATGTGGAAATAAACCTGTTTCACTTGAAGTAATTTCTGATACTCAAAAAGAAATGATAGATCAAGGTTTTAAACTTGGGTCATTGAAAGATAACGTTTATGTAAAAATACCTATAATATTTAGAAACGGAGAAAGTACTATTAAAGTTATTAAAGAACTTATAAACCAGAATATAAAATTAAATATAACAGCTATTTTTACTTTAGAACAGGTTAAATATATCATTGAAGAAATTAAAAATTCAAAAACAATTTTATCAATTTTTATAGGCAGGGTGTTTGATACTGGTGTAAATGGTGAAAAACATATGAAGGAAATAAATAATTTCATTCATGAAAATAGTAGTTGTCAAAGTCTTTGGGCAAGTACTAGAATGTCTTATGATATTATAAGAGCTATAGAAACTAAATCTGATATTATAACAATGCAAGTGGATCAAATTAAAAAGTTGAGTAAATTTAATAAAAGTTTAAATGAATATTCTAGAGATACAGTAGCTCAATTTTTTAGTGATGCAAATGCATCTGGATATAAATTTTAAGTAAAAATTTTTTAACTAATTTTTTATAATTTTGTTTTCTACCATTTCAAGAATGAAATGTCCTAAAAAAATATGACATTCTTGTATCCTTGCGGTGATATTAGATTTAACTATCAATGCCTTATCACATAAATTCTTTGCTTTGCCTCCATTATTACCTAGAAATCCAATGGAAAAAATTTTTTTCTTTTTTGCTTCTTTTAAAACTTTCAATATATTTTTTGAATTTCCTGACGTTGAAATGCAGATAAGCACATCATTGTTTTTACCTAATGCTTGTAATGATCTTAAAAATATATCATCAAAACTATAGTCATTTCCACATGCAGTCAAAGTAGATGTATCTTGTGCTAATGTTAGTGCAGGCAAAGGAACTCTGTTTACTTGTGGTCTTAGTCTAACTAAGTATTCAGCTGATAGATGTTGTGCATCTGCGGCTGAACCTCCATTTCCACAAAATAATAATTTACCACCTTTCTTTAATTTTTTAAATATAATATCTGTTATTAAATTTATGTCTTTAGACATGTTAATTAAAGATAAATGAATATTAACATTATCTTCAATTTGTTTTTGTAACTGCAAATTTTGATTTTTGCTCATAAATTTCTATTTGATGTGTGCTCTTAATTTTTTTGCGATAGGTAACTCTTTATCTAAAATTTTTCCAACTGATGGTTCACCAATAGCTAGAATAAATTTGTCCATAGCTTCTGTTAAAGATTTCATGCCTTTAGGCTCCAATGATGCTGACTGATCTGATCCATACATTGATCTATCTAAAGTTATATGTCTCTCTAAAGAAGATATATTAAATTGCAAAGCTGATAAAGATACTGCTACACCATTTTCATGACCACTATAACCTACATTACATCCATACATTTTTTTAAGTTCATCAATTGTTATTAAATTCGCATCAGCTGTTTCCATTGGATAAGTAGAGACACAATGCATTAATTCAAAACTACAATTTTTATTTTTAAATATCTTTACTGCATCATCGATATTTTTTTTGGATGACATTCCAGTTGATATAAATGTATGTCTGCCTTTACTTGCAACTGCTTCTAAAAAGTTAATATCAACTATCATTGCAGAAGCAATTTTGTTAAATTTTAATTTATATTGATCTAAAAAATTTAAACTATTTAGATCCCATGCAGATGCGAACCAATCAATTTTAAGCTCGTTACAATAATCATTAATTTGGTCATATTCGTTTTTATTAAATTCTAAACCCATTTTTTGGTCCCTAGTAGTATTTCCCCATGGACTTTCTCTTGGTATATCTAGAACATCTTTTGAATAAACTAATTCAATGTCTCTTTTCTGAAATTTAACAGCATCAAAATTTGTGTCTTTTGATATTTTTATAAGTTTCTTAGCAATATCAATATCACCATTATGATTAATACCAATTTCAGCTATTAGATATGGTTTTTTCATTTTAATCTATCAAATTTTATCATAATAATTCTAAATGAACATAAAATTAAACAATACAAATTTTAATTTAAAAGATAAAAATGTTATTATTACTGGTGGAAGTGGTTTTTTGGGAAATCAATTAGTAAATACTTTCTTAAATCAAAAATCAAATGTTTACAACATTGATCTATTCCCATCTAAAAAAAAAAATAAATCAAAATTTATTAAAACTGATATTACTGACGAAAACTCTTTAAAAAAAGTCTTAAAATATTTCTTAAAAAAAAAAATAAAATTAGATATTTTAATAAATAATGCTTCAAATAATTATAATCCAAAAAATAAGAAGTTATCTAAACTAACATTGGAAGACTTTTCAAATGATCTTTGGGAAAATGACCTCACTGTTGGTCTAAAAGGTAGTTATTTATGTACAAAAATATTTGGTACACATATGTCAAAAAATAAAAAGGGGGTTATTTTAAACATTTCATCTGATTTAGGAGTAATTGCACCTGATCAAAGAATATATAGGAGTATGAATTTTACAAAACCTGTTTCTTATTCAGTGGTTAAACATGGATTGATAGGTTTAACGAAATATACCGCATCTTATTGGGCTAAAAAGAATATTAGGTGTAATGCTATAGCGCCAGGTGGTATATTCAATAATCAAAACAGATTATTTGTCAAAGAATTAAATAAACTGATTCCTCTTGGAAGAATGGCAAAGTCTAATGAATATAATGCTCTAGTTATGTTCTTATGTAGTGATATGTCCTCTTATATTACCGGGACCACAATTATTGCTGATGGTGGGAGATCTATAATTTAGTAATGAAAAATTATTTATCGACATTCTACGATCTAAAAAATAAACCACTTTCTAACTATCAAGATAAGTTTGTGGAATATAATATAAAAAGATTTAATTTAAAAAATAAAAAACTTCTCGAAATTGGTTGTGGTAGAGGTGATTTTATAAATAAGTTTTCTCAAAAAAATGTGGATTGTTACGCTACTGATATCTTACAAGATGCAGAAAATTTGTTAGAAAAAAAAGTAAAATTTCAACAAAATGACATTGGAAAAGAAAAACTTCCTTTTAATGATAACTTTTTTGATGCAATTTACACAAAGTCTTTAGTTGAACATATTAATAATCACTCATTTTTTTTTTATGAATGTAAAAGAGTATTGAAAAAGGGTGGTCAATTAATAATTTATACACCTGATTGGGAGACTCAATATTTACATTTTTATGATGATATAACACATATTAAACCGTTCACAAAAGTTACGTTAGAAAAATGTTTTAAATTATATGGATTTGATAATTGTAAAATTGAAAAATTTTATCAACTGCCATCTGTTTGGAAGTTTCCTTTTTTAAAAATATTTTCAAAATTCATAGCATTCTTTGTTCCAATCAGATGTGGTATTAAATACTTGAGATTTTCAAAAGAACTTATGCTTTTAGGAGTATCAATTAAAGAATAAGAATAATGAAAAATGTTTTATTTTTAGGATTAGGGTCTATAGGTCAAAGACATTATCGTAACTTGAAAAGAATAGACAAAAAAATAAATTTTTTTTGTATTAGAGAAAAGAGTATATCCCCCCAACTAAACAATAATTTGCAAGTTGTTAAAAAAAAATTTTATCCAAAAACCATGGGTATTAGGGAAATAAATTGGAGTCAAATTGAAAGTTTTAAAATAGATACAGCATTTATTACAAACCCAACAAGTCTTCATGTCAAAACAGCTATCAGGTTGTCAAAATATAATTTAAATTTATATATAGAGAAACCATTATCTAATAACTTAAATAAAGTTCATTTATTAAACAAAATAATAAAAAAAAAAAAAATTAAATGTGAAATAGGCTTCCAAACTCGTTATGACGATTTATTAATTAAACTTAAAGATATAATTAAATCAAAAAAATATGGAGAGGTTGTAAAATGCAATATTAACCATTGTCATTATTTACCTTATCATCATAAGTATGAAAATTATAAAACAAGTTATGCAAGTAATAAAAGCTTAGGTGGAGGAGTTTTATTGTGTTTTTCACATGAGATAGATTATGCAAATTATCTTTTTGGCAAACCAAAAAAAATAATCCCAATATCAATAAACTCTAAAAGGTTTTTGGATATCGATGTTGAAAGTTCAGTTAAATTTTCTTTAGAGTATCATTCAAATATTATATCTACATTTGATTTAGATTTTATAAAAAAAAAAAAGACAAGGAATTGCCAAATTCAATTTGAACATGAGTATGTTGAATGGGATTTAAATAAAAATATTTTATTTATTGGAGACAAAAAAATACATAAAGGTAAAATTAATAAAAGAAATGATCTTTTTATAAAATCGATAAAAAAAGTTAAGTTTAGTTTTTCAAAAAACAAAAATTCACTAAATACTTTTGAAAATGCTTTTATAAATTTAAAAACGATAATTAAAATAAAAAAATCTTTAATTAATAAAAAAATTATTAATTTACATTAATCTTTTTATATAATCTAAATTTAAGAAAGCCGAAGTTATGGGTGTGTATTTACGATAAGTTTCAAGTGTAATCGAACATTTTAGATTTTTTTTTTCTAAAGTATAAAAAAAATTTTTAAAATTTATTAGACCTGATCCTAAACTTACATTTTTACCATTAGGACTTCTATCTTTTATGTGAATATGGTTAACATATTTATAAATTTTTAAAAAATATTTCTCTGGCGATCTATTTTTTAAAAAAATATTACCAATATCAAAAGTTATTCCTACATTTGGTATATTTAAATTCTTTATAAAATCCAAATTTTTTTTAATATCACAGTCTATCTCAAATGAAATTTCGGTATTTGTATTTTTTATTCTTAAGATATTTCTTAAATAAATTTGTAATTTTTGTAAATCATTTAAATAATGGGAGTTTAACGGCAATATCAATTTAGACTTTTTAAAATCTTTTAAATTTAATAGAACTTTTTTTAAATAAGATTTAGAGGCCTTATCATATAAATTGTTTTTAATTATAAAATTGTCACATAAATAGAATGTTTGACTATGAAAATATTCTTGCATCAAGTTTTTAATTTCATTTCGTCCCCTCTTAGACCAAAAAGGATTTTGAGAATTAATATTTTCTTCTAAAAAAAATTCAATGTAAGAAAAATTTAATATTTTTGCTTTAAAAAATTCTTTTCTCCAATTTTCTGGGAAAGATTGAAGTACGCTGGATTGTGTCAATCTACCCTGGAAAATTCCAATATTTTTGTACATAAAAATTTAATATGTTGTAATACATAATTCAATTAGATCAATTAAGCTATGAATTCTTCACAATCCAATTCAATAAATTTTTTGAGAGCGTTAGCTGTAATTTCAGTAATTTTGTACCATACAAAATTAGAATTTTTTTCAGCTGGATACTTGGGTGTTGATATATTTTTTTTTATTAGTGGATATCTAATGATGAGAATATTTAGTTTTGAGAAATATTCTATTAAAAAATTTTTACTAAGAAGATTCTTTAGAATTTTTCCAGCCTTGATTACAATGTTAGTATTTGTCTATATTTTTAGTTTATTTTTTTTGCCACCGCTTGAATTTAAAGATCTATTAGAGAGTATAATTGCAAATATTTTTCTTGTACCAAGTCATTATTTTTTAATTAAAAATAGTGATTATTTTTCATCTATTTCGTCAGAAGTTCCTTTAATACATACATGGAGTCTTGGAATTGAGTATTTTTTTTATTTGTTTATAGCAATTTTATTCTTTTTTCTAAAAGAGAGATATTTAAACAAAAATAAGTTTTTTTTTCTGATTTTTTTTATTTTCATTATAAGTCTTTTTATTAGTCAAATGGGGGGTAATATAAATAAATCGTATCCACTAATATATTTACCTTTTATATCCCCAGAATTTAAATTTGATAACCCATTACTTGGAAATTTTTATTTGTACTCGTCACGTATCTGGGAATTTCTCTTTGGAATATTGATGTATTTACTCCAAAGAAAAAATTTATTCAAACCTTTAGCAAAGTATAGTTCATTGATTTTTATTACCGGGACTATTTTAATACTAATTTCTTTCAAAATTTTTAAAAAAATCTATTTAGGACCAAGTTTTTTCACATTAATCCCTTTATTAGGTGCTTCATTAATACTAATTAGTGAATATAAAAGTCAAAGTTTCGTAGATTTATTTATTAAAAATAAAATTATTACATATTTAGCTACAATAAGCTTTTCACTTTACTTATACCATCAACCAATTTTTGCATTTTTTAGAATAAGAAATTATGAATTGATTAAATTTGAACATTGGTTCATTTTATTACCAATAGTAACTATAGTTTCTCACTTTAGTTATATATATGTTGAAAAAACTTTTAAAAAAGATTTAAAAATTCAAAGTACTTTTTCAATCTATACATTAACTTGCTTGATTTTTTTACTTTTTTACTCAATTGGAGATATTAGGCCTGTTGATTCTAAATATTTAAAACATTTGAATAATTTCAATTATAATAATCCAGATATGAAAAGATGCAGAAATATGCAATTAAATTCATTGTGTAACTTTGGCGACAAAAATAGCAAATACAAAGCTATAGCTTGGGGTGATAGTCATTTAGATCAACTTGTTCCATTAATTGACTCATTAACAAAAAAAAATAATTTTAGCTTTTTAGAAATTGTAAGAACTGACTGCCCTCCTATATTAAATTTAGAGAGATCAGATATAAGATCTGATAATTGTACTAAAGAAGCTGATAAAATAGTCGAGTATATTAATAAAGTTGATGATATTGATGTTTTAATAATGAATGCTTGGTGGGAAAAATATATTGATATGTCAGACGTTTATTCAATTAAAAATAACAGTGTTCTAGATGAAATCGAAAATACCATTAAAAAATTTAATGATAAAAAATTAATTATTATTACTGCTATACCAAGTAAAAAAATAAATCCAAAAAAAAATTATCTTAGATCCATTTTTTATAAGGAAAAAATTTATAATATATTAAATCAAGATAGCTTGGATAATCACATAACCAAAACAAAAAAAAGTAATGATTTTTTCATGTATTTAAAACAAAAATATAAAAATATTTATTTGTTAAACCCTGAACAGCATTTATGTAAAAATCAAAAATGTAAATCAATTGAAAATGGCATGATTCTATATAGGGATAGAACTCATATAAGTTTAGATGGGTCAATGCTTTTGAAGAATGAATTAAACAATCTATTGAAAGAAATATTTAAGTAACTATCTCACAAAAATATATTTTTTTGAACTTTTTTTCAAGATATTTAGTATCAAAATACTATTTTTTTTTACAATATCGTATTTTAAAAACAATGTTTTATTAAAATTTTTAATATTCTTTAAAGTAACCTTGGAAACTAAGGGAAAATTTATACTTTTTTTTGTTTTTGTAATATAATTAAACTTATTAATTTTTAGATTTTGGGTAAGTGAGATTTTAAAGTTATAACTTTTAGATTTACAAACTATTTCAAAAATATTTTTTTTTAATAATTTTGATTTAATATTTAGTTTTGAACCGTCAGAACTTTCTATAAAAATTTTTCCAGACATCTCATGATAAGAAATGTTTTTTGATCTGAAAAATTTCATATTTTTCAATTTGATTATTTTTAAATTAAAATCATTTTTCAGTAACGAAAATAAACTAGTAAAGTGTATTAAATTTGTTAACATTCTTCCATTTTGTACAAAAATGTTCATATCTATTTTTTCGTATTTTAGTTTTAATCTCAAAGAAGTTATTATGAAATCTGCCCAAGTATTAACATAAGCATCAACTTTTTTTTTTTTTAAATAATTTGCCATTTTTTCATAGTTGTGAATTTTAGAAAATACAAA
Source organism: uncultured Pelagibacteraceae bacterium (assembly GCA_902555065.1). Taxonomy (GTDB): domain Bacteria; phylum Pseudomonadota; class Alphaproteobacteria; order Pelagibacterales; family Pelagibacteraceae; genus Pelagibacter. Next base: position 44,458 of record CACDQQ010000006.1, read on the forward strand.
TTTTTCAAATAATATATATCTTAGATTATTACATTTAATTATAGCCTTTGCGATACCGAAACGTTCTTTAGGGTTTGTAGAAATTATACATAAATAATATTTTTTGTTTTTAGGTAACCTTGTTATATATTTAATATTATTTGTGTTGTATTTACTTTTAAGAATATTTATTTTTTTTAAATCTTTTTCGCATACTTCAATTTGATAATTTCGATAATTAATTATAGATTTTAAATGTGCTTCTCCTATGCCTCCCAGTCCTATAATTAAAATTTTTCTTTTCATTTTAAGTAGAATTAAATAAAAAAGTGAAATCTATTTATATTTTTAAATGAGAAAAAGTAAAATTATTTTTATTGGTACATCGAATATAATTCATCATCATATATTAGCAGCAAAACAAACTGGGCTTGATTTATACGGTATATGCAGCACAAGAAAAAAAAGCTCCAAAATTACAAAACTCAAAAAAAAGTATAAATTTAAAAAAACATATGATGATGTAGAAGCGGCTTTAAAAGATGCAAGAAAACAAAAAGATAT
>CACDQQ010000006.1:50000-61941 GCA_902555065.1 uncultured Pelagibacteraceae bacterium
GTGCCCAACTTAATGATGGCAACTAAAAGTGAGGGTTGCGCTCGTTGCGGGACTTAACCCAACATCTCACGACACGAGCTGACGACAGCCATGCAGCACCTGTGTTTCGTCCGGCCGAACCGAAAACTTTAATCTCTTAAAGTCGCGACGAACATGTCAAGTGTTGGTAAGGTTCTGCGCGTATCTTCGAATTAAACCACATGCTCCACTACTTGTGCGGGTCCCCGTCAATTCATTTGAGTTTTAACCTTGCGGTCGTACTCCCCAGGCGGTGTGTTTAATGCTTTCGCTGCGACACTGAAAATAAATTTCCAACGTCTAACACACATCGTTTACGGCATGGACTACGAGGGTATCTAATCCTCTTCGCTACCCATGCTTTCGTTCCTCAGCGTCAGTAATGATCCAGAAAGCTGCCTTCGCAATTGGTATTCTTTCTAATATCTACGAATTTCACCTCTACACTAGAAATTCTGCTTTCCTCTATCATACTCTAGCTAAAAAGTTTTGATGGCAGTTCCAGAGTTAAGCTCTGGGATTTCACCACCAACTTTTTTAACCACCTACGAACTCTTTAAGCCCAGTAATTCCGAACTACGCTAGGTCCCTTCGTATTACCGCGGCTGCTGGCACGAAGTTAGCCGGACCTTCTTATTCGGGTACAGTCATTTTCTTCCCCGACGAAAGAGCTTTACAACCCAAAGGCCTTCTTCACTCACGCGGCATCGCTGCATCAGAGTTTCCTCCATTGTGCAATATTCCCTACTGCTGCCTCCCGTAGGAGTTTGGGCCGTGTCTCAGTCCCAATGTGGCTGATCATCCTCTCAGATCAGCTATTGATCATAGTCTTGGTAGGCCATTACCCCACCAACAAACTAATCAATTGCAGGCTCATCCTTCGGCGCATAAAGCTTTCTCCGTGAAGACTTATGAGGTATTAGCACAAGTTTCCTCGTGTTATTCCTCACCAAAGGGAAGATACCTACATGTTACTCACCCGTCTGCCACTAAGTATTGCTACTTCGTTCGACTTGCATGTATAAGGCGTGCCGCCAGCGTACGTTCTGAGCCATGATCAAACTCTCAAGTTTAAAAACGGCGCACACTAGCTTCAACATAAATACTAAGAATAATATTTATGTGATTTTGAAGTATGTACGACAAATTTTGGTAACCTTAACCGTCCACACTTCTCTTCTTAAAATATTAACGAATTAAATAGCTAATTGGATTATTAGTCCAATAAATAACATTTTTTTTAATGTTGAGTGGACCGCTTATAAATAATATTATTAATAAATCAAGAAATTAGATAAATTTAAAATGCTTAAAAAAGCCAGTAAAATCAATGTTTTTTTTAAATAAAATGAGATTTTTTAAAAATATTAACATCAAAGAGTTGTCTATATTTTTTTGGATAGTCCTTGTCGGCATTTTAGGAGTTTTTTTTGCAAGTATTTATAATACGAATAAGGAAATCGAAATTAAAAAAATAGAGTCTAGTTTAGATAATATATATCTACTAAAAACTATAAAAGAAATAACTGACAGTTTAGAGCCAAGATATACAACATTAATCTATAATTCTAAATCAGGCGATACTTATGAAAGTATCATAAATAAACTAGATATTGATAAATCTGAGAAAAATAATTTAAAAAAAATAATTTTGAGTCAAAAATCATTAAAAGTTTTACGAATTAACCAAAAGTTTACATTTAAATTTGATCATTTATCTAAACCTAAGATTAAGGAATTCAAAATACAAACTGATAAAAAAAATGAAATTCTTTTCACAAAAAATATTGATGAAGATGAATTTGTGCCTAAACGAATTAAAAAAAATTTCACTAAAAACCTAGTATATAAAGAAACTGTAATTACTGACAGCCTATACAATAGCGCAATAAGTTTAGGTATAAAACCAAATGTTATAATTGAATTTGCTAGACTATATGGGTTTCAAGTCGATTTCCAAAGAGATATATGGAAAAATGATAGTTTCCAAATTATTTATGAAGAATTTTTAAATGATAAAAATACAGTTGTAGATACCGGTGAAATTATATTTGCAAATTTAAACTTACAAGATACTGACCTGCAACTTTATAAATATGAATATGAGAAAAATAAAGTGGACTATTTTGATGAAAATGGAAAAAGTATTAAAAAAACTTTAATGAAGACACCAATAAATGGGGCTCGGTTATCATCCTCTTATGGGAAAAGAAAACACCCTATTTTAGGTTATACTAAAATGCACACTGGAACAGATTTTGCTGCACCCAAAGGGACACCCATTATGGCATCTGGTGATGGGAAAGTGACAAAAGCAGGTTGGTGTGGAGGAGGTGGAAATTGTGTAAAGATTAAACATAATAGCAAATATCAAACTGTTTATGCGCATATGTCAAAATTTGGTAGAGGAATTAAAAGAGGTGTGAGAGTTAAACAAGGTCAAATTATTGGTTATGTTGGTTCAACAGGAATGTCAACAGGTCCTCACCTTCATTATGAAGTAATAGAAAATGGAAAAAAAATAAATTCGCAAAAAATGAGGTTGCCCTCAGGTAAAGTTTTAAAGGGTGAGGAAAGAAAAAAATTTGAGGTGTCAAAAATTAAAATTGATGTTCTTAAATCAAACCTAATTACTAAATTAAATTAATCAGTTTTATCTGAGGTGCTTAAATTACTTACTTTATCTTTATCGGTATTAATTTTTTCTATTTCCTTATTAAAATTTTGTTCGATAACATTGGTATTCTCAGACCGAATTTTATTCATCTCTTGTAAACTCAAAATTCTTGAAAAATGGTCAGCATGTTGCAGATAGTTTTCAGATAAAATTTTATCGCCGGACGATAAGGCTTCTCTTGCTAAATTATTATATTTATCAATTAATTTTGCAGCATTCTGATTATTTCTTCCTGGATTTCTATGTTTAAAATCTGAATTAGGGTTAAAATCAGTATGATTTTTATGACCATTGATAGGTCTTTTTCTGAAGTTTCGTTCCCCATTGGATTTAAATCTATTTTTTCTGTTATTTCGAAAATTGTTCATTAAAATAATTTAGTGGAAACTATTATCCTTGGGTAAGATTGCAGGTCTTTGCAAACGTTATTTATATAGAAATTGTTTTTATTTAATAATATTTTTACAACATTCACTTGATTTTTCCCAATTTCAAAAATTAATTTACCATTCACTTTTAATAATGATCTACTTCTTACTATTAACTTATTTATTTCACTTAGTCCGTCAACACCCGCTTTTAAAGCTATTTTTGGTTCATATAATATAATGTCCTTATCCAATCTTTTTAATTCAAATTCATTAATATAAGGAGGATTAGAAATAATAAAATCATATTTATTATATTTAAATTTGTCAATATCGATATTTATGAATTTAATTTTATTTTGAAGGTGATGCATTTTTGCATTAGATATTGCTACTTTTAACGCTTTTTTACTTATATCTATAGCTGTGCCATAAAAATTAGGCCTTTCTTTAATTATGGACAACAATAAACAACCTGATCCTGTTCCGACATCAAGTATATATTTTGACGACTTATAACTTGTTAATTTAAGTACTTTATCAACAATTATTTCGCTTTCAGGTCTAGGTACTAATACTTCTTTATTAACTCTGAAGCTATATTTCCAAAATTCTTTTTTATTAAAAATGTAAGCAATAGGTTCATTTTTTTTTCTTCTTGATAATAATTTTTTAAATTTATTAAATTTTTTTTTTTTTATTTCTAAACTAAGATTGAGTAATAAATTTTCTCTTGTTGAGTTTAATACTTTTGATAAAAGTAATTCAGTGTCTAAATTATAACTTTTAATATTATGTGATTTCAATTGTTTAATTCCATAATCTAAAGCATCTAAATAATTCATTAATTTATTTTATTAAGTTCATCTTGCTGGGCTTGTAAACTTAGACTTTCAATCATTTCATCAAATATCTCGCCCTCCATGAACTCTTCTAATTTATGTAAAGTTAAATTGATTCTGTGATCTGTTACTCTACCTTGAGGAAAATTATAAGTTCTTATTCTTTCAGATCTATCACCAGTACCAATCTTGCTTTTTCTATCTTTAGATCTTTCATTATCTAATTTTTGCCTTTCAAAATCATAAATTCTCGACCTTAAAATTTTTAATCCCTTTTCACGATTTCTTATTTGAGATTTTTCGTCTTGTTGACTTACAACAATTCCAGTTGGAATATGTGTAATTCTTACAGCTGAATCTGTTGTATTAACACTCTGGCCACCAGGACCACTGCTTCTAAAAACATCAATTCTCAAATCTTTTTCATCTAATTTAATGTCTAAATCTTCTGCTTCAGGCAAAACTGCTACTGTTGCAGCAGAGGTATGGACTCTTCCTTGTGTTTCTGTATCAGGAACTCTTTGAACTCTATGGACCCCACTTTCATATTTTAAAGATGAGTAAATATTTTTTCCTTTGATTATAGATATTATCTCTTTTAAACCTCCAGCATCACTTTTAGATATTGATATAATTTCTATATTCCATTTTTTTTTTTGACATACTTTTTCGTACATTTTGTACAAATCTGATGCAAAAAGACTTGCTTCAAGACCGCCTGTCCCTGCTCTTATCTCAATTATTGCATTTTTACTATCTGCAATGTCCTTTGGAAGTAAAAATAACTTAATTTTTTTCTCATTAATTAGATAATTTTTTTTTAAATCTTCAAGTTCTAGAATTGCAAATTCCTTAATTTCTACATCAGAATTTTTATCATTTATTATTTTATTTAAATCCTCTGTTTCTTTTTGAAATTTTAAGTATTCTCTTGCTTGGTTTATTATATCATTTAAGTTTGAGTACTCTTTTGAAATTTCAGCATATTTTTTTTTATCAATCTCACCCGATGATAGTTCCTTCTCAAGCTCAAGGTGCCTATCAATTAAATTCTGAACTTTATCATGTGGGAGCATTTACTTATTCTTATATATTGGAGATTTTTTCTTCAACTAAAGCGACAATTTTGTTTATCATTTCTTTTGTTGTTACTTTTTCTGTTTCTAAACCATTCAGATACAACATGTGATTATCTTTTCCACCTCCGGTAATCCCTATTTCGGTTTGTTTTGCTTCTCCAGGACCATTAACAACACAGCCTATGATAGATAAAGTAATAGGTTTTTTAATATGTGATAACCTTTTTTCTAACTGCTTTACAGTTTCAATAACTTTAAAGGCTTGTCTTGCACAAGAGGGGCATGAAATAATTTTTACACCTCTATTTCTTAGATTTAAGGATTTTAATATTTCATTCCCAACTTTAACTTCCTCAACTGGGTCATCTGATAGCGATACTCTAACTGTGTCTCCAATACCATCTAATAGTAAAGATCCAAAACCTATTGATGTTTTAATACTACCTGGCAAATAGCTACCTGCTTCTGTTATACCAAGGTGAAGAGGATAGTCTGTTTTATCCGATAGTAATTTATATGCTGCAATAGATAAAAATACATCTGATGATTTTACACTAATTTTAAAATTAGAAAAATCCATGTCCTCAATTATTTTAATATTTCTTAAAGCACTATCAACCAAAGCTTCTGGACAAGGCTCTTTGTATTTTTCCAATATATCTTTTTCAAGTGACCCGGCATTGACACCTATTCTAATAGAACAATTATTATTTTTTGCCGCAGAAATAACTTCTGCAATTCTTTTTTTATCACCAATATTTCCCGGATTTATACGGAGACAGTGTGCACCATTTTCAGCAGCTTCAATTGCTCTCTTGTAATGAAAATGTATATCCGCCACTATTGGAACTTCTACATTTTTAATAATAGTTCTTAATGATTCAGTCGATTTGCTATCTGGACATGAGACTCGTACTATATCTGCGCCAGCTTCACTGACTTTATTGATCTGATCAATAGTTGACTTATGATCAGTAGTTAAAGTATTTGTCATTGTCTGAACAGTTATCGGGTTATTTCCTCCAACTTTAATCTTTCCGACACTTATTTCCTTAGTTCTCTTCCTGTTAATTTTTCTAAATGGTCTTATCTCTGATATCATTATTCTAAATTAAATTCTTTATGCAGGCATTTTATTGCTTTTGTTATATTTGATCTATTTATTAAAACTGATATTTTTATTTCAGATGTAGAAATAACTTGAATATTAATTTTTTTTTCAGCAAGAGCTTGGAACATTCTAAATGTTACACCGGGAGTAGTTACCATACCAACACCAATAATTGATACCTTACTTACATTCTTATCAAAAATTAATTTTTTAAATGTAATATTTTTATTATTATTTAAAATTTTTTTAGTTTTAATTAGATCATAAGATTTTATAGTAAAAGTTAGGTCGGTTTCCTTACCATTTGAGGATATATTTTGGACAACCATATCTACATTAATTGAATTTTTTGAGAGTGGTTTGAATATTGAGGCTGCAATACCCGGTCTATCTTTCACTCCTATTAATGTTACTTTTGCATCATTATCAGTTGATGAGATACCAGTAATTATTTTATTATTTATTATATTTTTTCTTTTAGTTATAAATGTACCAGGTTTATTAACAAAAGATGATTTTACCTCAATATTAATTCTATTTAATCTTGCGTCCTGAATTGAGTGAGGTTGCATAACTTTTGATCCTAAAGAAGCCATTTCTAGCATTTCTTCGTAGGATATATTCTTTATTTTTTTTGCAGTTTTTAATTTATTTGGATCAGTAGTATAAATTCCTTCTACATCGGTATAAATTATACATCGATCAGCTTTAAAAAACTTTGCAAACATAATTGCACTTGAGTCTGTTCCACCCCTGCCAATAGTTGTTATATTCAATTTTTTATCAATCCCTTGAAAACCAGCTATAATGGGGATGCCTCCAGATTTAAGATACTTTAATATTTTGACTTTATTGATAACCTTAATTCTTGAATATTTATGTTGACCCTCCGTTACAATAGGTATCTGCCAGGCCATCCAAGATCGAGATTTCATGCCTTTTTCAATCAGCTGACCCGCTAATAATGAACAAGAAATTTGCTCTCCTGCAGAAACCAAAGTATCATATTCTCTATCAGAAAAACTCTCACTGATATTTTTCGACATATTTATCAGGTTGTTTGTTGTGCCACTCATTGCTGACGATAAAACTATTACATTATATTTTTTTGCATAAGATTTGATAATTCCAGCTACTTTTTTGATTCTTTTGATTGATCCAACTGAAGTGCCGCCAAATTTTAATACAATAATTTTCATTGGTAGTTTTATTTACAAGCTTAATTATGTTGATAAAATACATCTAATTTATAATGTCAATATAGAATGAGCAATAATACTATAAATCATGAAGAAGTAGAAAAATTTAACAAAATTGCAGAAGAATGGTGGGATCCTAAGGGAAAATTTAAACCACTTCACAAATTTAATCCAATTAGAATAGAATATATAAAAGATAATATTATCAAAGATTTTAACATTTCATCTAACCACAAACCGCTAAAGGGAATAAGTATTCTTGATATTGGATGCGGAGGAGGTTTATTATCTGAGCCTTTAGCAAGACTTGGGGCAGAAGTTGTAGGTATTGATGCATCCAAAAAAAATATTGATATTGCAAAACATCATTTAGAAAAAAGTAATTTAAAAATTGAATATTATGATAAATCTCCAGAAAATTTTAAATATGAAAAAAAATTTGATGTTATTCTTAACATGGAAATAGTTGAACATGTTGAGGATATTTCTAAATTTATAAATCAGAGTAATAAATTTTTAAAAAACAATGGCATAATGTTTATTGCTACATTAAACCAAACGTTAAAATCTTATGTATTTGCGATAATAGGTGCTGAATATATTTTGAGATGGCTTCCAATTGGAACACACGATTGGAACAAATTTGTAAAACCCAAAAATCTAGAAAATATATGCAACAAAAATTCACTTGTATTAAAAAGGATAGATGGAGTTAAATTTAATCCACTTTTAAATAAATGGAGTCTTTCAAGTGATAAATCAATAAATTATATCACAAAATATAAAAAGGGTTAATTTTCCTTATCTTCAATCCATGGAATAGTTGATGTTACTATTCCTTCTTCTTTTAGTTCCTTAACATCTTCAATTGATGCTTTACCGTAAATATTTTTTTTATTCTTATTTTTATTATAATGGATAGATCTTGCCTCATAAGCAAAGTTTTCTCCAACATATTCAAAATTCTCTTTAATAAATTTTTGATATTCTCTTAATTTTTTTTTAACATTTTTATTATTTTTTAAAGCTTTATCATTTTTAAAGTTGGAATTCGCTAGATTTGGCCTCATCAAAGATTTTTCAATTTTTTGGGAATTGCACTGCTGACAATTAAGAAGCTTTAGTTTTTTTAATTTATCGAATTCTTTAGAGCTAGCAAACCAGCTTTCAAACTCAAGTCTACAATTTTTACAATTTAATAGGTACTTTATCATTAGAATAAAATAATTGTATTTTATAAGATTTCAATACCTAGGATCTATAATCTGAATTGATTTCAATATATTCCTTAGATAAATCCATGGTATATGCTGTAAACTTTTTACTTCCAATAGATAGGTCAATCGTTATCTCTATATTTTCATTTTTCATATACTCACTTAAAATACTTTCATTATAATTTTTATCTAATTTACCATCTCTAAGGATAATATTAGATCCCATTAATATGGATAGTTTTTCATGTTTAATAGTTGCATCACTCTTTCCAACTGCCATGGCTATTCTTCCCCAATTAGGATCTTCTCCAAAGATTGCTGTTTTAACTAGTGGTGAGTTGGCTATTGAGAAACATATATTTTTTGCATCTTTCTCTGTTTTGCAATTAAGGCAATTAATGGTAACAAATTTTGTTGCTCCCTCTCCATCACTTGCAACCCTTTTTGCTAAGTTAAGCATAACCTGATGAACGCTTTTAATGAATTGTTTTAATTTTGGATCTTTAAAACTTTTTATCTCTTTATTATTGGCTTTACCTGTTGAAAAAATTGAAACCATGTCATTAGTACTAGTATCTCCATCGCAAGTTATAGCATTAAACGTAGTCTTAATATTTAAATTGAGTATCTGCTTCAAAATTGATGAAGAAATATTTGCATCAGTAAAAATAAATCCTAAGGTCGTCGCCATATTTGGAAAGATCATTCCTGATCCTTTTGCAATGCCATATATTTTTACTTCTGAACCACCTATTTTGCATTCAGCCATTGATAATTTAGGTTTAGTATCTGTTGTCATAATTCCAAGAGCTGCTTTGATCCAAATTAGTTTATTTTGATTATATTTTATTTTTTCAACCAAGTTTTTAGTATTGCTCAAAATTATATTTTCAGGAAATTTTTCTCCAATAGTTCCTGTACAAGCAAATAATATTTGATTTGGTTTAATTTCTCTTGGTTTGTCCTCATCTGCAATTTGTTTTGAGGTTAGTAATTTTGATAAATTCATAGAGATTTTTTTAAGAGAGTTATAACCATCACTTCCCGTCAAAGCATTTGCATTTCTTGTATTGATTAAAATACCAAAAATTTTTTTATCTTTTATTTTTTTATTCCATTTAATATTTTCAGAAACTAATCTAGATTGCGTAAAAACGTTTGCATAGTTTGCTCCTTCCCTAAAGTAAAATAAAACTAAATCATCTCTTTTTTTATCATACAGACCACAGCTAACTGTCGAAATAGACAACCCATCAATGTGTTCAAGATCTTGAAAATGTCCTATTTTAGAAAGTTTATGTTTCTTATCAAAAAAGTTGTTTATACTAAAATCCATGCTATTTAATTTTTTAAATAAATAACTATATAATTTATTATTATTAAAACATCAAAAATATGCTTAATCCTTTAACCATTATTAGCAAATTTATAAAAAGTGGTAATCAAAAAGAATTAGATAGAATTCAGAAAATTGTAAATAAAATTAATTTGTTAGAAAATGAAGTTACTAAATTTGGGGACTCAAATTTTCCTTTAAGAACAAATGAATTTATTTCCAGATTAAAAGATGGAGAAAAATTAAACGATTTATTGCCAGAAGCTTTTGCATTAGTAAGGGAGGCTTCGAGAAGAATTAATAATGAAAGACATTTCGATGTTCAGCTTATAGGTGGAATTGCGTTGCACGAGAATAAGATTGCTGAGATGAAAACAGGTGAAGGCAAAACACTTACTATCGTTCTTGCGGCATACCTTAACGCATTAGAAAAAAAAGGTGTTCATATAGTTACAGTAAATGATTACTTGGCAAAAAGAGATAGTATAAATATGGGCAAAATTTACAATTTTTTGGGTTTGAGCTGTGGATTTATAAACTCAGACCAGTCAGACGAGGAGCGTAAAGAAAATTATAATAAAGATATAACTTATGCAACTAACAGTGAATTAGGCTTCGATTTTTTAAGAGACAACATGAAATATTCAAAAAATGAGATGGTATTGAGGAAGCATAACTTTGCGATAGTTGATGAGATTGACTCTTGTTTAATAGATGAAGCAAGAACTCCTTTAGTTATTTCCGGAGCAGCAGAAGATAAAACTATGCAATATATCGCTGTAGATAGATTAATTAAAAATTTGAAAAAAACAGACTTTGACTTAGATGAAAAAGAAAAAAACATACTCTTAACAAATAAAGGAATAGATAACGTTGAAAAAATATTTTCTGATGCTGGTATTTTAAAAAATAACAATTTTTATGACCCAGAAAATTTACATTTAGTTCATCATGTAAACCAAGCGTTAAGGGCAAATTATTTATTTGAGAATGGAAGAGATTATATAGTTAAAGATAACGAAATAATTATAATTGACGAACAAACAGGCAGGCAATTGCCAGGTAGAAGATTTGGTGATGGACTTCATCAAAGCTTAGAAGCTAAAGAAAAAATAGAAGTAAAAGCTGAAAATCAAACACTGGCGTCAATAACTTATCAAAATTTTTTCAAATTGTACGATAAATTGGCAGGGTGCACAGGAACAGCACAAACTGAGTCTGCAGAATTTTTTGAAATTTATAACTTGCCAGTTTTACAGATACCTACTAACAAAGATATGATAAGAAATGATCTTAATGACCAAATCTTTAGAACAAGTTTAGAAAAAGATAATGCAATCATTCAAAAAATAAAAGAATGTAATGAAATCGGACAACCACTATTGGTTTTTACATCTAGCATAAATAAATCTGAGCATTACTCTACTTTGTTAGAAAAAGAGAAAATAAAACATATTGTTTTAAATGCCAAAAATCACGAGAAAGAAGCAGAAATTATTGCAAACGCAGGCAGAATAAATTCTATAATTATTACAACAAGTATATCAGGGAGAGGTGTTGATATTAAATTGGGAGGACAGGATCAATCTGAAAAAGATGATGTAAAAAAAAGGGGAGGTTTATTTGTAATCGGAACTGAAAGAATGGAAAGTAGGAGAGTTGATAATCAAGCAAGAGGAAGATCAGGAAGACAAGGAGATGAAGGCAGTTCAATATTTTTTGTAAGTTTAGAAGATGATTTAATGAGATTATTTGGCTCAGAAACCATGAATTCAATGCTAGAAAAGCTTGGTCTTAAAGATGGTGAAAGTATTGATCATCCTTGGATAAATAAGGCAATTGAAAGAGCACAACAAAAAGTTGAAGCTAGAAACTTTGATATCAGGAAAACGCTTATTAAATTTGATAATGTTCTTAATGACCAAAGACATGTAATTTTTGAACAACGAAAAAATGTTATAAATGGTAAAGAAAAGGAGAATTATTCAGATATTTTTCTTGAAGAGGTCTTAGAAAATTTAAAAAGACAAAAAATATTATACGAAAAATCTCCAAATTCTAAAGAATTTCCAAATGCTTTAAAGCAGACTTTAG
>CACDQQ010000007.1 GCA_902555065.1 uncultured Pelagibacteraceae bacterium
TTTAAAAGTATCATTAATACCTTTAAATCTTGTTTTTTTATTTTTTTCAAAATAAATGGTTTTTATATGAATTTTGTAAATTTTTACTTTGTTTTTAATTAAAAAATAATTCATAATATTATGAAAATCAAAACCATTTGCTTTTATTTTAAGAAACTTTTTTGCTAATTTTGAGCTATAAAGTCTTAGTCCAGTCTGAGTGTCTTCTAAACTGTCATTGGTAATTAATTTATATATTACGCTGCTAATTTTATTGCCTAGAAATGACTTAAACGGGGTCTTTTTAAAAGTTAAATCTCTAATACCAAAAATTACTTGATTATTTAATTTAAGTTTTTTGGACATGTTTATTATTTTTTTGACATCATTAAAATGATGTTGTCCATCGTCATCCATTGTGCATATAAAGTGATATTTTTTATTTATAAATTTAATTCCTCTTTTTATTGAACCACCTTGACCTAAATTTATAGAGTTTTTTAAAACTAAAATATTTTTAAATTTTTTTTTTATGTTATCGATTATTTTTCTTGACTCATCTGAAGATTTATCATCAATAATTAATATATCATTTTTGATATTATTTATTCTTAAATTTTTGATTACATTTACAAATTTTAAACTGCAATTGTATGATGGTATTAAAATTATAGTTTTTTTATCCATTTAAATAAAACAATAAGTAGATTGTTTGTTTTATTTAAATGTTAATTTTATATTGTAAATAATTAAGTTTAACTAATTAAAGACTTTTGAGGTCTCATATCACTCTTGCTTATACCAGCTACTTTAACTGGTTTTTTCATGGCATCTCTTCTGAATGGCTCACCTAATTCTTGATTTAGAATTATTTCGATAAATGTCGTAATACCTTTTTTCTGATCTTCACACGATTGTTTAATTGCTTTTGTAGTTTCTTCCATTGTATTTGCGATAACACCTTTTAATCCACATGCATTAGCAACTTTTGCATAACTTAATTCTGGATCTAACTCTGTTCCCACAAAATTATCATCGAACCATAAAATTGAATTTCTTTTTTCGGCTCCCCATTGATAATTTCTAAAAATTACCATCGTTATTGCGGGCCACTCTTCTCTTGCACATGAACTCATTTCATTCATACTTATTCCAAATGCTCCATCACCAGCAAAACCTATAACTGGAGTATCTGGGCATCCAATTTTTGCTCCAAGAATAGATGGAAATCCATATCCACATGGTCCAAATAAACCTGGTGCCAAATATTTTCTTGGTTTCTCAAATGTTGGGTATGCATTACCTATTGCACAATTATTTCCAATATCACTTGAAATTATTACATCTTCTGGCATCCCAGCTTGGATAGCTCTCCATGCTTGTCTTGGAGACATTCTATCTTTATCTCTTTTTCTTGCTTCTTTATTCCAAACAGTTCCTGGATCATCATCCTCATGATCTAAACTTGTAAGAGTTTGCAACCATGCAGATTTTGTTTGATGAATTAGATTTTTTCTATCTTCTCTACCATTATCTCCAGCATTTGATGAAAGTTTTTCTAATATTTGTTGAGCTACCATTTTAGCGTCACCACAAATACCAACTGTAACTTTCTTAGTTAAACCAATACGATCAGGGTTCATATCTACTTGAATAATAGTTGCATCTTTTGGCCAGTAATCAATTCCGTATCCTGGTAATGTTGAAAATGGATTTAATCTTGTTCCTAATGCTAAAACTACATCAGCTTTTGAAATTAACTCCATTGCAGCTTTAGATCCGTTGTAACCTAATGGACCAACAGCTAATGGATGGCTTCCTGGAAAACTATCGTTATGTTGATATCCATTACATACAGGTGCATCAAGCTTTTCTGCTAATTTTTTACAATCATCAATCGCATCACCTATAACAACTCCCGCTCCAGATAAAATTACTGGGAATTTTGCTTCTGATAATAATTTTGCAGCTCTATCAACAGCATCTTTTCCACCACCTTGTCTTTCAAATCTTACAATTGGAGGTAACTCTATATCTATAACTTGTGTCCAAAAATCTCTTGGTACATTTATTTGTGCAGGCGCTGAACCTCTAAATGCTTTTTCTATTACTCTGTTTAAAACTTCTGCCATTCTTGATGGGTCTCTAACTTCTTCTTGATAACACACCATGTCTTTAAATAAATTCATTTGCTCTACCTCTTGAAAACCACCTTGACCCATAGTTTTGTTAGCAGCTTGTGGTGTAACTAATAGTAACGGCGTGTGATTCCAGTAAGCAGTTTTAATTGGTGTAACAAGTCCTGTAATACCTGGACCATTTTGAGCAATCACCATTGACATTTTTCCAGTTGCTCTCGTATAACCATCAGCAATCAATCCACCATTTGTTTCATGAGCAACGTCCCAAAAAGTTATTCCTGCTTCTGGGAAAAGATCAGAAATAGGCATGAATGCAGAACCAATAATACCAAACGAATGTTCGATACCATGCATTTGTAAAACTTTTACAAAAGCTTCTTCAGTTGTCATTTTAGCCATACTAAATCCTTCTTAATTTTATTTTTTAATTGTCAAAGTGCCCAATTCATATATAAATTGGATCGAATTTCAAACAAAGAAATCGTCACAATGGCTGGCACAGATATTATAATCCACGATGAAAAAGACAATGTAGGTGTTGTAGTTATTGAAAAAATTACTCCTAAACAAGACTGTGATTGCTGGATTATGGAAAATGATAAATCAGTAAAAATTCAATCGATGGATGAAATACCTTTGGGTCATAAAATTGCTATGACTGATCTTAACGAAGGAGATACAATATTAAAGTACGGGCATGATATTGGCAAAGTAGTAAAATCTATTAAAAAAGGTGAGCATGTACATGTTCACAACGTAAAAACTAAAAAGTGGTAAAATGGAAATTCCAAAAACGTTTTTAGGATATAAAAGAGAAGATGGAAGAACAGGCACAAGAAACCACGTAATAATCCTGCCTGTTGATGATATTTCAAATGCTTGTGCTGAAGCTGTAGCTAATAATATTAAAGGCACGATTGCACTTCCACATTCTTATGGAAGATTACAATTTGGAGCAGACTTAGAGCTTCATTTCAGAACAATGATTGGAACAGGAAAAAATCCAAATGTTGCAGCAGTTATAGTCATTGGTATTGAGCCTAAATGGACAAAAAGAATTGTTGATGCAATTGCAACTACTGGAAAACCAGTTGAAGGTTTTAGTATTGAAGGTGTTGGAGATATAGACACAATTGCAAGAGTTTCAAAGAAAGCTCAAGAATTTTCAATTTGGGCGTCAGAGAAACAAAGAGAAGAGCGTCCTATAAGTGATTTATGGATTTCAGTTAAATGTGGAGAGTCTGATACAACATCTGGATTAGCATCAAATCCGACAGTTGGAAATTTAATGGATAAATTAGAGCCCTTAGGTGTTCATTTATGTTTTGGTGAAACATCTGAGCTAACTGGAGCTGAAACAGTTTGTGAAAAAAGAGGAAAAACTACTGAGGCTCAAGAAAAGTTTAGGAAAACTTGGAGTTCTTATAATGATTTCATCTTAAAAGAAGCAACAGACGATCTTTCCGAAAGTCAACCAACAGCTGGAAATATAGCTGGTGGACTTACTACAATTGAAGAAAAAGCATTTGGAAACTTTCAAAAAATTGGAGGATGTAAATTTATTGATGTGTTAGAACCGGCAGAAGAACCAACTAAAGGTCCAGGCTTATACTTTATGGATACCTCATCAGCTGCTGCTGAATGTGTTACTTTACAAGCTGCAGGAGGATTTAATCTCCACCTATTTCCAACTGGACAAGGAAATATAATTGGAAACCCAATTGAACCAGTATTAAAACTAACTGCTAATCCTTTAACTGCTAGAACCATGAGCGAACATATTGATGTTGATGTTTCTAAAATCTTATCAAGAGAAATGAATTTAGATGAGGCAGGTGATGAATTAATTAAAGCAACGATAAGAGTTGCAAATGGAAGATTAACTTGTGCTGAAGCACTTGGTCATAGAGAATTTGTTATGACTAAATTATACAGAAGTGCTTAAGCTTTAAGCTTAGCTTCTCTTGCTTTATTCCACTTAGAGATATAATTTCTTAAAATTGCAGCTCCAATCCCAAGAACTACTGCCAACACAACTGATGTTAATCCATAAAACACAGGAAGATCTTTTGAGTAATCTAAAATAAACTGCGCAATATTACCTAAATTTTTAGTTCCATTAAATACTTTTTCAACAACTACTTTTTCTTTGATAAAAGTATCATAAGCAATTGCAATACCAACTAACAATAAAAGTATTGCCAAGATTGTTTTAAATTCTGAGCTATCAACTTTTTCACCAATTTTTTGACCAAACTGAACACCAATGATTGAGCCAAGTATAAGTACAAAAACTAAAACAAGATCAATGGTTCCGTAATTAAAAGCATGAAGAACAGTTACGATTGCACTTACAAATATTGTAACAAACAAAGATGTTCCAGGAATTAGTTTAGTTGGCATTCCAATAATATAAATCATTGCAGGAACCAATATAAATGCACCACCTACTCCCATAATTGCTGCAATATATCCAACAATTAAACCAATAATAATCGGAGTAAATGCGCTTTCATAAACCTTTGATTTTTTAAAACGCATTCGAAAAGGTAGTCCATGAATCCAATAATGAGTATGCAATTTTTTTCTAATAACAATTTTTTTTCTAGCCTTATCAATTTCTGATACTCCTTGAATAAGCATTAAAGTTCCAAGTATAGCTAAGATATACATGTAGGCTAAAGAGATAACGATGTTTATTTTTCCTATATCCTGAAAATAAGAAAAAGTTAAAATCCCTAGTAAGGTTCCAATAGTTCCTCCAACCACTATCATCAGACCCATTTTATAATCTAATGTACCTTTTAAGTAATGAGTAGTTGAACCAGATACAGATGTACCTAAAATATTGCTTGCTTCATTTGGTACTGCATAAGCAGGTGGAATACCCAAAAAAATTAAAAATGGTGTCATTAAAAATCCTCCACCTACTCCAAACAATCCTGAAAGAATACCAACTGCTAAACTTAAACCAAATATAAAGAGTATGTTAATTTCGACTTGAGCTATTGGAAGAAAATATTCCATATAATCTAACTATTCCTCTCATTATCCAAAGTCAATGATTATAAGAATAAATTAAATAAAATTTTGGAATGTTCCTAGGATTATAATTGCCCAAGTAAAAAATATAAAAAGATAAATAAAAGATTTAATTATTTTTGAAAGCTGATTTGAAACTAATAAAGGAATTTTCTTAATATTTTGATTAAAAACTTGAAGCATAACCGCGAAATACCACAAGTTTTATTAAATGCAAATAATATTTAATTAAATTTAAAAAATAGTTGCTCCGAAGACTTTGACCTCATCTCCCTCTTCTCCAAGGACAAGTCGGCCTAAAAAGTCTCCTGGTATCTCTGTACTGTTTTGTTTATAGATAACAGTTACGTACAAGCCTCTTCTCAGACAGCCTATAGCTTTACACCCTTCTTTAAGGCTTGAGATCAGCTTATTGCTTGCCCATTGCTTACCAAGCTCTACTTCATTGGCTCCATAAAGCATTTGTGATGATAAATCCCTTGTAAAACCACCATAGTCCTTCATGTTGGAACATCTAACCATGTTATCCCAGATAGGATCAGCAATTTTAATGATTTCTTCGTCTGATTTGTCGACAATACTCATCTAAAATGGTTAGGAAGCTTGCTTCTTCTCTTTATCATCAACGATGTGATAAACAGGCTTTTTCTCCATTTCAAATTTTCCAGTCTCAGGATCTCTTCTAGAAACAGTTAAACAGTGCCAGTTTTCATCATCAAGTTTCATATGATCGCCTCTATAATAATAGCCTGGCCAACGCGTTTCTTCTCTAAATAAAGTATGATGAGCAACGCATTCTGAAGTAACAGCTCTATGCTTAAGTTCCCATGCTCTCATCAATTGGTGATAATCTTCAGCTCCAACATGATCTAAGTCTTCTTGAAGTAATTGTAGCTGTTCTAGGCCTTTTTTAAGTAGATTATCGTTTGTCATGTAATTATTTGTTAATCCACCACAATATTCATCCATAATTTTTTGTAGTCTTTGTAGTCCTTGTATAGGTAAAATATAGCTTGGAGAAACAGTTCCTCCAGTAATTTCATTTCTTCCCACAGTATAGTTTTCAATTGGCTTGAATATTTCTTCTTTAAGCTTCTCTAATTGAGCATCAGAAACTTCAATATCATCAGCTTTTTTATCTTGAATATATTTAACAGCAGCTTTAGAGGCTAATCTTCCTTCTGTAAACGAACCAGATGAAAACTTATGAGCACTTCCACCAACTGCATCTCCTGCTCCAAATAATCCATCGATAGTCATCATTCTATTGTATCCCCAGAAGTATTCATCAGGTGCTATATCTTCTGGTCCACTAACCCATGCTCCAGAACATGTAGCATGAGATCCCATTACATATGGCTCTGATGTAGTTAATTCAGGGTTTGTATATTTTGGATCAATATTTTGAGATGCCCAAACAACCGCTTGCCCAACTGTCATACCTAAGAAGTTTTCCCATCCAACAGTTTCTAAATGTGGGTCTTGAAATGCTTCTTTTGTAACCATGTGGATTGGTCCACCGCCTGCAGCTGTTTCTTGAATAAATGCATGATTTCTCAAACAAGTTGGTGTTGGATGATGGTCTATATATTCACCTACTAATTCTTTAGTAGCATCATACCACTTTTTCTCATAGTTTTCACCATTAGCGTTTTGAGTATATGTTTTTAAATGAAGGAAATATGCTCCAACTGGACCATAACCATCTTTAAATCTACAAAGTACAATTCTATTTTCCATTTGAGTCATTTTTGCCCCTGCTTGAATGGGTAATGCATAAGCAGATCCATTACTCCAAGGTGCATACCATGTTCTACCCATGCCCTCACCAACTGCTCTTGGTTTAAATATGTGCGATGCTCCACCAGCAGAAACAACTACTGTTCTAGATTTAAATACATGGAAATTTCCAGTTCTAACATTAAAGCCAACTGCACCAGCTATACGGTTTGGATTTTTTTCATCTTTTAAAAGATGAGTAATCATTATTCTGTTATAAATTTTATCTGCAGATTTTTTTGCGGCCTCAGCTACAATCGGTTTGTAACTTTCACCGTGTATCATAATTTGCCATTTACCTTCTCTTTGATATCTTCCAGTTTCTTTATTTTTCATCATTGGAAGACCCCATTCATCAAACATATGAACAGTTGAATCTACATGACGTGCCATATCATAACCTAAATCTTCTCTAACAAGACCCATCAAATCATTTCTAGCGTACCTTACATGGTCCTCTGGCATATTCTCACCCCACTGCATACCCATATAACAGTTAATAGCGTAAAGACCTTGTGCAACTGCTCCACTTCTATCTATGTTTGCTTTTTCTACACAGATTATTTTTAAATCTCTTCCCCAGTGTCTTGCCTCAAAGGTAGCACCTGTTCCAGCCATACCTCCACCGACAACTAGTACATCACATTCTTCAATGATTGTTTTGTGCTTAGCCATTAATAATAAACGCCTTGCTTAAATGAATTCTTATCTAAAGTTGGTAAATCTTTTTCAGTATTTAAACCATGTGGCTCATTATATAAAATTTGTGAATTAATCTCTCCTTGATTAGGAGTGTCAGCTTCAGCTAATTTTGGTATAAATTTTCCCCAAGGTTTTGTTGTTATTGGTGATACAAAATTTTTCTCTGTACCGTTTCTAAATTTAATTCTCCAAGAAATAGTTCCTTTTTCTTCTTCTCTTCTAACTCTAACACTATGACCCATTGGAGCAAAGTCAGCATAGCCTCTTACATCAATTGCATGATTAGGACATGCCTTAACGCATGAATAGCACTCCCAACAAAAATTTGGTTCTATATTTTTTGCTCTTCTAATAGTTTCATCTATGTGCATGATATCTGATGGACATATATCTACGCAATGACCACAACCATCACATCTCGTCATATATACAAAAGTTGACATATCTACTTATTACCTTTCTTTAAAATTTTATCAATCATATTAATAGTGCTTTGGTGCCTCACGTTTAATTCCAAGTCCAAATTGTTCTGGAGCATCTGCAGGTGGAGGTAAATTATCTCTTGAACCATCTGCCTCTGCTAAATTTTTTTGGATTGCAGCACCTGGTTTGTAGAACATATGTGCAAATTTAGACCAGTAAACTCCTCCAAATAAAACTATGTTAGCTACCGCAAACAAAATTAAAAATAAAATACTTAAACCATTAGATCCTGAATATTGGAAATACGACCAAGCTAAACCAAACGTAGAAGATAATACTAAAGCTAAAACAAATAAATCTGCTTTTATGATCCTAAAAACTGAGTGAGCTTCAGCAGATACATCTACTCTTAAAAAAAACCAAAACCAATAAGCTCCAAGGCAAGTTAAAATTGCACCAGCGTGCCAAATGATTGGCCATACAGATGGGGTTACAGCATTAGGAGAAGAATATCCAAATATCATAACACCTGACCCGATCCAAAATAATATTGTTCCATACATTCCTAATACATGTGCAAATCTTCTTTTACCCAAACCCAATTCAGATGTAGTTCCAATATCATGTACTACTGTTTTAGAAATTATCGCTGTTTTTTCTCCAATACTTAATTCTCTACTTGCTGCTTTTTTTGCTTTTTTAGCATTATTAAAAAAATATTTTACATTCTTCTTATGAATTATATCCATAAGTGTTCCAATCACTACTAATGCTAACATCAACAAAACAAATGCTTGCAAAGCAATTGAAGGAACTGTTGAGGAAAGGACAGCAAATGGATTTGTTGTGAACATATTATTATCTCCGCTAAATATAATACTAATCTAAGCTCTTAATCTATAAAAAATATTAGATCAACTGACTAATAATCTCATCTCAATAAAAAAATGTTAATAAAAGTTACTTTTTCCTTACATAATGCTGTTTAGCTGAGATTACAGCTCGAACACCACCTTGAGGATTTTTAACATCATTTTTTCGTCTTGGAATCAGATGAATATGACAATGATTTATAGATTGTCCAGCAACCTTGCCTGAATTGGAACCAATGTTAAAACCCTTTACGGATTTATCGTTTTTTTCAATTTTTTTTTTCAATTTTTTTATTAATTTATTGCAGGCTAAGATTTCTTTTGAGGTTAGATCAAAATAATTTTTAACACAACGCTTTGGAATTATAAGTGAATGAAATTTTGATACAGGGTAAGTGTCAGTAGTTGCATAAGCTAGTTCGTTTTCAAAAAGATATTCCTTTTTTTTTGTAAAACAAAATATGCAAGGTTTATTTGGATTTCTCATAAATAATTACTCAATTTTTTTTGTTTTAGTATCTGAGTTTGATATTTACTTACAAAAGTTTCATAAGATTTATATTTTTTTCTATTCCAGTTTTTTTCTTTTATGGATGAAACTGTGGAAACTCCCTTTCCAGAACCGATTAAAAGTATTTCCTCATATTGATTTAAATTATTTATATTAATATTAGTTTTTTTTATCCTAAAATGCTTTTCAAAAAACTTAAGATTAACTCCTCGATAAAATTTTCTTATTGGTGAATAATATTTATTATCTTTTATAAAAATAATATTTGAAGTTCCTGTTTCTAAAATTTTTCCATTTGAACAAAGAACAATATCAGATTTTGAATTATCCATTTTAGATAAATTTTTTAAAATAAATTTATACTTTAGATTTTTATGTTCAGGCTTAATTCTATTGTAATTAACTAGCTTTAACTGAAGATTTTTTTTAATTTTTAATTTATCTCTCAAAGAAATAGAAATTAAACTTTTGGTTACTGCAATTCGTAATAAATGATTATAATTTTTTTGTTTATTTAAATTAGATTTAATTATATTTCTTTTTAAATTTCTATCATAAATTTTATAATTTTTTGGTAGACTTAATAAGATTTGTTATGTGTTCTTTAAAAAATAAAATCTTTTGAGGCTTTCCATAGATCCACATGGTTGTGAAAACCCCATGGGCATTCCATAGATCTTTAAATTCTTTTTCTTTAAGATCTTTTCGACTGTAAGATTTTTTTAATAAGAATTTTACCATTTGTTGTTAAAAAAGATTCTGGATGAAATTGAAAACCATATACATCATCTATTTTGTTTTCAAAAGCCATAGCTATATTAGTTTTAGCGCATCTCATAGTAATATCAAAATTTTCTTTGATAAATGGTTCTTGAAGCTTAAGTGAATGATATCTTCCTACTTTAAATTTAGAATTCTTTCTAAAGATAGAATTATTCGAAACAACTTTTACTTCAGATTGATAACCATGAAATATTCTCCTTTGTTGAATAATTTTGGCATTTTCGCAATGTAATATTTGCTGATACCCTAAGCAAATTCCTATGATTTTTTTTCTTCCTTTAAATTTATTATAAATTTTTGAAGTATTTGGATAATCTTTGGGTGAACCGGGTCCAGGAGATAATACAATTGTATTAGATTTATTTAATAAACTGTTATTTATTTCAAAATAATTTGAACAATAAACTTTATCAAACTGAGAGAATTGATGAACTACATTCCATGTAAATGAATCCTGGTGATCTATTATATAAATCATTTAAATAATTCTAGTAATGATTTTGCTTTTATAAAGTTTTCATTAAATTCTTTTTTTGCTGCACTATCTAATACAACTCCAGAAGCCGCTGATATTTCTGATGTATTTTTATAATTTAATATAGATCTTATTATTATGTTAAATCTCATATCCTTATTAAATTTTATATAGCCAAAACTACCTGTAAAAATATTTCTATTCTCTTTTTCTTGTTGATTTAATAATTCTAATGTTCTTATTTTAGGACAACCTATAACTGATCCACCAGGCATCATAGATTTGATAATATTTTTTATAGTCATGCCTTTTAATAGGCTTCCAGATATAGTTGTAACATAATGAAATAAGTGCCTGTATTCCTCAACATACTTTTCTTTATCAATTTTTACTGTTCCTGGAATACAAACTCTGGATAAATCACTTCTTTCCATGTCAACAATCATATTATGTTCTTTAGTCTCTTTAGAATTATTTCTAAAAAACTTTAAAGCACTAGATCTGCTCGTTTTTTTACTTTTTCTTAATGTACCAGCAATAGGCTTGGTAATAATTTTGTTACCCTTTTTTAATAATAAAGTTTCAGGAGAGCAGCTTACAATAGAATAGTTTTTATCTCTTATCATAAAAGATTCTGGTGAAGCATTTGACTTCATTAATCTCCAGAAAAAATTAATTGGATTTATCGAGGATTTATTACGATATTTTGTACAAATTTTTATTTGATATGTTTCTCCTTGTCTTATTTTCTTTGAAAAAATATCAAATATTTTTTTGTATTTTTGATATTTAATATTTAATTTAAAAGGCGATAAAATTTTAGTTGGTTTAAAATAATTATTAAATTCTTGCTTTTTTTTATTTGAAAATACTGAAATATTATCTCTAATTTTAATGATTGTTTCTGGTTTGTAAAAAACTCCTTTATAAAAACTATTTTTAGACTGTTTGCTTATTTTAATACCAAGTAAATAATTTAAAATTTCATATCCAAAAAAACCAACATATTGATCAGTTTCTTTTTTATATTTCATTTTCTCAAAAGAGTTTAAAAATTTATGTATATTTTTTTTTGATAAATTAATTTTTTTAGAAAAATCTGTATAAATGTCGTAACCATTATCGACCTTGTAGATTATCAGTGGCTTATCTGATTGATAAAGTTTTTCTAAATAAGGGTTAAATTTAAGTTTATGCGATTTGTGGTCTTTCAATTGGCTTCTCTTTTATAGGTAAATGTATCAAACCAGCAAAAATAGATAATGCGATAGATATGTACCAAGCATAATCAAAATTTCCGTTAAGTTCATAGAAAACTCCACTCAAATAAGCTCCTAAAAAAGATCCAATTTGATGACTTACAAAAACAATTCCATATAATAATCCGATATACTTAGTTCCAAATACCTTACCTATTATTCCATTTGTTGGTGGAACTGTTGATAGCCACAACATTCCAAATGTTATTCCAAAGATTACTGAATTAAAAACACTTGGTGGTAGGAATATGAAATAAATAATTGATACTCCTCTTAGTAGATAAATTGCACTTAATAAAATTTTTTGACTGTATCTAGTTGCAAGATATCCACTTGTAATTGTTCCAACCATATTAAAAAGTCCAATTAAAGCCAAAACCATTGCTGCACACCAATCTGGTAATCCTTTATCAATCATGTAAGTGGGTATATGAGTTGCAACTAAAGCAATGTGCCAACCGCATACAAAGAAACCTAATGTAAGATAGATATAACTTTTATTTGAAAAAGCCTCTTTTAAAGCTTCTCTAGCTGTTTGATTGTTATTTTGATTTGTACCAACAGGTATTTTTGGTGTTGAAACAAATAATGCCACAATTAATCCTAGACCTAAAAAGAAACAGAAAAATAACATTGTATTTTCCCATCCATGTTCAACAAGTGAGTATCTAGTGATTAGCGGTGATATAAAATATCCAAAAGATCCTGCTGATGTAACTATGCCTGTTGCTATTGTTCTGCTTGATACTGGAAAATGTTTTGCAACAACTGAAACAGGTATACTGATAGCTGTGGATCCCAGTCCAACACCAACTAATATTCCAATTGTTATAGTAAAATAATAACCAGTATTAAAACCTGAATAAAACAATAAAATTGCTAACAAATAAAAAACAAAACCAATAAAGATTGCAATATTACCACCATACTTATCTGTAATAATTCCAAACATAGGACTGAAAACACCCCATAATAAGAGCTGCAATCCCATCGTAAAACCAAACTGTGTTATGGTGATATCCAAATCAGTTGCAAAATCAAAATAAAACATTCCAAAAGTTTGTCTTATTCCTAATGCAATAATAACAACAACAGATGCAGCTATTACAGTAACTAATGCTTTTTTTGTTGGAAAAAATTTGGTGTCATTCATCTTACAGATTTAATAGCCTGTTTAATGTCAGCAATCAAATCATTTGGGTCTTCTAAACCAATATGTAATCTTATAATATGTTCGTTATTACTCAGCTTTGTGTAGCTCCTGTTGCCCAGTGCCAATTTGTCCTGATATAAAGCAAGACTTTCAAATCCACCCCAACTGTAACCATGCGCAAATAATTTTAGTTTATTTAAAAATTTAATTACAGAATTTTTATTTCTAGAAATAATTTTTACACCCATTAACCCAGATGATCCTGAGTAATACTTTTTCCACATTTTGTATTGTTTAATATTTTTTTTAATTGGGTAAAAAACCTCTTTAACTTTTTTTTGTTTGCTCAAAAAATTAGCTACCTTGATGGTATTTTCTTGATGCTTGTCTAACCTGATATCTAATGTTCTTAGTCCTCTCATAATTAAATAGGCATCATCAGGACTTAGTCTTAAACCAACTGCTTTTTGACTTAATTCCACTTGCTTAAAAAGTCTTTTTTTAATAGCTAAACTGCCACCCATAACATCTGAATGACCAGAATAATATTTTGTCGCTGAAACTATAGACATATCGAAACCTAAGTCTAAAGGCTTGATTAAATAAGGTGTTCCCCATGTATTATCAATAGCTGTATAAATATTCTTATTCTTAGCAAAAGATAATATTTTTTTTAAATCTTGAAATTCGAATGTGTTACTTCCAGGGTTTTCAACAAAAATAAGTTTAGTCTTATTTGTAATTTTTTTTTTTAAGTCATCTAAGTTTTTTGGATCATAAAATACTGCTTTAATATTGAATTTTTTTAAATATTCTTCTGTTAAAAATCTTGTGGGAGAGTAGACTGAGTCTGTTATAATGATTTCATCACCAGGTCTCACAACACTAATCACTCCAAGAAAAACTGCACCAAAACCTGTTGGGGTTAAATAAACTTGATAAGCATTTTCAATTTTTCTTAATAGTTCTTGTAATGCAAAAGTTGTTGATGTTCCTTTTCTACCATAATCAAAATTTTTGCTTAAGGGATTTTTTTTATAATTACTTTGTGTTTTCTTTATATCTTGAAGAGTTTTAAATATTATTGTTGAAGCTCTTACTACTGGCGGATTAACTGACTGATTTAGATAATCTTTTCCTACTTGTTTTAAAAAAGTTTTAACTGAATTAACCATAAAAAAATTGATTAGTTATATTGACAATGCTATATCCCTCAAATAAGTCAATAAAATTGTAAAACTAAGGAGATTATGGGATACCCTAAAAAGCATAGAGGCCGAAGAAAAATGGGCTCTAAAAAAAGAAGAGCAAGAAAAAAAAATAAGAAAAAATAAAAAAAATAAATTAAATGCTTAAATACACTAAAGCATTTGCTATAGGATGTTTTATAATACCCATATTTACAGTTACGATTTCCTACTTGATATCTATACACTTAGATTTAGTTCCAAAATGTATTCCTTTCTTTGAAGGTTGTACATCTATTTCGAGAACTGGAAGGTATGAACCAGTGAAATATTTTTTCAAATTTTTTATGTTTATATACGTTTTATTTTTGTTTTTTTATTGGAATTGTTTAATTAGTTATATTCAAAATGAGAATAAAATACTTTTATATACCTTATCATTTTTAAGCTTAATTTTTTTAATTTTATATTTAACTTTTCTAGGAGAAGGAAAGGCATATGAGTTTTTTAGAAGAATTGGTATTTATATATATATTTTATTTATAATTTTAACTCAATATTTTGTATCGAAGAGAATTATTAAAAATAAGAAATTTCTAAAAGATAAGTTTGATTTTAAATTTATTAATTTAAAAAATTTATTAAGTTTATTTTTAATAATAGTTGGCATTTTGCTGCTGCCAATTTTAATTATAAAAATCGATGAATATCCAAATATTAAAAATATAATATCTTGGAACTATTTTGTTTTAGTTCAATTATATTTTTTAATATCATATTTTTCTTTAAGAGTTAGGTAATCCAACCTCCACCAAGAACTTTGTGGCCATATTGATCTTCTTTATAAAAAACACACGCTTGTCCAGGTGAAATACCATCTTCTGAGTTATCTAGTTTTACCTCGGCTTTATCTTCGTTTAAAATTTTTACATTAGCACTTAATAGTTTGCCTGTAGATCTTACTTTGACAAAAATATTTTCATTTAATTCATTCTTATCAGATAGTAAATTTATACTTTTTAAATTAATTTTCTTTTTCCCAAGATGTTCTCTTCCACCAACAATTATCTCATTATTTTCAGCATCAATTTTAATTACATAAAATGCCTCTTTGTCAGCTACTTTTATTCCTTTTCTTTGTCCAATAGTAAAATTTATAATTCCATCATGCACACCAATTACATTGCCATTTAAATTTTTAATGTTACCTTTTTTTAAAGAATCTGGTTTAAATTTTTTTATCACTGAAGAATAGTCTCCGTTAGGAACAAAACATATATCTTGACTATCTGGCTTATCCGCAACATTTAAATTTAGTTTTTTGGCAATATCTCTAGTTTCATTTTTTAACATTCCACCTAATGGAAAACGTAAATAATTCAATTGTTCTCTAGTTGTATTAAATAGAAAATAACTTTGATCTCTATTTTCATCTACTGCTCTATACATATTATTTTTTTCATTTATTGTTATATTTTTTACATAATGACCTGTGATCAGAGCATCAGCTTTTAAATCTTTAGCAACTTCATACAAATCTTTAAATTTGACAGTTTGATTGCACTGTACGCATGGTATTGGGGTTTCCCCTTTTAAGTAACTTTCTACAAAATTATCAATAACTCCTTGCTTAAATTTATCTTGGTAATAAAGAATTTTATGATCAATATCTAATTTATGAGCAACTCTTTTTGCATCTATAACATCCTGTCCTGAGCAACATACTTTTGATTTAACAACTTCTTTACTATCGTTGTATAGTTTTAATGTTATACCGGTTACGTTATATCCTTCCATTTTCATCAAACCAGCAACTGTAGATGAGTCTACACCACCTGACATAGCTACAATTACTTTTGTTTCAGAAGGTTTTTTATCTAATCCAATTGAGTTTAACTCTAAATTCATGTGGTGGTATTTATACTCATTTCCATTATAAGTAAAATCAAATGATTTTAGATTTTGAACCAGGTGATAAGGTTATAAATCCTAATAATAAAGATTGGGGAATAGGACAAGTGCAATCGATAATTAAGGAAAAAGTAACTGTGAATTTCGAAAATGTAGGAAAAAAAGTTATCAATGCTAAAAATATCGAATTGGAAAAGTTTGAATAAATGAAACAAATTGAAATAAAAGCAACAATTGAAAGGCTAATTGATACTTTTTTATACGCAGGAAAAGTTTCAATAGAGTTAAGAGAAAAAGGATTAACAAAAAAAATCAAGGAAGATAACACCCCTGTTAGTAATGGTGATCTTGAAGTTAATAGAATATTAACTGAGAAAATAATTGATTTAACTCCTCAGATACCAATCATATCTGAAGAAACCAGTCATAATAAATCCAAGAAGGATTTAAAAGATTTTTGGCTAATAGATCCAATTGATGGAACTTATGATTATATTAATAATCTTGAAGAATTCACTTTAAATGCTGGTTTAATAATTAATAATCGAGCAGTCGCAGGTATAATATATGCACCAGCTAAAGGTAGATTATTTTATTCTTATGGAAAAGATTATTCATTTGAAATAATTAATAATAAACATATCAAATTAGACTGTTCAAAAATTTCAAGTGATAAACTTAAATTTGTATCATATTCAAATAAATTAAAACCTGAAATTAACAAAATATATCAATCAATGAATGTTAGCGAATTTAAAAGGATGAAAAGCTCTTTAAAATTTTGTGTAATAGCTTCAAATGAATACGACGGCTATGTTGCTGAACCAAGAGCTTGTGAATGGGATATTGCAGCTGGGCATGCTATTCTTGAGAATGCAGGGGGTATAGTTACAGATTTTGAGGGAAATGAAATACTTTACGGAAAAGAAAATTTTAAAAATCCTAGTATAATTTTGAAAAGAAATAAAAATATATAATGAGTGAACAATTAAGAATAATATTAATTATAATAGTTTCTGTATCAATTTTTGGATTAATAGTATTTGTGATGGTAAAAAACTATATCAAAAGCAAAATTCAGTATTATCTAGAAGAAAAGAATAAAAATTCTAAAGAAGATTTATAATTTTTAAATATTCTTCTTTATCAAGCTCCATTACTCTTCTAGAAACTTCAAAATCAAATCCAGATCTTGCCAATATACCAATATCTTTTTTATAGAATAAAGGTCTATTATCTTCAGTTCTCGAAGGACCAATTCTTTTTTTTTTACAAACTTTTATAGCTGAAAAAAAATCTTGGTCTTCATTATTTTCATTAATTTGTTCAATTGTATTTTTTATGTATTTCTCTCCAACACCTTTGCTTATTAAATAATTTCTAATCTTGTTTATTGAAGAACCTCTTTGGATTAGACTTTTTGCTTTTGTTTCTGAATAAAATTTATCGTTTATAAATTTAGATTTTTCTAAATCTTCAGCTACAATTTCGATTAGATCTGAAATATTGCTTCTTTTAATGTTATCAACTTTAGATCTTAAATATTTCTTTAAAAGATATGTTTTTAGCTGTTGTTTTGATGGTGCAAATTTTTCCACATAATTTAGCGCAAAGTTGCGCATTTCATCAATTGTCGCTTCTAAATTTTTTCTTTTATTTTTTATAGGAATCATTATTGCATTTAATATAATATAACCAAGATGATTGAACAAATATCTGCATTTTTTACAGTAGAAATGATCTATATGTGGTTGAATATAGGTGTAATACCTTTTTGGTTAATGCTTATTTTTTTTCCACAAACTAAAGTTTGTGGTTTATTTGTTACATCAATAATTCCAACATTTATTTTAGCAAGTGTTTATATTTATCTATTGTATATATTCTTTTTTGCTGGATATGATTTTGATAAAAACTTTATTTTATATTTAAGTTTTTATGATCTAGCCGAGCTTTTTGAGAATAATGAGTTTTTAATTTTATTTTGGACGCACTTCTTAGCTATAAATTTATTTTGTGGATCTTGGATTGTTAGAGACAGTCAAAGGTTCTATATGTCAAAAATATTAATCTTTTTTCCTTTAATTATTACCTATTTTATTGGTCCACTTGGAATATTTATTTATTGGGTGATTAGAATCTTTTTTGCTAAAAGAATTACTTTATTTGATTAAAGTTATTTGATTACTTTAAAACCAGCAATCTTCATTTGAGAAAATCCACCTTCTACATGTGATATTTTTTCAAACCCCATTTCTTTTAATGATTTTGTTGCTAAAGCCGATCTCAATCCTCCCGCACAAAATAAAACCATTTCTTTATTCATATCTATTTTGCCTTCTTTAAAGTAAGGACTGTCTGGATCCATCCAAAATTCTAACATTCCTCTAGGAATGTGATGAGAATTTTCTATTCTTCCCATTTTTTCTAATTCTCTGATATCTCTTATATCAATCAAGTTACATTTATCTTTATTAACCAACTCTAATGCTTCACTAGTAGTCAAAGTTTTAATTTGAGAAAGTGCTTCTGAAACTAATTCTTTTGATGATTTTATACCCATATAATTTAAGATAATACATATCAAAATAAATGAAAAAAAACATTATAAAAAAATTATTTATACTAATAGCAAGAAAACTAGGCTTAGAATTAATTGAACAATCCAATCTAAAATTTATCAACGAAAAAAATAATAATAAGTCTATAGTTATTCCACTTGGCAAAGTTAAATTAACAAGAAAAGTAAGTGATTTATTAATAATTTTTAGAACTAACATTGATATTTTGATATGGGATCAAAACAAAAAAAGAATATTTGAAGCTGATAAAATAGAATATTCAAGAAGATGCTTGATATCATTAATAAAATCTATGAAATCACTTTCCTCTTTAAAAAATGAAATAAAATTAAAATTAATAGTAATTGATAATAGTTTGGATACATCTGATAATAATGAATTTAAAAATATTCTAAATAAAAGTGATATTGACTATAAAATTATCAACCACAAAAATGATGAATACAAGAATAAAATTCAATTTAATAATAACAAAGAAACTTTTGGTAACCTCTCTAGCTTATTAAAATGTTATGAAACAGCAAAGTTGGAAGTTAAAGATTTAGTCTATTTTGTTGAAGATGACTATATTCATGAAGAAAAATGTCTTATTGAAATGATAGAAACATATGAGAGATTAACATCACAATTAAAACGCGAAATCTTTGTTTGTCCTTCAGATTATCCATACTTGTACACAGATATTGATCAATCGAAAATATTTGCAGGAAGTAATCGACACTGGAGATCTATAAATAAAGTTTTATGTACTTTTTTAGTTTCAAAACAACATCTTACAAAATATTGGGATAATTTTAATAAGACCTGTTTAACAAGAAATGATCCATTTGAGAAACATATAAATGAAATTTTTATTAAAGAAATTTGTATATCGCCTTTAAAATCTATGGCAGTTCATATAACAAATATTAATTCATCATATGGTTTGTCGCCATATATTAATTATATCAAACTATGGGAAGAAAATAAAAATGTCTAAAATAATCCAAAAAAATGCACCAAATTTTAAAATACCTTCGACAAATAGCGGTAATTTTGAATTAAATAAAGTTAAAAGTAAATACAAGGTTTTATATTTCTATCCAAAGGATAATACGCCAGGGTGCACAATTGAAACTAAAGACTTCAATTCTCTACTTTCACAATTTAAAAAATTAGACTGTGAAGTTATTGGTATTTCTAAAGATAGTATGGAAAGTCATGAAAAATTTAGAGATAAATTCAAAATTAAGTTTGATTTGATAGCAGACGTAAAAAAAGATGCAATAAAGGCATATAAAGTTTGGGGTAAGAAAAAATTTATGGGCAGAGAATTTATGGGATTAATAAGAAGCACATTTTTATTAAAAGATGACAAAATTATTAAAGAATGGCGTTCAGTAAAAGTTAAAGACCACGCAAAAGAAGTGTTAGAATTTTTAAAAACAGTTTAATAAAAAAAGGCCCCATTTACGGGGCCTTTTTATTTTAACTTAAGGGAGTTAAATTTAGTCTCTTATTGCGTAAGCGATAACACCAGTTTCGGTAACATCAGTACCTTTTAGCTCGGCTTCTTTACTCAATCTTATACCCATTGTATTTTTCATAATTGCCCAAACAATATAGGCAACCACAAATACAAATGCATTAATTGATAATACACCGATTAACTGTGCACTAAAGTTTGCATCAGAATTTGTTAATGGAACTGCAAGTGTTCCCCAAATTCCAGCAAACAAGTGAGCAGGTACTGCACCAACTACATCATCAATTTTGAAATTGAAAAGAAGTTTAGTTCCAAACACAACTATAATTCCTCCAATAGCACCAATGAATATTGCTGCAATAGGTGCTGGAGCTAATGGTTCAGCAGTAATTGCTACTAGTCCACCAATTGCACCATTAAGCATTTGTACTACATCAGTTTTGCCAGCTAGTAATCTAGTCATAACTGCTGCAGCTAAAACACCACCACACGCTGCTAAGTTAGTATTAATAAAGATATTTGATACAGCAACTGCATCATCGAAAGTTCCCATAGCAAGCTGTGAACCACCATTGAAACCAAACCAACCTAACCATAAAATGAATACTCCAACTGTAACTAAAGGTATAGATGAAGCTGCAAATGGTTTCATTGGTTTTGCTGCACCTGATTTATCAAATCTTCCTGTTCTCGCACCTAATAGTATTGCTCCTGCTAATGCAGCCGCTCCACCAGTAGAGTGTACAAGAGTTGAACCAGCAAAGTCAGAGAAACCTAAAGTAGCTAACCAGCCACCACCCCACTGCCATCCCATGACAATTGGATAAATAATTCCTGATAAAATTGCTGCGAATAAGAAGAATGGCCATAATTTAATTCTTTCTGCCAATGTTCCTGATACGATTGAAACTGTTGTAGCACAAAATACCATTTGGAAATACCAATCTGATCCATCAGCATATCCAGTATCAACAGCACTCGCGTCAGACCATGGTGTGAATGTTCCTATATATCCACCTTCTGGAATTCCGTAAGCTAGGTTGTATCCAACCATCCAGAACATAATTCCAGCTATTGAATATAAACCGATATTTTTCGCACAAATTACAGATACACTCTTAGAAGTTACCATTCCTGATTCTAGCATTGCAAATCCACAAGCCATAAACATGACTAGAAAACCACAAACTAAAAATAAAAATGAGTTAAAAATTGCTTGAACTTCTGCGGAGACTGTAGTTTCAGCGAAACCCGTACTTGTCATACTTAGTAAGAAAATTAAACTTACCAAAGGACTAACAAGTTTTTTTAAATGTTTTGTCATTTAACCTCCAATGTTAAAAAGAGGTTCTTATAATTTTAAAATAAATAAAAACTAATGATTGTTCTTAAAAATAGATATGCAGTTTTTGCATGTAGAAACAGCCTTTATTAAGATTTTTACTATTCCTAATAAAGGCTGTTAAATGAGTGTTACTTGTTAAATACTTCTTTAAGTGCTTTAGCAGGTAAAAACTTTACCTTTTGAGAAGCAGCGATTTGGATTTGCTCTCCAGTTCTTGGATTACGTCCAATTCGGGCTTTTCTTTTAGCCACTTTATATGTACCAAAACCTGCAATCTTTACAGAATCGTCGTTTTTCAACGCATCTAGTATAGTATTCGTAATAGTATCAAAAGTACGCTCTGCATCAGCTTTACTTTGATTTAACGAACCAGCTAGCTTTGCTACTAATTGTTTTTTGTTCATTTTAGCTCCGGTTTTAAAGGTTTATGGAGCTATACTTAACAAAATCATTGATAATTCAAGCTCTTTTTTAGTATATATTTATTTTTATAGTACAATATATAGTGGTTAAAAAAGTAAGTAATTACATCGCTTTTTTAGTTATTAAAAAAGCCTTAAAATAAGCCTAAATCTTTAAGGTCGTTAAATGTGGCGAAAAACATCAAAGATAGCAACAAAAACATTCCGATTCGAAAAAAACCTTCCTGTGTTTTTTGACTTAAAGGACGACCTAATACTTTTTCAAATGCATAAAACATCAGATGTCCTCCATCTAATAAAGGTATGGGAAATAAGTTAATTAATCCTAAACTTATAGAAATATATGCCATCATACTGACAAAAGGTATAATTCCAAATTCTGCTACTTGACCAGAAATTTTTGCTATTCTAATTGGACCACCCAATTGAGAACTATCCCCTGCTCCTGTAAGCATTGACCCAAGATATTTAAGTGAAGAAGTTGTTACAAAATAAACTTCATTAAATGATTGAAGTAAAGCTTGAGCAGGTCCAAGTTTTTTGTGTGTTATTTGATTGTTATAAGGACTAAGTTTAATACCTACCATCCTTTTCTTTAATTTATTTCCTAATTCATCAACGCTATCAACAAAATTTGGCTTAACTTTTAAAATTATCTCCTGGTCATATCTTGAAACTTTAAAATCGATAAATTCTGATGTTGACATTGCTATTAATTTAGAAACATCAAGAATACTTTCTACTTTTGTATTATCTATTTCAATAATAACATCATTTTTTTGCATACCAGCAACTTCTGCTGGACTATCTTTTAATACTTCATCAATTACTGCTGGTGTAAAATCTTTACCTGCAAACATGTATATGAAAGTAAAAATGACTAAAGCTAATATAAAATTAGCCAATGGTCCTCCAGCAACAATTAATGCTCTTTGGTAAAGAGGTTTTGTTGCAAATAATTTATGTTGGTCTTCTTTGCTATATTTTTTTAGTAGCTCCTCTTGATCTGCTTGTGAAAATACATTCCTATCTCCAAAAAATTTTACATAACCGCCTAGTGGTATCCAACAAACTTTCCATCTTGTCCCTGATTTATCATTCCATCCAAATAATTCTCGACCAAAACCTATCGAAAAATCTGTTACACCAACACCATATCTTTTTGCAAAATAATAGTGTCCATATTCATGAATAAAAACAACAACAACGATTAATACAATAAATGGCAATACAAAATTAAGCATTCATTAAATTATACAATAATTAAGTTTTAAATAAACATCAATTATTTCAGTTTCCATGCAATTATTGGTGATAAAGTTGCCGCAATAAATGAACAAAATAAAAGAGATTGAGAAATATACGATGGTGCTAAATCCATAGGCAAAATTACGCCAAATAGTATTGATTTAGAAAAATCTGGACTTGGAAAAAATAATAGTCCTGCAATTAATCCTATTAATATAGAAACATATGCATTTTTTTCATCATAAGATTTAGAATAAAAAGTATAAAAAACACTTAGAACAGCCGCACAACAAAATAAATCTGCTATTAAGAATAAATAAAGGATACTAAATCCTTTTGATGCAACAAAAAAAGCTATAACCGAAAGAAAAATAACAAATTGTTTTGAGATATTTAAATGATTATTTTTTAAATTTAATACTTTATCTACATCTACTATTACCAAACTTGAAATAGCATTTATTAAAGTATCAATACTGCTTATAGTTAAAGAGATAGCTAAAATTATAACAATGACTGAAAATATTGTTAAATTTTCTTTTAATAAAATTGAGAAAAATGCAAGATCAGGTATGACATTAATATCTTGAGAGACAGCCACTAAACCACTAAATCCCATAAAAAAGACTATTGGTAATATTATTAAAAATGAAAATATTAAACTT
The DNA here is from genome assembly GCA_902555065.1 of uncultured Pelagibacteraceae bacterium. Classification (GTDB taxonomy): domain Bacteria; phylum Pseudomonadota; class Alphaproteobacteria; order Pelagibacterales; family Pelagibacteraceae; genus Pelagibacter. Next base: position 23,945 of record CACDQQ010000007.1, read on the forward strand.
TTTTTTAAAACCTCGTAATTTTTTGCAGCATAAACTCTCTGCCAATTACCTTGATGAAAAAGATTAGTTGCAGCAACAGCTATAAAGAAAGTTAAACCGGCAGTATAATTTGGAAGATAACTAAAACTTAACAAATGCGGATTATTATTTTTAATAATTTCAAAATTAAATTCATTTGTTTCAATTGAGGTAATAAAAATTAAACTAATTATTAAAAGTGCCGCAAATACAAAAAATTGAATATTATCTGTGATTAAGGATGCTCTTAACCCTCCATATAATGTGTAAAGTAACGAACATGATATTACTATTAAAGAGGTGATCCACAATTCAGTACCAGATATGTAATTAATTAAAAAAGCTACAGCAGTAACTTCAGCAATTAAAAAGATTGTCATATAAAAAATGGAAAAAACTAAAATAAGTTTATAGAGATTTGGTCCAAATCTTAATCTTATTATTTCAATAATACTTTTGCCTTGCGGATAATTAGTTCTAAATTTTTTACCAAGATAAATTAAAATAAAAAGCGGAAATGCAGTTCCTAGTGAATAGCCAATCACTGCACCAATTCCTCCCCATGTTGCTGCTGATGCGGGTCCAAATAAAATCCAAGCACCAAGAGCAGAAGCCACTAAACTCGTAGTAAGAGACAAAGTACCAATTGATCGATTTGCAACTAAGTAATTATTCAGTCCTTTAAATTTTTTTGAAAAATAAATTCCAACAAAAACAAATATTAAAGAAATTGAAATAATTAATATTATTGCTGATGATTGATTAATTATATTTAAATTATTCATTTTCCCTTTCTGAATTACCGGACAGGTTCAATGGGTTATTCTCAGCTAAAAGCACCCCAAGGTCTAAGTAAATCATTAAATTTAAAATTTCAAGAAATTATCCTAGATTTTGCATTACTGATTAGACTAATTAGCATTGTATTTTCTGAGTTGATTGAATTAGTTTACGAATTATTAATTCCCTTCCTTTTAGTTATGAACTTATTAGGCTTTAAGAAATTAAAGCCTAATTAAACCATAAAATCTAATATTAACTTAAAGCTACTAACCAAAATTAAAGCATAAATAATATTGTAGAATAAATTTTCCTCAATTATTTTGAGTAATTTATAACCTATAAATATTCCAATTAGCGCTAAAGGGAAAAGAGTAACTGACTGATACAGAGTATTAAAATTCATCATGGATAAATAAACATACAGAGGAAGCTTAATTAGATTAACACAACTAAAAAAAATAATTCTTGTCCCAACATAAATTTCTTTCTTCATTCTTAACGGGAGTAAATACAGACTTGTTGGCGTTCCACCAGCATGTACACAAAAACTTGAAAAACCAGCGATAGATGAGCAAATTGCACCTTTAAAAAAGTTTTTTTTTGCTGGTATATTTTTTTCTTTTTTAAATAAAAAATAATGACCAGCAAATAAGAAACCCATTATTCCGACAATTAGTTTAAGCAAATCCTCTGAAAAATAAGTAAAGGTAAATGAGCCTATTATTATTCCTGTAGCAGCAAATGGAACTAATAACTTTAGTGTTCCAAAATCAAATTCCCTTCTAAATCTATAAACAGCAATAATGTCTGAAAAAATTAATATTGGTAAAATTATAGCAAGTGCTTGGTTTAATGGCATTACCACTGTCATTAATGGAACCGAAATTAATGATATCGAGCCACCTAAACCAGATTTAGCAATTCCATATAAAACAATTGCCGGAACAACACTAATAAAGAATAATAAGTTAATCTCCATTATAAATTAGAAATATAGCAATAAGGATAAAACAAATAATATTAAAACTAATATGATGATGGCTATATAATTGAGTTTAATTTTAAATTTGCTTAATAAAAATTCGTTAATTTTTTCCCAAAAAATTATAATTAAAATTAATATAATTGCAGGAAGAATAAATTTAATCATAAATATATTTACATCAAAAAATACATCAATCCAAATATTACTAGTATTATTATTATCCAGATAGAGAAATTTGATACTAATTGTTTAATATTTGAATTTGATCTCAAAAAATTTGGCAAAACTAATATTAAAACTAAAATTAAAAATATTGCAGGAATTATTTGATCAACAGTCAAATTAGTTTTTTATATTATAACCCTTTTTTAATATGGCTGCCACCAGTGTCACACAAACAATTAAAAATAAAATCATTGTTGATATACTTATCCATATATTAAAATCTGATACTCCATAAAATGAAAACCTTAGTCCATTAACTAAATATACAACAGGATTAAAATATGTGACTGTCTGCCAAAAACTTGGGAGCATGTCTAGAGAGTACAAACTACCACCAAGGAAAACCATTGGCGTTATAACTATTGTAGGAATTATAGACATTTGCTCGAAATTTTTGCTTAAGAGTCCAATCAAAAATCCAAACAATGCAAAAGTAAAAGCTACTAAGATTAATAGAAAAACCATTAGTAAAGGAAACTTTACATTTACCTCAGCAAAAAAAAGTGATGTAAAAAAAATCACTGCTGCTACTAATAATGTTTTTGTTGCCCCTGCTCCAACATAAGCTATAACAATCTCAGTTGTTGAAATTGGTGCAGCTAGTATTTCATAAATCGTTCCATTAAACTTTGGAAAAAATATTCCAAAAGAAGTGTTACTTATTGATTGAGTTAATAAGGTTAACATCAATAAACCAGGTACAATATAAGAACCGTAACTAATTCCATCAATGTTTTCGACATAATCACCAATTACTGAACCAAAAACTATAAAGTATAAAGACGTTGATAAAACTGGCGAAAGAAGAGATTGAATTAATGTTCTTCTAAATCTATCCATTTCATGAAAATAAATTGCTTTTAACGCATGAAAGTTAATCGTCATTGTTTTCCTTTACCAATGTAACAAAAATTTTCTCAAGGTTATTTTGCTCTGTCTTTAAATCTCTCATTCGTAAACCTGCATTTTTTAGATCCTGAAGCATTTTAGTAATACCTGTTCTTTCTGCATGTAAATTATAATTATATATTAAAGAATATTTATCATTTGAAATTGAGAGATTATACTCATCAAGCTCACTCGGAATACATTCAACTTTATCTTGTAATTCAATTGTTAATTTTTTATGTCCCATTTTTTTCAATAAATCAATTTTATTATCTACGACGATAATTTCACCTTGATTGATAACTGCTACTCTATCAGCAATAGCTTCTGCTTCTTCGATATAGTGTGTTGTTAAAATTATAGTTACACCAGTTTTTCTTAATCCCTCTACGACCTTCCACATATCTTTTCTTAACTCAACATCTACACCAGCTGTTGGTTCATCAAGAAATAAGATTGAAGGTTCGTGTGATAAGGCTTTGGCAATCATCACTCTTCTTTTCATACCACCAGATAATTGGTTTAATCTTAAATCTTTCTTATCCCATAGACTGAAATCTTTTAATATTTTTTCTATATGCTTAGGATTAGGTCCTTTGCCATATAATCCTCTTGAGTAAGAAACATTATTAAAAACTGTTTCAAATTGCTCAAGTGAAATTTCCTGTGGAACCAAACCTATTCTAGATCTTGTCTCTCTATAATCTTTTATTATATCATATCCATCTACAGTTATTTCACCAGAACTAGGTTTTACAATTCCACAAACAATACTAATTAATGTAGTTTTGCCAGCACCATTAGGTCCTAGCATTGCAATTATTTCACCTTGTTTTATTTTTAAATCTACAGATTTTAAAGCATTAAAACCATTGTCATATACTTTAGATAAATTGTTTATTGTGATTAAATCTTTTGACATTTTTTAAAATCAAATTTGATATAGTGATATTTTTAGTGACAAGCAATGTTATATTTTTTTAATCTCCAGTAATTGTAAGGCCATGGAGTTAAAAAACCAGCAATAAGCATTATTGGAACTACCCACCAATTTAAAATAGCTCCACCTGTTAAAATTACATCTGTGAGGTTCATGGCTATTTCCATACTGACCATTGATATAAAGCTCATACCAAGTGCAGTCTTAAATGCTTTAGAGAAGTTAAGATTTTGTCTTAGTAAGATTATTGTTTCTAAAATTATACTAGTAATCAATCCATTTATAATTGCTAAAGTCATAATACCTAAAACAGGAAAAGGAATTTTAGTAATTTGAAAAAATAAAATTGTTCCCAAATCTCCAATTGCGCATCCCAGTAGACACCAGCCAGTATTTTTAGCACTTCTTTTCCATGTATGTTTACATGACCAATGAAACTTTATTGTCTCTGAACTCATTGCTTGCTCATTTCTAAATGATATTCGTAAATATCATCTTTCCAATAGGACTTTATATAAGATAAAATATTGTCTATTCCTTCATCACTTATTTCATCTCCAAATCCCATCATTTTTCCTTCATAATTTTTTATTAATTTTGCAAATCCATATTTAATCATTCTATGTAATAATTCATCGGTATGATGCCAAGTATGACCAGTACCATTCAATGGAGGTGCTTTTCTATGCCCATCTTCATCTAATCCTTGCCAATTTGTTGCTCCTGCTAAATTTGCTTGATGACAAGATACACAATACTGATTATATAATCCTTCCCCATTTTTAATTGCTTCGATAGAGTCTCTAGTTATTGGATAATGAGAGTGAGAAAGTGCAACTTTGGAGTAAAGTAAAGTTATTATGATAAAAAAAAATATTCTCATATAATTAGTGTGGCTTTCTAAATTTACTGTGACAAGCATTGCAATTTTTCCACATATACTGTTTTAAAGTAGCTCTTATATCATCACTTTCCTCTATAACACTTGCAAGCTTAATCATGTCATCTGAGGATTTTTGCATCAATGCATTAAATTCATCTTTATTTTCCCAGATGCTAAGTAATGCCTCTGTTCCATGTCCTTCTTTAGTATTTTCAGGAAAAAGGTTTAACAATTCTAAATAGTTTTCACTTACTTCTTTCATAAATTTACTAGCTTTCTCAAATTCTAAATCTTTTGATAAAATATCAACTCTTTTTGCTGTCTTATAATTTGCGCTAAATAATGATTTCCTTTTCTTAATTATATCTTTTACACTTTCTTCAGCATAAATATTAGTATTAACTGAGAAGATAAGTGTTACAAAAAATAGTATTTTTAAATGTCTCATAATATTTATAAAATAAAGTATGAAAGATAATACAATACATCAATATAATTGGTTAGCTAAATTTTTTCATTGGTTCAGTTTTTTGATTTTAATTTTTCAAATACCAATGGGATTTATATTAGTCAGACTTGACTTTTCAGAATTAAGAATAACAATTGAAAACATGCATGTTATTGTTGGTATAACTGTATTTTACTTAACAATATTTAGACTGATTTTTAAATTTTTTAGTAAATCTCCAAAATTAATGCCTGCGTCATTTGTGGGACAAAAATTAATTGCCAAATTAAATCATATATTTCTTTATGTCGCACTATTGACGATAACTACCTCAGGCATTTTTAAAAAGTTATTTAACGGAGAAAAATTAAACTTTTTTTTCTTCAAAGTAAGAATTGAGGACAACTTTGCCTTAGCAGATCAATTTTACAATATACATATAATTTCAAATTATACTTTAATTGTATTGATATCCTTACATATTTTTGCGGTTATATTTCATAAAATTTTCTTAAAAGAAAATATATTGAAAAGAATGACATAATAACTAAATAAGCAACATGAAAAAAATTTTAATTATATTTATTTTAATAATCATCCCAAAAATATCTATGGGGTCAGAAAAAACTACAAATTTTGATCTAAAAAAATTATTTGAAATTCAAAAATCTGGTAAAACAATTGTTATTAATTCATGGAATAAATATTGTTCAACTTGTGCGGCTCAAACAAAAGTTTTTGATCAGGCTATGAAAGACTTTAAAGATGTAGAGTTTTTGTTTTACGAGCAAGATAAAAATAAAGATATAGCCAAAACTCTTGGGATAAATTATTGGACTACAATTGTAGTTTTCAAAGGTCAAAATGAAGTTGGAAGAGAAATGGGCTTAACCGACAAAGATCAAATATACAATCTTATAAATAAAGGTATATAATTCCTTTTTACCTCCCCTTTCGAGGAGGTGAATTCAACAAAAAAGAGAGAAATAAATGAATGTTAAATTCAGGAATAATTTTTTAAATTATGACTGCTATATAGAATTAATTTTTTTTTTGTCAATTTACGAAAAAGTAAGAGAAATTAGGGATTTTAGTTAAGCAAAGCTTTGTGAGCTGGTAAATAATCGTGGCCAAATACATCTGCTACAGCTTTGTGAGTAACGCCTCCTTTAAATACATTTAATCCTGCTTGAAAATTTTGATCATCATTTAAAGCTTTTAAGTAACCATCTTTTGCTAATTTAGATAAAAAAGGAAGTGTTGCTTTATTTAAGGCAATTGTTGATGTTCTAGGAACACCACCAGGCATGTTTGCAACGCAATAATGAATTATATCATCTATTATAAAAGTTGGTTCTGCAAAAGTAGTTGGTTTGCTGGTTTCAACACATCCTCCTTGATCAATTGCAACATCTACAATTACCGAACCTCTTTTCATTTTTTTTAACATATTCTTTGTAACTAATTTTGGTGCCTCAGCACCTGGTATCAAAACACCACCTACTAACAAATCACATTCAGAAATTAATTTTTCTAAATCAGTTTTATCACTTAAATTAGGTATTATTTTATCTCCAAACATTTGGGTAAGTTCGTTTAATCTTTTTTCAGATTTATCTACAATATTAACTTTGGCTTTCATGCCTGTTGCAATTATAGCAGCATTTTCTCCTACTACTCCACCTCCAAGTATAACTACATTTCCAGGCTCTACACCAGGAGCTCCTCCTAGCAAAAGACCACGGCCTTTTTGATTTTTTTCTAAACAATGTGCACCCGCTTGTACTGACATTCTTCCAGCTACTGCACTCATTGGTGCTAACAAAGGAAGTCTTCCGTTATTATCTGTGACTGTTTCATAAGCGATGCATATTGATTTGCTGTCTATTAAACCTTGTGTCAGTTCCTTGGCTGCAGCAAGATGAAGATACGTAAAGACAATTTGATTTTCTCTTATCATTTTTACTTCGCTAGATTGTGGTTCTTTGACTTTAACAATGATGTCGGAGTCGTTAAATATATCTTCAGCTGTATTAACTATTTTTGCTCCACTTGATACGTAATGATCGTTTTCAAATCCTGCTTCAAAACCTCCATTATTTTCAATTAAAACTTCGTGGCCATTAGAAGTTAATGTCTTTACACTTTCGGGAGTGAGTCCAATTCTATTTTCTTGAGGCTTTATTTCTTTTGGAACCCCGATTTTCATAGAATTAAATTAATTTTTTTTGCTTTTTGAATAGTTTGTAATACCAGTTCTTAGTTTCTCTATTATTTCATCAATATGTTTTTTTTCACAGATAAACATTGGAGCAATAATTAAACAATCTCCAGTCGCTTTAAAGTTAACTCCTGCATCATAACAGTGTTTGAAACATGTAAATCCTGCTGCGCCAGGTTTTTTATGCATTTTAATATCAATACCACCCATCATTCCATAACCTCTTATGTTATCTACAACATCAATATCTTTTAAAGACATTAAACCTTCTTGGAAATATGGAGATAAATTTTTTGCTCTATTAAAGATATCATCTTTTTCAAAAATATCTTGAACCGCTAAGCCTGCAGCTACTGAGACAGGAATTCCAGAGTAAGTGTAACCATGAAATAATTCTATTGTTCCTTTTGGAGATCCATCCATAACTGTGTCATAAATTTCTTCTTTACACGCAACTGCACCTAAAGGACTTATTCCATTTGTTGTAGCTTTAGCCATTGTTATAATATCAGGTGTAACTCCGTATTCTTGAGATGCAAAAGGCGAACCTGTTCTTCCCCAACCTGTAATAACTTCGTCAAAAACTAATAAAATACCATGCTTATCGCAAATTTCTCTTAGTCTTTGTAAATATCCTTTTGGTGGAACTAAAGTTCCTGTTGATCCAGCAATTGGTTCAACAATGCAAGCTGCAATATTTTCTGAACCAAAATTTGTACAAATTCTCTCAAGATCTTCTGCCATCTCTGCGCCTGTTTCAGGTTGACCTGAAACAAATTTATGTTCTGGTAAATGTGTATGTCTCATGTGAAGGACACCTGGCATCAAAACATTGGCAAATGTTTTCACGTTGTTAATCATTCCGCCAACAGAAGTAGCTCCGATATTCATTCCATGATAGCCTCTTTCTCTTCCAACAAACCTAAATCTATGTCCTTCACCTCTTGCTTTATGATATGCAACTGCAATTTTTATTGCAGTCTCAACAGCAGTAGATCCACAAATTGTATAAAAAATTCTATTTAAATTCCCCGGTGTATGTTTTGAAATTTTTGTTGCAAGTTCAAATGAACCTCCAAAACCTTGTTGAAATGGTTGAGCATAGTCTAATTTTTTTAATTGATTTGTAATTGCATTAATAATTTCTTCTCTTCCATGACCTAAAGGATTACAAAATAATCCCGAGCTTGCATCTATCTGAGTTTGACCTTGATGATTTTTTAAATAAACACCTTTTGCTTCTACAATCAATCTAGGAGACTCTTTAAAGTCTCTATTAGATGTAAATGGCATCCAATGTTCATTTAAAGAATTTGGTATTTGAGGTTTTTCTGAACTCATAATTATGTTTCGATTCATAGACTAATTATATAAATTAACCAGTAAATTTTAGTCATACTTGCTATGTTAAATGACCGCAACTATAGGTTGTAACTTATGACTTTTGAAGCCTGTGTAATTTATTCATCATTTACTTAAAAGAAAATTTAAACTTAAATATCGATAATTAAATTTAATTAACAGGAGATGAAATGAAAAAAATAATTAGTTTCATTTTAGGAAGTTTATTTGCTCTAAACTTAACAATCACAGCGGCAAACTCTGCTGCGAACGAAGTTAGAGTTGCATACTTTCTAGAGTGGCCAAGTCCAAATTTAGAGGATATGCAAAAAAAAAATTTTGCTAAAGCTTTAGGAGTTCCAGTAAAATGGACAAACTTCACAAATGGTGGAGCAATGACAGATGCAATGTTAGCAGGAGATATTGATATTTCTTACTCACAAGGTTTGGTACCATTTATTAATGCTGTAAAATCAAATGCACCTATCAAATTAGTTGATATTGCAATGGAATACGGAATGGGTGGAACAACTTGTGTAACATCTAATGCATCAGGAATAACAAAAGCAAATGCAACTGAATTAGAAGGTAAAAAAGTTGCTGTTCCGTTAGGTACTATGGCTGAGTACGTTTTCGACGAAAGTATGAAAGTTGTCGGAGCTGACAGAAGCAAAATGGATATTATTCAAATGGATCCAGAAGAAGGTGCGGCTGCATTAGTAAGTGGAGATGTAGTGATGGCATGTTTATTTGGTGGTAATTCTATCAAAGCTGCGGTTGCTGTAGGATCAAGACTTTTAACAGTTCAAGAAGCAAGAGATGCAGGTATTTTAGGAATAGATATAACTTCTGTAACAGACAAGTTTATGAAGGAAAATCCTGGAATGTTGAGAACTTTTATTGAAGTAACTCATGAAGCAAATGAAAGGTATAGAAATGGAAAAAGTGATATGAATTCTATGTCAAAAGCTTCAGAAATGAAAATTGCTGATATGAAAGACACTTTAAGTGGTTTCAAATTCTTAACTCCAGAAGAAACTAAAAAATCTATGGAAAGTGGAAACTTAGATGCATTCTTAAAAGGAATGGGAACTCCAGGTGGAGCAGTAGACACTAGTTTCTTACCTTTATAATTTAAAGATTAAAATAATTAAATAGGCGCCAATTTTATTGGTGCCTATTTTTTTAAGTAAATATTTTATATAAAGTCAACTAATGAGTGATTTAATATCTCAAAACTTAAACATGATTTTCAAAACTCCAAAAGGAGAGACTGTTCATGCTTTAAAAGATTTAAATTTCAAATTAAAAAAAGGAGAACTGTTAACTGTTCTTGGGCCCTCTGGTTGTGGAAAAACAACTTTATTAAATATTGCAGCTGGTTTCTTAAGACCAACATCTGGAAATATAACTTTGAACGGTAAAGAAATTGACGGGCCTGGAGTTGAAAGAGGCATGGTTTTTCAACAAGGTGCATTATTTGAATGGTTAACTGTTGCTGAAAACGTCAACTTTGGTCTTAGAATGAAAAAAAAAGATCCTATAGAAACTTCAAAAAAAGTTGATGATTGGCTGGAGATTGTTGGCTTAAAAGGATTTGGAAATACCCCAACATATCAATTATCTGGAGGAATGCAGCAAAGAGTAGCTCTTGCAAGGTGTTTAATTAATGATCCGGATTTGATTTTAATGGATGAGCCTTTAGGTGCCCTTGATGCTCTAACAAGAGAAAAAATGCAATCTTTAGTTTTGAAAATTTGGAAAGAAACTGGAAAAACAATTATTTTAATTACACATTCAGTTGAAGAAGCACTACTGCTTGGTGAAAGGTTGTACGTAATGGCACCAAGACCAGGTAGGATACATAAAGAATATAATCTTCCATTTGCAGAGATGGGATTAAAAGAAGATTTAAGAGAAATAAAAAAAAATAAAGATTTTTCATCAAAAAGAGAAGAAATTTTATCCATGATTTGGAACATGGAGGAAGAAATTATGGGAAAAGAAAATTAAATGTTTACTCAAATAATAACAATATTAATTCTCGTATCAATTATCGGGTGCATACTTTATGGAAGACGTTTAATAAAAACTGAAAAAGTTGATGCAGTTTTTGGAAATCCAGAAAGAGCAAAAGGTGGAACTCATTGGATAATTGTCGGAAGTAGTGCAATATTGTTAGTTTGGCTTTATTATTCTTGGGATATTGCAAAAGGATTTTATCCAAAATCAGCAAATGAATTATGTCAGGTCGCAAAAATAAATGAGTCTTTATTAGGATTAAAATATCAATTTCCAATTGAAGAAAGAGAATTCAAAAGTACTTCAATAATAAAAATAGAAAATAAAAATCTTAAAAAAATAACTTTAGAAATTCAAAATTCGCCAGATTTAAACAACATACAGAAAACTGCATTAGTTGGTTTTATTAATAAAACAAACAAATTAATTCCATTACTTACTAACGATAATCTAATGGAGATTAACACAAAAATTAAAATAGATGAGATGACTAATGAAATTAGATTGTTAAGCACTAATTTTCAAAAGAAAGATTATCCATTTGAAACACCAGAGCAAAAAAATGAAAGACAAAAAGCAATTGCTGAGCAAGGAAGCTGGGGTATAGTAACTGTAAGTGCCGGAACAGGATCAATAGAAAATACTATTGAAGTGCCTTTAGTGCCTGAAACAGATAGAGGGTTGAAATTTCACGCTGCAGCTGAACAATTAAAAAAAATTAATGATAAATTTTTTAAATTAAGAAACCATAATCCTCAATTCAAAAATGCAATAAAAGAACTTAAATCAGAGATAAAATTATATAGAAAAAATTTAGATGACACTGAGGAAGTGGCATCTACTTACGCAAAAAACATTGTAAAAATTGCAAGAAGAATTGAATTTGCAAGTATTTATCCACCAAATGCTCTTAATGAAATGCAAAATGCAATTATTGAATTTGATAATCTTCAAAAAACTGAGCAAGGAGGTTTAAGATTAATTGACATTCTTTTATTCCCTGCAGGAACTATAGTTGCAAGTGGTCCTAGTTGTTCTGAGCAAGGTTCAGGTAGATGGTTACCAAAACCCTCGGATACACTTAATAAATTTATTTTAATGTCTAAGCCAAGTGTAGGTTACAAAAATATCCCACTTCTTTGGATTGATATGATGGATGTAAGCCAGATAATTGGCTTTATATTGCCAGATTGGATAGCTGATGTTTTGCCTGGAGAATATCCAGTTCACACTAAAGATGGCGTTGTTAAGCAAAATTTTAAAGGGAAAGTTTTAAAAATTGTTACTGGCGATTTTAAATTATTTAAAATTCCTGTTCCATATGGACATATTTGGGATTCATTTTTAAGAGTTTTTCTTGGATTAGTTTTTGGAATATTGATTGGTGTACCATTAGGACTTTTCATGGGTTTAAATAGATTTGCTAAAGGTTTCTTTGATCCATTAATTGAACTTTATAGACCAGTACCTCCTCTTGCGTGGGCTCCTTTAATAATCTCGGTTTTAGGGATTGATAATACTGGAAAAGTATTTTTATTATTTATGGTTTCATTATCTATAATGATTATTTCAGCCAGAGCTGGAGCATCAGGTACACAGTTATCTAAAATACATGCAGCGCATTCTCTTGGTGCTTCTAAAAGACAAATACTTAGATATGTTATTTTTCCAAATTCTTTACCTGAAATTTTAACAGGTATTAGAGTAGCTGTTGGTATGTGCTGGGGCACTTTAGTTGCAGCAGAATTTTTAGCAGGTACAACTGGAATTGGATTTGTTGAAAATGTTGCCAAAAAGTATTTTCAATATGAAGTAATTTGGATCACAATTTTTATAATGGGTATGTTGGGTCTTCTTTTTGATGTAGCTTTGAGAAAAATTATAGACAAGACGATACCTTGGAGAGGTAAAGGTTAATTCTTAATCGTCGAGTAACCGTAATTCTTTTTCGTCGAATTTTAAATAAACGTTTTCTCCAACATTAAATATTTCATTTGTATCGCTAGAAACTACGTAAATCTTACCGACTTTTGAATTAACTATATACTGATAACTATTTCCAACGAATGATGCATTATTAACAGATGCATGTATTGAGTTTTCTTCAGGGCTTTTTGAAATAGTTATTTTTTCTGGTCTTAAAGAAACGGAAACTGAACTTTCTAATTTTTGATCACTTTCTATATTAATTTTCATTTCTGCTAATTGAATCTCGTAAATATTATTATTTTGATTAATGATTTCAGCTTTAACAACATTTGCGTCTCCTATAAAGTTAGCTACAAATTTAGTTTTAGGAAAGTTATACAATTCTTTTGGACTACCTTGTTGAGCAATAATAGCATTGTTCATCACAATTACTTTGTCAGAAATTGCTAATGCTTCCTCTTGATCATGAGTTACATAAATTGTGGTTACTCCAAGTTTCTGTTGAATTTCTCTAATATCCTCTCTTACTTGTCTTCTTAATTTTGCATCTAAATTAGATAAAGGCTCATCAAAAAGTAGAACCTTTGGTTTCAGCACAATTGCTCTTGCAACAGCTACCCTTTGTTGCTGACCTCCGGATAGCTCTGAGGGCATCCTATTTTCATAACCTTCTAAATTAACTAACTTAAGAGTTTCTAAAGACTTTTCTGTAAATTCTTCTTTTGGAACATTTATCATCTTTAAACCATACGATACATTTTCAAGCACACTCATATGTGGAAACAAAGCATAAGATTGAAATACCATAGATACATCTCTATCTGTCGCTGGTAATAATGTTACATCTTCATTTTCTACTAAAATTTTACCACTAGTAGCTCTTTCTAGACCAGCAATAATTCTTAAAGAAGTAGTTTTTCCGCATCCAGAGGGGCCTAGCAATGTAGTCAGTGTTCCTGCTTCAAAAGTGCAACTCACATTATCAACAGCAACAGTCTGATTAAATTTTTTTGTAATATTTTCAAATTTTACTTCTGCTTTTTTCATTATCCAAAATTTCCTTGTAATATCCCTGCTGTTTCTTCTCTTCTTCCTAATTTTCGTTTACCTATTATTAATTGCATTAATGTTATTGTAAATAACATAACAACAATTAATGCAGAAGAATAAACAATTGCTAGACCATAATCATTGTTTTCTAATCTTCCTAATATATATGAGACAGCTAAATCATAATTAGCACTAACAAGAAATATAACAGCACTAATTGCTGTCATTGCTCTAACAAAACTAAAAACTAAAGAAGCGGTAATTGCAGGTTTAAGTAATGGAAGAATTACATTCCTAAATGTTTGAGAACTAGATGCATTTAATGTTGATGATGCTTCATCTAAATGAGGATCTAATTGATTCATTGAAGCTATGCCTGCCCTAACCCCAACAGGCATATTTCTAAATACAAAAGCGATTACCAAAATAATTCCTGTTCCTGTAAGTTCAAGTGGCGGAACATTAAACGCAAAAACGTAACTTACACCAATAACACTTCCAGGTATTGCAAAACTTAACATTGTGCCGAATTCGAAAGCATTTTTTCCTTTAAATTTGTGTCTTGTAAGAAGATATGCTGTTAAAATACCTATTGCAGCAGTAGGAAATGATGAAATTAATGCTATCGCAAAAGTAGTGTTAAAAGAATTCCACGCGGTACCAGTCCACAAAATTCCTCTTTCTTTAACCCATTCAACACTAAATGCTTCAACATAATGTCTTAACGTAAAACTGTGATCGACACCCCACATCTCTACAAATCCACCAAACATAATCATAATATAAATTATAAATGTAAGGAGCGCCCAAGGTAGAACAGTTGAGTAAATTATCCACTTAGTATTATTTGGTAATTCAGGATGAACTCCACTATCACCTTTACCAGAAATTGAAATATAGGATTTTTTCCCCAACCATTGATTCTGAAGATAAAACACTACCAGAACAACGGTTAATAAAATCATTGCTAATATTGCAGCTTTAGTTTCATCATACTGTGCACCCACAATTGCAAAGAATATTTCTGTAGATAAAACATCATATTCAGCACCTAGCACTAGTGGATTTCCAAAATCAGCTAAGCTTTCAATAAAGCCAAGCAAAAATGCATTCGCAATTCCAGGTCTCATTAAAGGCAATGTAACAGTTTTAAAAACTTGCCATTTTGAAGCTCTCAATGTTTGTGAAGCTTCTTCCATTGCAGGACTTACGCTTTCAACAACTCCTATTAAAACTAAAAAAGCAATAGGTGTAAAAGCAAGAGTTTGTGCAAACCATATTCCTGGTAAACCATAAATCCATCTCGAGGGCTCAATCTCAAATGCCCATTCAAGAAAAGAACTTACAACTCCCGTTCTACCGAATAATATTATTATTGCTAAACCGATTACAAATGGAGGTGTTATGATTGGTAAAACAGATAAAATTCTAATCGTTTTTTTAAATTTAAAACTTGTTCTTGCAATTAATAAAGCAAAACCTAAACCCAAAATTGTTGATGAGAAAGCTGTAAGTGTTCCCATGGTAACAGTGTTCCAAAAAACACCACATGCATAATCACTATATAGACAATCAAGACCCCAAATTCCTTTATTAAATATTTTGGTTGAAAAATTACTAATTTCATATCCACCTTCTGTGCCTTTAAAGGCAACAGCAAACATTCTAAAAATAGGAAAAAAAACGAAAGTTGAGACCAGAATAATTATGCTTCCAATACTGCCTACAATAAAATTATCTCCATTTAACCAGCCTCGTGAGGATAGCCCATGTGTAATATAAAAAATAAATGTAGAGCATAAAAGAACTGCCCCAGATCCTACTCCAAATTGATTTTCTACATCACCAAATATCGATTGAAAAATTTCAAAATTCCATCCTCTTATGCCAATTGAAAACCCCTGAAGAATAAAATAAAAAATGCCAAACAATCCTGAGTACAAGAAAATTTTGGAATAACTGGGATTATTCTGATTTAATTTTAAAGTTGATAATGGAAAAAATAAAGTAACAATTAAAGGTAGAAGCCAATATTTTTTATTTATAAATACCTGTGGTAATATAGAACCGTAATCTTCTAAAGAATATTCTAATATCCAGTTTATTGAGAAAAACCCGTCACCTGTTACATACCATGGAAATATTAGGAAACCCAATACTCCGATGAGCATCCAACAGATAACGAGTCCTCTCATTATAATTCCTTATCTAGGAATTACAGAAACATCGTTATCCCATTTGGATAACAAACTCGCTCTAGTACTTTTATCTCCATAAACTTTAAAATTATAATCAATCAAGTTTATTGTTGATAAGTCTGGAGCATCAGGATCAGCTTTTGCTTTAGTATTAGATGGCACTTGCAAAGATTTTCCTGAAGTGAAAACCATAGTTTGAATAGCAGGACTTAAAGCCCAGTCATAAAACTTTTTAGCTTCCTTCATATTTCTTGCACCTGCAATAATACTCATAGATCCAACTTCATAACCAGTTCCTTCAGCAGGAGAGACCGTAACAACCGGCAAACCTTTTTTTGTTTGTTTCACACCATCATGTTGGAAACAAATACCGATTAAGTTTTCACCTCTACCAGTTGCCTTAATTGGTGCAGAACCAGATTTAGTATATGTATTTATGTTTGCATGAAGTTTTTTCATGTAATCCCAACCTTTATCTTCTCCAAATATTTGAAGAATAGTGGCTAAGGTAGTGTAAGCAGTTCCAGATGAGTTTGGATTTGCTACTTGTATTTCGCCTTTATATATTGGTTTTGTTAAATCCATCCATGATTTTGGAGCCGGAAGACCTTTTTTTGCTAAAAGATCTTTGTTGTATCCAAAACCTAATGCGCCAACATAAATTCCTACTGATTTAAAATCAGCATTTTTTGCTTGGTTCTGAGCTGCAGGTAATAAATCATTAAAATGAACAGATTTATATTTCTCAGTTAAATTTTCTTGTGCTGCAGTTAAATGTGGATCACCTGTTCCACCAAACCAAACATCTCCTTTTGGATTTGATGCCTCTGCTTTTATTTTCGCAAAAGTTTCACCACTACTTGCCCTTGTCATAGCTACTTTTGTTCCAGTTTCTTTTTCATAAGCTTGTTCAAGCATTTCACAAACGTCTATTTCAACACTGCAATATAATGTTAGTTTTGCAGCTGAAGCTTTATTTGTGATACCGAAAAGTGTTAATGAAAGAACTAGAGCCATAGAAGCTACTTTTAGTATATTTTTCATATATCCCTCACTTTTTTATTAGTTAATGATAATAAATTTAAACGACTAATGTTAATCTTTTGTTACTTCAAATTTAAAGATAATTTTAATAAATAAAAAAAAAATTCAATTTATAGTTTAATTTTGAAATCAATTATGTTTACATAAATCATGAATGAAAAAGAGCTTAAAAATTTAATAATTAAGATTTTTATTAATTTTAAATTAAGCAGAAAACATTCTGTAATTTGCGCAAATGCAATTGTCAATGCGGAACTTGTAGGTGCGCCTTCACATGGATTGTCTCGTTTAAAAATGTATTGTGAAAGAATTTCAAAAAAAGTAATTAATCCGAGACCTAAAATAACTGTAAAAAATATATCAAAATCTATATCAATAATTGATGCTGATAATTCTATTGGTTTCGTTGCAGCAGATAAAGCAATTAAAAAAACTATTCAAAATGCAAAAAAAACAGGGATTGGGTTAGTTGCTGTAAAAAACAGCGGACATTACGGTCTATCTGGATACTATGTCGAGCAAGCGGTTAAAAAAAATTTAATAACATTCGCATTTACAAATGCTCCTCCAGCTATTGCGCCTTTCGGTGGAAAAAAATCAGTCTTTGGAACTAATCCAATATGTTTTGGAACTCAAACAAATAGTAAGGTTCCATTTATACTGGATACATCAATGTCTATGATTAATAGAGGTAAAATTAGGATTGCTGAAAAGTTTGGAAAAAAAATACCATATGGAGTTGCTTTAAACAAATTTGGTAAACCGACTACAAATGCAAAAGAAGCTCTTGCTGGGGTACAACTTCCAATAGCTGGATTTAGAGGATCTGGATTAGCCTGGATGGTAGATATTTTAACTGGAGTATTTGTTGGAAGTAATCATGGTGGCAAAGTAAAAGACCCATTTGATGATTTCTCTGGGCCACAAAATATCGGTCACTTATTTTTAGCATTTAAAGACAATCTATTTATTAAAGATTATAAAAAAGAGATAAAAAAAAATATTAAAAGAATAAAAAAAATACCTAATTTAAAAGGACAAAAAATCTTTTATCCTGGCGAGCAAAAGTTTTTAAGAACAAAAACAAACGCTAAAAAATCTATAAAAATTCCAAAAAATATTAAAAAGGATTTAGATATTCTTTTAGCTAGTTAACCTGCAAAATAACCTAGTATTCCGATAGATAAACAGACTGAAAGTATTATTATTTTTGACTGAAGTGCCTCTTTTTTCTTTTCAGTGATTACTCGTTTCTTTAGAACATCTATATTTACTTTACGAGGGGACATTCGAATTACTCTCTGTTTTTTTTCAGGTATTTCAATATTAGATGTTCTGTTTAAGCTTTCAGTACTCATTAATTTATTAAATCATATAGTAAAAAAATTTTACAGAATTTAACTGTTCAAAATGGGTTGACTCAAGTTTTAAAATTGTTCAAATTGGGTTTTGATACATTATGAAGCAGCTACCAAGTGTAAATTCCGAACTAGATGATGAGCTTATCGATAAAATTTTCAAAAATCATTTTGATATTTTAAGTCCTTTTTTTTTAAAACTTATGTCTGAATGGACAATCGGTGCTTATAAAGTGTTCAAAGATATAGATACTTACACAATTTTAATTTATTTGATTAGTAAGCAGTTTGATTTTTACAGACGAAATAATTTAAATATTACTTTCAATAATTTTTATAAGGATAAAACATTAGATATTGAGAAAATTAACCTTATAAGAATATCAAAAGATCTTCAAATACCAAAAGAAAGTGTCAGAAGAAAAGTTATATCGCTTGAAAAAAAAGGAATAATTAAAAAAAAAGGCAAGAAGATTACAATAGATAGAAGTGCATACAATTCAACACAGCCAAATGATACATTAAAAAATATATGCACACTTTTATCTGTTTTTAGTCAAATTTTAAAAGAAGAAAAAGTTATAAAAAACGAAATGTCCAGTAATGAAATTAATAACTTAATAAAACATAATTTCTCATTTTGCTGGTATCAATTTTATAAATTTTTATTTCCTTACTGCTTAAGGTGGAAAAATTATTTTGG
>CACDQQ010000008.1 GCA_902555065.1 uncultured Pelagibacteraceae bacterium
TTCTTCTTAGATCGATAGCAACTCTTATTCCTTCTCTGTTAGATTCATCCCTTATGTCACTTATACCTTCAATTTTTTTATCTCTAACTAATTCTGCAATTTTTTCATTTAAGTTAGATTTGTTCACTTGATAAGGTATTGACGTAATTACCAATCTATCTTTACCATTTTTAAGATTTTCAACATTTATTTCACCTCTAATTTTAAAAGAGCCTCTACCTGTCTTGTATCCTTCTCTAATAATATCTTTACCGATAATAACTCCACCAGTTGGAAAATCAGGGCCAGGAATATGCTTCATTAACTCTTTAACTTTAATATCTTTATTTTTTATAAGCGCTAAAGTTCCATCAATAATTTCACCAAGATTATGTGGTGGTATACTAGTTGCCATACCAACAGCGATACCGCCAGCTCCATTTACCAAAAGATTAGGATATTGAGCTGGCAGCACTGTAGGTTCTTGCTCAGTTTCGTCGTAGTTACTTTTAAATGAGACAGTATTTTTTTCTATATCATCAATCAAAAATTGAGATATTTTTGCAAGTTTTGTTTCTGTATACCTCATTGCTGCAGGTGGATCACCATCGATTGAACCAAAATTGCCCTGACCATCAATTAAAGGAACACTCATTGAAAAATCTTGGACCATTCTAACCAAGGCATCATACACAGCTTGATCACCATGCGGATGATATTTACCAATTACGTCTCCAACAATTCTTGCAGATTTTCTAAATTGTTTTGACCAATCAAAACCACCTTTGTGCATTGCATATAAAATTCTTCTGTGAACAGGTTTAAGTCCATCTCTTATATCGGGTAATGCCCTACTAATTATTACGCTCATTGCGTAAGATAAATATGATGAACTCATTTCATCATACATCGAAATTGGTTTAATATTTAAATCTTTAGTTACTTCGTTTTTTTGCATTTATTTAGAAAGGGATATCGTCGTCTAACTCGTTTTGAGCCATAGAACTATCATCAAAACTTTGTTTGTTGTCTTGAGATGGAATTGAATTTTGATTTCCTCCACCTAACATTGTTAATGATGAATTGTATCCTTGAATTAAAATTTCAGTAGAATATTTATCTTGTCCTGATTGTTCATCTTTCCATTTTCTAGTAGTCAGTTGTCCTTCAACGTATACTTGTGCTCCTTTTTTTAAATATTGTTGAACTACATTTACTAGTCCTTCATTGAAAACAACTACTCTATGCCATTCAGTTTTTTCTTTTTTTTCACCGGTATTTTTATCTTTCCATGATTGACTAGTAGCTAGGCTTAATCTTGCTACACTTTTACCGTTAACCATTTGTTTAATTTCTGGATCTGCGCCTAATCGACCGATTAAAAGTACTTTATTTAAGCTTCCTGCCATAATATTTATATATTTGAAATGTTATTTATAACATTAATAGGCTTGAATATTAATTTTATTAATCTAAAGCAACTAAAATTATGCTTAAAAAGATACTTATTAAGGGCGCAAAAGAGCACAATTTAAAGAATATTTCACTAGAGATTCCTAAAGACAAATTTGTTGTAATAACGGGTCTATCTGGGTCAGGAAAATCATCATTAGCATTCGATACTGTCTATGCAGAAGGTCAAAGACGATATGTTGAAAGTTTATCTGCATATGCAAGACAGTTTTTAGACAAAATGAAAAAACCAAATGTAGATTTAATTGAAGGTTTGAGTCCAGCAATTTCAATAGAACAAAAAAATACTTCTAAAAATCCAAGATCAACAGTTGCAACAGTAACCGAAATATACGATTACATGAGAGTACTTTATGCAAGAGCTGGGATACCCTATTCTCCATTCACAGGTAAACCAATTACTTCACAAACTATTAGTCAAATTGTTGATAAGATTAAAGAATTACCAAAAAAATCTACAATATATTTATATGCTCCAGTCGTGCGAGGACGTAAGGGTGAATACAAAAAAGATATATTAGGATACAAAAAAAGAGGATTTAGAAAAATCAAAGTTGATGACCAATTGTATGATATTGAAAGTGTTCCAGAATTAAATAAAAAACTTAAACACGATATTTCAATTTTAGTTGATAGAATTGTAATAAATTCCTCATTAGGAAACAGATTAGCTGAAAGTGTTGAAACAGCTGTTAATTTAGCAAATGGATTACTTTTTGTTGAATATGAAAATGAAACACTTCCAAAAAAATACAGAAAAATTGAAAAATTAATTTTCTCAACCAAATTTGCTTGTCCCGAAAGTGGTTTCACTATCGAGGAAATTGAACCAAGACTTTTCTCATTTAACAGTCCTTATGGAGCATGTGAAGAATGCGAAGGTATTGGAATGAAATTAAATGTTGATCCAAATTTAGTTATTCCAAATGAAAAAAAATCTATTGCAGATGGTGCTATCGAACCTTGGGCAAAATCTACATCAATGTATTACGCTCAAACATTGGCATCTTTATCTAAACATTATGGTTTTTCATTAGATGATAAATGGTCAAAACTACCAAAAAAAATTAAGGATGTAATTTTATATGGATCTGATGATGAAGAAATTAAATTTACTTACGACGATGGCTATGAGAAGTATTCGCATAAAAAAACCTTTGAAGGTGTTGTCAATAATCTAGAAAGAAGATATTTAGAAACAGATAGCGATTGGAAAAGAGAAGAAATTGCTCAATATCAATCTGATACAAAATGTGAAAGATGCAATGGTTATCGATTAAAAGATGAAGCTCTGTGTGTTAAAATAAATGAATTAAACATAAGCCAAGTTACAGAAAAATCAATTTTTGATGCTAAGGAATGGTTTAAATCTTTAGAAGTTAAATTAGACAAAAGACAAATTAAAATTGCTCAACATATATTAAAAGAAATTAATGAACGTTTAGATTTTCTTTTAAATGTTGGTCTTGACTATTTAACTTTATCTAGAGAGTCTGGAACATTATCTGGTGGTGAGGCACAAAGGATTAGACTAGCTTCACAAATAGGATCAGGTTTAACTGGAGTTCTATACGTTTTAGATGAACCATCAATTGGTTTACATCAAAAAGATAATGTTAAGCTTATAGATGCATTAAAAAGATTAAGAGATTTAGGTAATACTGTTATTGTTGTTGAGCACGATACAGAAACAATGGAGAATGCAGATCATATAATAGATTTAGGACCTGAAGCTGGAAATAAAGGTGGAGAAATTGTTGCTGAAGGTACATATGAGCAAATTTTAAAAAATGACAAAAGTATTACTGGAAGATATTTATCAAATAAGAGTTTCATACCTATTCCAAAAAATAGAAGACTTGCAAAAAATGGTAGATTTTTAGAAATTAATGGTGCATCTGGAAATAATTTAAATAACGTAAATTTAAAAATACCTTTAGGTAGTTTCACTTGTGTTACTGGTGTATCTGGAAGTGGTAAATCTACTTTGATACTTCAAACTTTATACAATGCATTAAATCTTACTTTGAATAATAATAAGTCTAGAAAAATTCCTCAGCCATTTAGAGGATTTAAAGGAATAGAATTAATTGATAAAGTTATAGATATTGATCAATCACCCATTGGTAGAACTCCTAGGTCAAATCCTGCTACATATACTGGAGCTTTTGGTCCTATAAGAGACTGGTTTACCAATTTACCTGAAGCAAAAAGTAGAGGCTATAAACCTGGAAGATTTTCTTTCAATGTAAAGGGTGGAAGATGTGAAGCATGTGAAGGAGATGGTGTAATTACTTACGAAATGCACTTTCTTCCTGATGTTTACATAACATGCGATGAATGCAAAGGCACTAGATACAACAGAGAAACATTAGAGATTAAATTCAAAGATAAGAGTATTGCAGATGTTTTAAATATGACTGTTGATGAAGGATGTGAGTATTTTGAAAATATTTCAAACATCAAAACCAAACTTCTAACGTTAAAGAAAGTTGGTCTTGGCTACATAAAAATTGGTCAACAAGCTACAACTCTTTCTGGTGGAGAGGCTCAGCGTATAAAGCTTGCTAAAGAATTATCTAAAAGGTCTACAGGAAGAACAATGTATATTTTAGATGAACCAACTACTGGATTGCATCAACATGATATAAAAAAACTTTTGGAAATTTTACACACATTTGTTGCAACGGGTAATTCAGTTGTTGTTATTGAGCATAATTTAGATGTTATTAAAACTGCCGATTATATTGTAGATATGGGACCCGAGGGCGGTGTTAAAGGTGGAAATATTATTGCTGAAGGCAAACCTGAGGAAGTTGCAAAAGTAAAAGATAGCTATACAGGTAAATTTTTAAAGCCTTTATTAGATACAAAATTTAAAAAAACCGCTTAATCTTTTTAGAAAAATAATATAAAATCATCTTATAGATGACTTCGATATTACAATCATTATCAAAGACTGTTCATTTATCATTGGCTATTGCAATATTACTATTTATTGGTCTTTACATAGGTAATGGTGGATTTGATTTTGATGTTTTATTTTGGAGCTGGTTATTAAGATACGTACATGTAACTGTAAGTATTATGTGGATTGGTTTACTGTGGTATTTCAATTTTGTTCAAATTCCTAACATGGCTAAAATTCCAGACGAACAAAAACCAGCAATAGGCAAGGTTATAGCTCCTGCAGCATTATTTTGGTTTAGATGGGCAGCATTATTTACAATCATATCAGGATTATTATTAGCCTATTTTAATGGATACGTTCATCAAGCGATGACATTAGGAATTGGATCAGGTGGCGGAAAAAATACTGCAATAGGAATTGGAATGTGGTTAGGATTAATAATGGCATTCAATGTTTGGTTTGTTATTTGGCCAAATCAAAAAAGAGCTTTAGGTATGGTTGAGTGTGAACCTGAAGTTAAAGCTAAATCAGCAAAGACTGCAATGCTGTTTTCTAGAACAAACACACTTTTATCATTACCAATGTTATTAACAATGGTAGCGGCACAAAATCTTTACTAATTATTCTTTTTCTTCCTTAACAATCGTTCTTTGGCTAACTTTTAAAGATATTAGTACTGGGTTTGCAATGTAAATGGATGAATAAGTTCCAAAAATTACTCCTAATATCATTGCTAATGAAAATCCTTTTAATATTTCTCCACCAAAAATAAATATAGATAAAAGTGCCAACAATGTAGTAACTGAGGTTATTATTGTTCGTGATAAAGTTTCATTTATTGAGATATTTGTTAGTTCAAATATTTTAACATCTGCATATTTACGCAAATTTTCTCTAACTCTATCAAATATTACAACTGTATCATTCATTGAATATCCAACTATTGTTAAAACAGCTGCAACGATAGAAAGATTGATTTCTAATGAAAATACAGAAAATACTCCTAATGTAATTATAACGTCATGAAATAAAGCTAAAATAGCTCCAAGACTAAATTGCCACTCAAATCTGATCCAAATATATAAAAGCATAGCCGCCAAAGATAAAGCTATCGCTATTACACCTGATCTCAAAAGTTCTGCACTAACTTTTGGCCCAACATTTTCTACTCTTCTAAAATCAACCGTACCTATAGAATTTGATAGCTTAGTTTTTATCTCTTCTATAAATTGAGGGTCATTTGAATTTTGTTTTTCAAATTTAACTACAAAATCTGTTTCATTACCAAAATTTTTCACTGAAACATCACCAAGATTCATTTGATTAAAACTATCTCTTATTTTTGTGATATTAGCAGAAGATTTGTCAGTTCTTAGCTCTATTAAAGTACCCCCTTTAAAATCAACACCAAAATTCAATCCTTTAAAAACTAAGAAAACTAAGGAAGCAATGATTAATATACCTGAAAGTATATTAAAACTTTTATAAAACTTATTAAAATAGATTGTTTTCATTATATAAGTTTTTCCTTGTGTTTATTTTTGATGACATAGTAAGCAGTAATCAAACGAGCAATAAAATATACTGAAAATAGTGTTGTAAGTATTCCAACTCCAAGTGTTATAGAAAATCCTTTAATTGGACCTGAGCCCATAAAAAATAGGATTACTGCAGCGATTAAAGTTGTAATATTAGCATCTAAAATTGTTGTTCGTGATTTTGTATAACCAGAATCAAAAGCTACAATTGAATTATTTTCATTTTTTAATTCTTCTTTAATTCTCTCAAAAATTAAAACATTTGCATCAACAGCCATACCTACTGTTAAAATAATACCTGCAATTCCAGGGAGTGTAAGAGTTGCTTCAAATAATGTTAGAATACCGACTAATAAAAATAAATTAGAAATTAAGGCTAAGTTAGCAATCAATCCAAAAAATCTATATTTATAAAACATAAAGGCAACGACTAAGATAAATCCTATTATCAATGACATAATTCCTGCATTAATTGAGTCTTTTCCAAGGTCAGGACCTACAGTTCTTTCTTCGATAATATTAAGTGGAGCCGGTAAAGCACCTGATCTTAAGAGTAAAGCTAAATCTGTTGCTGATTGAAAGGTGAAATTACCAGATATCTGTCCATTTCCTCCAATAATTGGTTCTCTGACTTCAGGAGCGCTAATAATTTTTCCATCCAAAACAATTGCCAACCTTTTTCCAACACCATTTGAAGTCGCCTTACCGAACTTTTTTGCTCCCACTCTATCCAAAGTAAATGATACAACTGTCTCATTAGTTTGATTATTCATAGTTGGCTTGGCATCCATAAGATTATCACCACTTAAAACAATTCGTTTACTAACAATGGCTTCACTAGAGCCATCCTCAAAAGAAAGTTTTTCTGTTCCAAATGATTCTTCAGAACTACTGGATATAAATTGGAATGTTAAGTTTGCAGTTTTACCTAATAAAGATTTAATTCTACCAGGATCATCTAGTCCTGGTAACTCAACAAGAATTCGATCATTGCCTCTTTTTAAAATATTTGGCTCATTAGTTCCTACTTCATCAACTCTTCTTCTTACAATTTCAATTGCTTGATCTAATGAAGAATTTTTTAACAATACCAATCCATAGTCAGAAAATTCTAATTTGAATGATGTATCCATGTTTTCAATGTTAAATTGATGCGATTTGTATTGTTGAAAATATGGATTTATCTCACTTTTATCATCATCTAATAGAGATTTAACTTCCTCAATTTTAGAATTTTCAACATCAAATACAATTGACTTATCCTCAATTACAAAATTTCTAACCTTAATATCTTTATCTTTGAAAAATTTTTTAAACTCTAAGACTTTACTTTGTAGTCTTTGAGTAATGACTGGTTCGTTATCTATTTCTAATAATAAATAAGAACCACCTTGTAGATCTAATCCTAATTTTATATTTTTGGAGAAAAATTCATCGTCAACTTTTGTAAAGTTTGAAATAGTAAAATAGGAAATTATAAGTGTAAAAATTAAAACACTAAAAACTCTTAATTTAGAAAAATATAACACTTTAAGAAGTTATTATTTTTTTGGTTCAGCTTTAGTAACTAGTCCTTGTATTCCTGTAGCTCGAACAATTTCAACTTTAACATTATCAGCTATCATAACTTCTACTTTTTCATTATCGATAACTCGTTCTACAGTGCCAACGATACCACCAGAAGTAATAACTTTATCTCCACGCTTTAAAGCTTCAACCATAGCCTTATGTTCTTTCACTTTCTTTTGCTGAGGTCTAATTAAGAAAAAATAAAATATTACGAATATTAAAATTAGGGGTATAAATTGTCCAATTCCTGCATCCATGTTAAGTCCTTAAAAAGTTATGATTATTTATACTATATACTTTTAGAAGACAACTCTTAATTGATACCTATTTTCTCCATATTGTTCATATATGGTCTTAGTTTTTCAGGAATAATTATTGATCCATCCTCAGTTTGATAATTTTCTAATATTGCAATTAAGGTTCTACCAACAGCAAGTCCGCTCCCATTTAAAGTACCTACAAATTCATTTTCGTTATTATTATTTTTATATCTAGCTTTCATTCTTTTTGCTTGGAATGTTCCACACGAAGAACAGCTTGATATTTCTCTATATTTATTTTCAGATGGAAGCCAAACCTCTATGTCATAAGTTTTTTCTGCACTAAAACCCATATCACCAGTGCTTAAAATAATTTTTCTGTAAGGTAATTGTAAATCATCTAAAATTTTAGTTGCACAATTAGTCATTCTCTCTAGTTCTTCAATGCATTTATTATTTTCTACAATACTGACTAATTCAACTTTATAAAATTGATGTTGTCTAATCATGCCCTTTGTATCTTTACCATAACTTCCTGCTTCTTTTCTAAAACAAGGTGTTGATGCAACTAATCTCATTGGCAAAGATTTTAGATTTAATATCTGATTTTTAACCATATTAGTTAAGATCACTTCAGCAGTAGGGATTAAAAACTTTCTGTCATTTTTATCATCAAACTTAATTTCGAATTGATCATTTTCAAATTTGGGCAATTGGCCAGTTCCAAACATAGTGTTGTCTGTAGCCATTAAAGGTGGAGAGATTTCAGTGTAGCCATTATTATTTACATGTGTATCAATCATAAAATTAGAAATTGCTCTTTCTAATGATGCTAATTTGTCTTTAACAAAAACAAATCTTGATCCAGTTGTTTTTGTTGCTAAATCAAAATCTAACATATTCAGTTTTTCACCAATTTCATAATGAGATTTTGGTTTAAAACTCATTACTTTAATTTCACCTGATTTTACAACCTCTTTATTGCTATTTTCATCCTTACCTACGGGGACATCATTCAATGGTAAATTAGGAATATTACTTAATATCTGATCAAGTTGGTCTTTAATATTTTTTTGATTTTTACTTAAATCATCTATTTTATTTGAAATTTCTTTTGACTTTTCAAAAAGGGTTTCATCTTTAGATTTAGAAATAGTTTTTTTTTCCATTTCTAATTTTTCTTTTTCTTGAATTAATTTTCTATTTTCTTCATCAAGATTTAATATTTGGTCAAAGTCTACATCAACGTTTCGATTTTTAATTGTATTTTTAAAATTATCGATATCTTTTCTAATATCCTTAATATTGTGCATTTCTCTCTTGAGCTTTCTTTTCGATAATATTTACAGAAAAAATTGATAATTCATATAAAATTAACAAAGGTATTGCTAAACCTATTTGTGTAATTGGATCTGGTGGAGTTAATATTGCAGCAGCAGCAAATATTATTACAACAAAATATTTTCTTCTTTCTCTTAAATAAGTTGAATTTACAACTCCTATTCTTGCAAGCAAACTTAATACAACTGGTAGCTGAAAACTTAATCCAAATGCAAAAATTAACTTCATCACAAGAGATAGGTATTCATTTACTTTAGCTTCTAATTGAATCGGTAAGCTAGTCCCAAGTCCCGCACTTTCAAATGATAAAAAGAATTTAAATGCTAGTGGCATAATTAGATAATAAACAAGCATACCTCCTAGTAAAAAAAGTATTGGTGTAATTACTAAGTAAGGCATAATTGCTTTCTTTTCATGGGTGTATAATCCTGGTGCAATAAATTTCCAAATTTGAATAAGGATATAAGGACTGGTCACAAAGAAAGCAGCAAAAAAAGAAACTTTAAGATATGTTAAAAATGTTTCTTGAAGAGCGGTAAAGATTAATCTTCTATCTACATTATCATCCTTTACAGCATTGGCATAAGGTTCAACTAAAAATCCATATATGTATTCAGAAAAATAGTAACAAACTACAAATAATACTGCTAAGAAGATAAATGAGTGTATTAGTCTTTGTCTTAATTCGGTAAGATGACTTATAAAACCTGTTTCTTTTTTTTTAGCTGTCATCTTTAGGCTTGTCCTCTTTCATGATTTCAGTGTTTTTTTTCAATTCTTCTTTAATTGAAACATCCGTTATTTCTGTAACTTGATTTTGAACATCTGAAAAATATCTCTTAGCAGAACCTATCCATGATCCAACTTTTTTTAACATTACAGGAAAGTCTTTTGGTCCTACAACTATTATTGCAATAGATACTATTATTAATATTTCAAACCAGCCGATCTGTGGCATTGATTACTCTTTTTTGTCTGAGTCTTGATTTTCAGATATATTTTTTGGTTGGCTATCTTCTGTAGCATCTGTAGCCATACCTTTTTTAAAACTTTTAATTCCTTTAGCAACATCACCCATAAGACTAGAGATTTTACCTCTACCAAAAAGTAATACTACTAAAATTACTACAATTGCAATTTGCCAAAATCCTATACTCATAATTACTTATAACCTTATAATTTTAGTTTTAAAACTATTTTTTTATTTATCGGTGTCGGTATTAAGAGTGCTATTAAGCATCTCATCTATATCGGAGTATATATTTTCCTTTTTATTCTCTTGTTTTTCTTTATAGAATTTGCCTGTTCCAAATATAGATGCATCTACACTAGATGTATCAATGAGACCTGCAGTTCCTAATTCATCAACGGTTGGAAGATCTGACAATTTTTGGAGATTGAAATGACTTAAAAAGTCATCTGTTGTTCCATATTGAATTGGTTTGCCAGGGGCATCTTTTCGACCTTGAGGTCTAACCCAGTTCAATTCCATCAATATCTCAAGTGTATTATTCCCGAAAGCAACTCCACGAATTTCTTCTATTTCAGCTCTAGTGACTGGTTGATGATAGACAATAATTGCAAGTGTTTCTATTGCAGCCTTTGATAATTTTTTTTCAACAGTTTTTTGTTGAGACATTAATGAAGATAAATTTGGTGAAGTTCTAAAAGACCATTTATTGGATATGCAGACTAAATTTATTCCACGATCAGAATAAAAATTCTGAAGTTTTAGTAAAGATTTTTCAACATCTGTCTTTTTTGAAATTTTATTTTCAATAGTTTCAATATTTAAAGGCTCTGCAGCTGCAAAAACAATAGCCTCTATTTCTTTATCAACATCACTTAATTTAGATGGAAAGGATACAACATTATTTTTTTTTAATTTATTCATCAGATTTTTTTAATATATATATCCTCAAATAAATTATTTTGTTTAATAGATATATTACCTTCTTTTGCAAGCTCTAAAGATCCAGCAAAAATTCCTGCATTACCAGTCTTACTTAAAGTTTTAGAGTTTCTAAAATTTTTTGGTATTAGATCAGTCATATTTTTCCAATCATTTAAATTATTGTAAAACTCTTTTATAACTTTAATACCTTCTTCAGTAGTAAATACTGGGAGTTTTGGAATATTCATTCTCTGAAAATCTTTTGTCATTACGATATTCGAATACGTTTTTAATAATTCAAATAATGTTAAAGAATATTGAGAGTTATATATTGATCTCATTCCACTTTTTGAACCTCTCATAAAAATATCTTTGCCTAATCTTTTTCTACTCAACATCTGAGAAGACAATAATCTTATTAATTCCAGTTTTTTAAGTTGGAGTTTTAATTTTTCTGCCACTTCAAGTGCTTTAAATTCCTCTTCCTCTGTTTCTGGTAATAGTAGTTTAGATTTAAGATAAGTTAACCAAGTAGCCATTAGCAAATATTCTGAGGCTAATTCTAAATTTAAATTTTCAGTTTTTGTTATAAAATCATGAAATTGATCTGCTAATTTAGTGATTGATATATTTTCCAAATCAACTTTTTGTGATTTTGCTAAATCTAAAAGTATTTCTAATGATCCAGAGTAATTACTAAGATCAACATTAAATTCTAAAGAATCACTCATTTTTTTAAATTTAACTTATTATTTGAATTAATTTAGAAGTTTTTTTTACAATAAAATCATCGATATAAGGTGAATTTTGACCTACTACATTCATTTCGTTCATTTTTCCATTGCAATGAAGCACCAAATTACAACCTGCACGAAAAGATTTAATAACGTTATTTTTTAAATCACCTTTAAGAGCACCCATAGAAATATCATCTGACATTAGTATTCCCTTGAATGATATTTCTCTTCTAATCATTTTTATGATTTTTTTAGAATGAGAAACGTTATTTATCGGATCAAGTTTCTTAAACAACAAGTGACCGGTCATACCTAAAACAGATTTTTTTTTGGTAAATGGAAAAAAATCATATTTTTTAAGATACTTTAGATCTTTGTCTATAACTGGTAATTTATAATGACTATCAACTTTAGCTAAACCATGACCTGGAAGATGTTTAATTACTGTACCAACCCTATTTTCGTGAAATTTTTCGATAGATATATCGCCAATTTTAGACAGAGTTTTTTTATCATTTGAATAGGATCGATCACCTATAATTTTATGAGAGTTATTTCGTCTTAAATCCAATAAAGGAACAGTATTAATATTAATACCAATAAGTCTTAACAAGTAGGATATTTGCTTAACATAAACATTGAAATAAATATCAAATTTTTTTCTATCTTTTGAATATAAATCACCAAAATATTTTGCACTAAAAATGGAATTATCTATGAATTTTCTTAATCTACTTACTCTTCCACCTTCTTCATCAATTAGAATTGGATAATTAGAGTTTTTAAATATTTTTTTAATTGAACCAGTTAATTTTTGAACTTGTTTGATTGATTTTATATTTCTTGAAAAAAGGATTATTCCCCATGGCTTATATTTTTTTAAAAAACTTACTTCACTTTTTTTTAAATTATGTCCACTAATGCCACAAATAAAAGCTCTAGTTTTTTTAATCATTATATAACAATTCCCAAAAAGAATATTTTTTTGTGTTTTTATTTTTGTATTCTACATATTCAATGATGTTGTCCGTGTCATTTTTAAGAATAAATAGATTATTTTCGTTAGAGGAGATTTTTTCATCAATACTTGAAACTGCTCTATATGATTTCTTGTAATTGTCGTCTGAAAAATAATATCTTAGAGTAAAGAATAGGAAGAAAAATATAATTATTAAATAAAATAGATATTTGAGCTCTTTTAGCATTACATTTTTTCAGGTGTATCAACACCTATAATATGCATTCCAGTTTTAATTGTTTTTGCAATAGATTTTAAAAATATTAGTTTTTCTATATTTATTGTTTTATCATCATTGATAAATCTTTTTTCAACATCATCTTTTCCCATATTCCAATAGGAATGAAACTGTGATGATAACTCATATAAATATACAGGGATCCTATGAGGTTCTAGTTTTTTAGTGGAAATTTCTACACATTTAGGCCATTCAGATATTTTTTTAAAAATTTCAATTTCTTCATTATTAAATTGCATATTATTATTTTCATTATCAATCTTGTCATCAATGTTTTTATTTATATTTCTAAAAACCGATGAAATTCTAGCATAACAATATTGAACATAATAAAGCGGATTGTCTTTAGATCTTTCTTTTACTTTTGTAAAATCAAAATCTAATTCAGCATCATTGCTTCTACTTAG
This sequence comes from uncultured Pelagibacteraceae bacterium, assembly GCA_902555065.1. Lineage (GTDB taxonomy): Bacteria > Pseudomonadota > Alphaproteobacteria > Pelagibacterales > Pelagibacteraceae > Pelagibacter. Next base: position 13,366 of record CACDQQ010000008.1, read on the forward strand.
CATAATAAATCTTGTTGCATCTTTTCCAACTTCAGAAATTAAATCTTCAACGGTAATGTAATCACCTTTTCTTTTAGACATTTTAAAAGGTTTGCCATCTTTTATTAACTTAACAAGTTGGCTTACTTTACAAATTAATTTATTTTTTTCTCCAGATAATGCTTCAACAACTGATGTAATTCTTTTTATATAACCCGCATGATCCGCTCCTAAAATATTTATCAATTTATCAAATTTTCTGTTTAGTTTTGTATTATGATACGCAACATCTCCAGCAAAATAAGTCCATGTGTTGTCAGATTTTTGTAATGCCCTATCTTTATCATCCCCAAAATCTGTTGATCTAAAAAGTAGCTGATTTCTTTCTACCCAATTAGTTGTATCTTCTCCTTCAGGAGCTTTGATTTTTCCGATATATACAAATTTATCTTTTTTAAGTTTCTCAATAACCTTATCAACCTCTTTATTTTCAACTATTTCAGTCTCACTCGCAAAATTATCATGAATAATTCCCAAATTATTTAAATTAGTCTTAATGAGTTTAAGTGACTCTGTAATTGCTAGTTTAGTAAGTTTTAACTTAATTTTTTCATAATCATCAAATTGTAAATCTTTATTATTATCTATAATATGTTGGGCTATATCCTTGATGTATTCTCCTGGATATAAATCATCCTCATTTAGTGGAAAGGTTTGATTATCTAATTTTTCTTTTATTCTCAAATATACAGATCTAGTAAAATGTAAAATTTGATTACCATGATCATTTACATAATATTCTTTTACAACTTCTTGATTGTTAAATTTTAGCAAATTAGAGATAACATCACCTAGAATAGCACCTCTACAATGACCAACGTGTAATGGTCCAGTGGGATTTGCAGACACGAATTCAATTAAATGTTTCTTTTTAGAGCCCTTAAGTGCTGCGCCGAAATTATTAAGATTATTTATATTTAAAAGAAATGAAGTCCAAAACTCTTTTTTTAAAATAATATTTATAAATCCAGGCTTTGCTATTTCTATCTTCTCAATATTATTATCGTCTTTAAAAATAATATCTTTTAATTTTACAGCAATTTTAATTGGTGATTCATTATTTGTTTTAGATAAAACCATTGCAACATTAGTTGACAGATCGCACTTAAATTTTTTAGGAGGTATGTCTACGTTTATACCAGATAAACTTTCGGGTAATAAAATTAGCTTTTCTTCACTTGCTAATTTAATTTTATCTAAAATTTTATTTAAGTATTCCTCAAATATATTCATTTTGATGCTCTATATAATTGTATGGCGTATCTATCAGTCATACCAGAAATATAATCAGATATAGCTCTTTCTTTGTTAGTTTTTAAATATTTAGTTTTAATGTACTTTTTTGGATTTTTGTTAATTACATTAAAAAGCTTTTTAATTATCTTTTTTCCTTCGTTATTTTTTTTTAGTACATCTTTATTATTGTACATAGTTATTCTAAGGAAATCTCTAATCTCATTTATAGTTATTTTTAATTTGTTGGAAAAATCAACAATTTGATTCTTTTTATTTGATACATCTTTTTTTGTAGATATTTTATTCACTAAAATGTTTCTTGTAGTTGTTTTTATTAAGTCTTGAACCATTAAATTTATAGAGTCTCTTATAGTTTGATATACAAGAATATCATTATTTTCACTCTTTAATTTATTTTTATATGATTTTAAAATTTCATCAAAAAAAGAGATTTGTTTAAGATCGTTTAACTTAAACAATTTAGCTTTTATTCCATCTTGAATATCATGGTTATTGTATGCAACGTCATCAGATATAGATGCAATTTGAGCCTCCAGTGAGGAGTTTTTTGAAAAATTAATTTTATTTTTTAAATTTTTCAAACCAATTAAATTATTTATTTTGACTAGCTTTGTTACCGGACCATTATGTTTAATAAGACCATCTAATGTTTCTAATGTTAAATTAAGACCTTCAAATTTAAAATATTTATTTTCAATGAACATTACTATCCTAAGTGTTTGAAGGTTGTGGTCAAATCCCCCATATTCATACATACATTCATTTAGGGACTCTTCTCCCGCATGACCAAAAGGGGTATGACCTAAATCATGAGCTAAGCTTAATGTTTCAGCTAAATCATCATTTAAACCTAAGTATTTAGCAATTGTTCTAGCAATTTGTGAAACTTCAATGGAATGAGTGATTCTGGTTCTATAATGATCTCCTTCAGTATTCACAAATACCTGGGTTTTGTGCTTCAATCTTCTAAATGAGGTAGAATGGATTATTCTATCTCTATCTCTTTGAAAAGGTGATCTGAAAGGATTGCTCGCTTCTTTGAACAATCTACCTTTAGAAGTAAATGTTCCTAATTTTGAGTAATTTTTCATTCTTTAAAAATGGTAAAATATTATTATATTGTTTGTATCAATGTTTAATTATGATTAAAGAAATTAAATTTACAGATAATGCTATAAAGCAGATAAACCATCTTCTTTCATCAAAAGATAAAGGGTCATTTTTTAGAATCGCTATTAAAGGTGGTGGATGCTCTGGATTTCAATATGATTTCTCATTTGATAACTCTGCTAAGGATGATGATCTACAACAAGATAATATCCTTATCGACAAAACATCTGCAGATTTACTAAAAGGATCTGAAGTTGATTTTGTAAAAGAATTAATCGGAGATTCTTTTAAAATAAACAACCCGCAAAGCAAATCTTCTTGTGGTTGTGGCGTATCTTTCTCGCTTTAATGATAATTAGTTCCTGGAATGTTAACTCTGTAAGAGCAAGAATTGAAAATATTAAAGAGTATCTAAAAAAATATTCACCAGATATTTTAATGATGCAAGAGATCAAAGCTCAAGATGAAAACTATCCCCACGAAGATTTAGAAAAATCAAATTACCAAAACTATGTATTTGGTCAAAAATCATATAATGGGGTTGCAATTATTTCTAAAAAAAAATTAGACAAAATTGAAAAAGATATTTTTAAAGACAAAAATAAGCAATCTAGAATTATTACTGCAGATCTAAAACATAAATCAAAAACTATTAAATTAATAAATATATACACACCCAATGGAAATCCAGTTGATACAGAAAAATATACTTACAAATTATATTGGCTAGAAAGTTTAATTAAGAAATTAAAAGGTTATTTAAAAAAAAAAGAAAATATAATTATTGGTGGTGATTTTAATATAATTCCTTCAGCTGAAGATGTTCATAATCCTAAAGGATATGAAAATGATGCTTTGTTTAGACTGGAGATAAGAAAAAAATTAAGAGAATTATTAAGTTTAGGTTTTCATGATGCATATAGATATATTCATCCTGATAAAGAAGGATATACTTTTTGGGATTATACAAGCGGTGCATGGCAAAAAAATAATGGCATGAGAATTGATCATTTCTTAGTTTCAAACTCAATTATAAATCTTGTGAAAGATGTAAAAATTAATAAATTTCCTCGTGGTAGACAAAAACCTTCGGATCACACACCAATTGAAATTGAATTAACTTAAAGATTTTATTTTATTAACAAGTTCCTCATTAATATTTCTTGGTCCGGTGTCTAATCTGTTTTTGTGACGTCTTTCACCTGGTAATCTAACCTCTCCCATTGATTTCATTTTCTCAAAGAATTTATTTGAATGACTATCCCAATCAGAATTTGTTAACTTGTCAGGAGATATTGCCAAAATAAACTCTCCACCACTTGGTGGTCCACTATCATCTGTATCCTTCTCAGCCGTCTCATAACTAAAATTATCTCCAACTAAGGCTCCAGCAAGTAATTCAACCATCATTGCTATTCCTGAGCCTTTATAGCCGCCAAATGGCAACAAAACTCCGCCATCTGCTATTTCACCAGGATCTGTTGTTTCTTTTCCATCCTTAGTTAAACCAGTTCCTATTGGGACCTTGTGCCCTTCTCTTTTTGCAACTTGAACCTCTCCCATAGCCATCGATGCAGTAGCCATATCATAAACTACAGGTGGTTTATTTTTTCTTGGCCAAGCAAATGAAATTGGGTTTGTTCCAAATAAAGGTTTAATTGCTCCTGCTGGTGCAACTGCTGGCTTGTATGATGTGCAGGCAAATGCAACAAGTCCTTGCTCTGCTATTGCTTCTGTCTCGGGCCACATAGCAGCCATATGATGAGAGTTAGTAATTGCTAAAACCGCTACTCCATTTTCTTTTGCAGCTTTAACAAGTTCTGGTATTCCGTATTTTAAAACCATTGGGGCAAGACTATTTTTCCCATCTGCTTTAACAACACTAGCAGTTAATTTTGAAATCACTGGTCTAGCCTTACCATTAATTTTTCCACTTTTTAAACCAGATACATAAGCGGGTAATCTAAATAGACCATGAGATAATGATCCATCTCTTTCAGCATTTTTGATTAAAGTAGATAAAGTATCAGCTGTTTCTTCATCACATCCATTTGCAAGTAAAGTTTTGTTAGCTAATACAAAAACTTCATCTAAAGTCATAGAAACAGTTGTCATTAATATTATTAGAACTTATTTAATGAAAAAAAGCAATTACTTAAACTATTAGAAGTATTCATTACTTATTATTTTTATATATGATTAAGATAAAGTTTTACTATAATAAAAAAATTAAATTATATGAAAATTGAATACTATTTCAGTGTATTGTCTCCATTTACTTATTTGGGCAAAGATAGATTTGCCAAGATAATAAACGATTACGATGTTGAAGTTATAGAAAAACCATTTGATTTAGTTGGAGATATATTTCCAAACACAGGAGGATTGCCAGTTCCAAAAAGACATCCTGCACGACAAAAATATAGACTTTTAGAGCTTACAAGAATTGCAAAAAAACTAAATTTGCCAATTAATAAACAGCCAAAATTTTTTCCGCCTAAAGACCCTCATTTACCAGCAAAATTTGTAATTGCTTCGAATAAAATGGGAAGTAAACTTAGTTTTGGAAATGAATGTTTAAAATATTTATGGTCATTAGAAAAAGATATTTCAGATTTTAATATTCTTGAGGAAATTTGTGAAAAATTGAGTTTAAATTTTGAAGAGATAAAGAAAATGGCACTAAATGATGAGATCAAAAAAGAATATCAACAAAATTCAGAGGATGCGATTAAAAATGACGTATTTGGTGCACCTTCATATGTCCTCAATAATGAAATTTTTTGGGGGCAAGATAGATTAGACTATCTTGAGGAAGCATTAAAAAAATAAGTATTTTAATGAGAGTGGTTATGAGAGTTACTCAATTGAACAATATCTATTTCTAAAATATCATTAATTGGTTTTCCAATACGCCAATTTCTTATTTTTCCATCGATTTTTCTTTCAGTTATGATCGTCTCAATAGGAGGACAATTAGGTTCATGGCAGCTTAATTCTGCGATGCTTAAAATTGATGTTTCGGGAATATCTTTTTCTTTTAAAAATATTTTTTTTAAATTTCTTATTTTTTCTACATTTGGTTTTTTTTTATTGAACATATTTACTTTTCCTCTTCATCCCATATAGATGTCCACAAAATATTTCCTCCGATATCACCGATTAATATACTTGAACAATCTTCGGTCACTGCAATTGCTGTTACCTCTGACTGAGTAAAACTACGAATGATGATTGTATTAATTGATTTTTCAATTTCTGATAAAAAAACCGAACCATCACTTAATCCAGTAAAAATAGCATTTTCATTTGGGAATGGCTCAACAAAGGTTACAAGTTTATTCCCAACATAAGGAAGGCAAATTGGTTTACGACCTTCTGGTCCATTTCCATCAAACGGCCAACAGATTGCTTCATTTGAACCGGATGTTACTAAAAATTTTGAATCATAAACAAAAGCAAAACTTTTGACTTTTGCCCCATAGCCAGACATGAAGGAATCTGTTTTATCTTTTAAGCGCCAAAAATGAAGTTGGTTTTCTTGCATAGATGTAACCAAAAATCGATCATCAGTGCTAAAAATGACTTTATTGTGCGAGCCTTTCCAAATTAAATTGGATGAACTCCACTTATTACTATAATCTTTTTTCCAAAGAGTAACTCCACCATAACGAGACACTGCTAGTCTTCTTCCTTTTGAATCAAATGCTACACCACCGATGGTACTCTCGTGTTCTAATAATTTTGGTTCTTTTTTATTTGGCATCCAGAGATAAACAATATTTCCAGATGTACATACCAAACTACCATTATATGCAGTAACATGATCTACCCATCGAGAACCAAAGTTTGCAATTTCGTTTATTTCTCCATCAAGTGAAATTTTTAAAAATCTACCATCATCGCCACCAGTTAAAATATCTTCACCATCTTTTGAAATACTAAGAACAACACCGCTATGTGCTTTTATTACCTCTGAAATTTGTCCTGAGCGAAATATTCTTACAGTTCCATCTCCAAATCCAACAGCTACAGAATTCCCAATCGTAATAGCATTAGTAACAGGAATTCCAAGCTTAAACTCCTTTCCTCTATTTTCAAATTTGGTTTTATTTAACTCTGGAAACTTATTTGAATCAGCTTTCATGCCGATTTGCAATTTTCAAATCCTTCTTTCAAATTCATACTCTCAAGATTTCGACCAATAAAAACTAGTCGAGAGTTTCGTTCTTTGCCTTCTGGCCATTTACCCATTGGCGAGGCATCCATAAGCATATGCACACCTTGAAAAACATATCTATCATTTTCTCCTTTAAAATCGAGGATTCCTTTGGTTCTTAATATATCTTGTCCCTTTGTTTGTAAAAGCTTGCTAAACCAATCCTGAAACTTTTCCATGTCTAAAGGAGTATCTGAAACAAATGATAAGCTAGTTACATCATCATCATGTTCATGATCATGATCTGATGTTAAAAAATCAGGCTCAGTATCTAAAATACGTTTTAAATTAAAAGCATCAAGATTTAAAATCTCACTTAAAGATACTCCACATTTAGTGGTATGAATAATTTTTGCAAATGGATTAATTTTTTTTATTCTATCTTTAACAGCATCTAATCTACTTTCATCAACAAGATCTATTTTATTTAATAATACAACATCAGCAAATGCAACTTGTTCTTCTGCTTCATGATGATCTGATAATTGTGTACTCAAGTGAACAGCATCAGCAACAGTAACAATTGCATCTAATTTTGTACGATCCGCAACATCTTGATCGACAAAAAATGTTTGTGCAACAGGAGCTGGATCAGCTAATCCAGTAGTTTCTACTATGATTGCATCAAGTTTATCTGCTCGCTTCATGAGGCCACTTAGAATACGGATTAGATCACCTCTTACAGTGCAACAAATGCAACCGTTGTTCATCTCAAAAACTTCTTCATCAGCATCAACAACTAAATCGTTATCAATGCCCTGCTCACCAAACTCATTAACTATCACAGCATATTTTTTTCCATGCTGCTCAGTTAATATTCTATTTAAAAGAGTAGTTTTTCCAGCGCCTAAAAAGCCAGTTAAAACAGTAACTGGAACTTGTTTGTTAGTTTCTCCCATTAATTAAATTAACACCCTTTAAAGGATTTTGACATATTTTTTATTAAATCAAAATATAAACCTTTTCCGGGAGTTAATGTTGCACCTAATGGATCAACAACACCAGTTTTAATATCCATATCTTTTGCAACAGCTTTAATGATATTAGGATTAAATTGAGGTTCTGAAAATACACAAGCAACTTTATCATGTTCAATTACCTCTCTTATTTCAGCTAATTGTTCTGCTCCAGGTAATACATCTGTATTTACAGTAAAAGCGCCTAATATATTAACTTTAAATCTTTCTTCAAAATATTGGTAAGCATCATGAAAAACAATAGAGGCTGTACTTTCGTTAAGCTCAGCTGTTACATCACTTGTTAATTTATCAATATCTTTGTAAGCCTTACTTAAATTAGCTCTGTAAGCTGACTCATTCGTTGGATCATTTTCAATTAAGTGCTTAGACATTTCAAATAAAATAACTTTTGCATTAATTGGATCTAACCAAATGTGCGGGTCAAATTCACCATGGTGATGACCTTCATGTCCATCATGATCGTCGTGATCATCATGTCCATCCTTTTTCTTTGCATGATCGTCATGGTCGTGGTCATCATGATCATCTTTTTTCTTGTGTCCATGATCGTCATGATCATCCTCTTTATGCCCATCTTCTTTTTTTGCATGATCGTCATGGTCGTGGTCATCATGATCATCTTTTTTTTTATGACCATGATCATCGTGTCCATGATCGTCATGATCATCAAAAATATTTCTTTCTCTAAATTTTAATTTAACTAAACCTTTTATTTCCATAAGCTCAATTTTTTCTGCTTTTGCAGCAATTGAATCTAAAGGTTTTTCTAAAAAATTTTCTAAGTCTTCACCTACCCAAAATACAATATCTGCATTTTGCAGCATTTTTGCATGTGAAGGTTTCATTGCAAAGCCATGTGGAGAAGCATATCCATCAACTATTAAATCAGGTTTAGCAACACCATCCATTAAATAGCTAGCTAAAGAGTGTATTGGTTTAATCGATGTAACAACTTTAATGTCAGCATTTGCTGGTGTAAATAAAGTTAAAAATGATAGTATAGTAAGTGTTATAGATGTTTTTTTTAGATTTTTCATAATAATTGGTTTTTGTTAATTGTTATAATATAACACTGAATAATAATTAAACTTATTTTAGTCAAGTAAATAAATGAGAATAGAAAATAATATTTTAGTAAAATTGAAAGATGTTGGGCTAAAGCGAAATGACAAATGGCTTGTCAAAGGTGTTTCACTTGTGGTTGAAAAAGGCAAAATTATTACGTTAATAGGACCAAATGGATCTGGTAAAAGCACTACCGCTAAAATTGCACTAGGCTTACATAAAAATATTGAAGGTGAAGTACAAAAACTCACAGATAAAATTGGATATGTCCCACAGAAAATTTCTATTGATTGGACTCTTCCTCTAAGAGTGAAAGATTTTATGTTATTAACAGATGATTTAAATGACAAATTGATAGATGAAGCATTAACATTAACTGGGGTAGATCATCTTAAGAATAAAAATTTAGGAAATTTGTCAGGTGGTGAATTTCAAAGAGTTTTATTAGCTAGAGCTATTTCAAAGAAACCTGAATTATTAGTACTTGATGAACCTGTACAAGGAGTTGATTTTACGGGTGAGATAGCTTTGTATGAATTGATCAAAAAAATTTCAGAAAATTTAAATTGTGGTATTTTATTAATATCTCATGACTTACACACTGTAATGAGTGCAACAGATCATGTTGTTTGTTTAAATGGACATGTATGTTGTTCAGGATCACCATTGGATGTTGCTAAAAATAAAGAATATAAAGCTTTGTTTGGAGAGAAAGCTTCACAAACACTCTCAATTTATGAACATAAACACGATCATGTACATTCAAGTGACGGAGAAATAAAAAAAAATTAAAATGTTTGATGATTTTTTTATAAGAGCAATATTTGCAGGTATAGGTATAGCATTTGTTACTGGCCCACTTGGTTGTTTTGTAGTTTGGAGAAGGTTATCTTATTTTGGAGATACACTTGCGCATTCAGCTTTGTTAGGTGTTACTATTGCTTACTCATTGGATTTTAATATTGCTGTTTCAATATTTTTCATTTCATCTGCTATCGCTTTAATTTTAATACAATTACAAAGAAAAACAAATCTTCCAAGCGATGCTTTACTTGGTCTGTTAGCTCACTCGTCGTTAGCAGTTGGATTAGTTGTGATTGGATTTTTAACCTTTATTAGATTTGATATAATGGGATTATTGTTTGGAGATATTTTAGCAGTTAATAAAAAGGACTTATTTATAATTTGGTTTGGTGGTGCTTTAATATTAATAGTTTTAAAATTGATTTGGAAACCATTATTTGCTTCAACAGTAAATTATGAGCTAGCTGAAGCTGAAGGACTAAATCCTGATAAAGCTAAAGCAATCTTTACAGTCCTATTAGCTGCACTAATAGCTATTTCTATAAAACTAGTTGGAGTTTTATTGATTACAGGGATGTTGATAATTCCAACAGCTATGGCTAGAAATCTTTCTGATAATCCAAAAAAAATGGTTGTTTTTTCAATAATTGGAGGATTGTTATCAGTTTTTATAGGTCTATTTTCATCATTAGAATTTAATACACCTTCAGGTCCATCGATAATTGCAGCGGCTTTGTTCTTATTTATAATTTCTTTATTTAAAATAAAACAGACCATTCAATTGAAAAATTAACACTAAATTGATAAAATAAAATAATGCAAAAAGAAACACTTTCAAAAAACCAAAAAATTATTCTCGATTATATAGAAAAAGTAAATGAACCGATTAAAGCTTATTCAATTCTTCATAACGTCCAAAAAAAAGGTATTAAAGCCCCACCTCAAGTTTATAGAGCGCTGGATAAATTAGTTGAAATTGGTAAAATTCATAAAATTGAAAGTAAAAATGCTTTTGTTGCATGCAAAAATTCTAATTGCCAAATATCGAAGGCTACAGCATTTTCTATATGTGAAAGTTGTGAAGAAGTAAGTGAAATAAGTGATCACAAATTATCAAAATATTTGAAAACTTTTCAAGAAAAAGCAGGAATGAAATTTAATAAATATAACCTTGAATTTTTCGGGCTTTGTAAAAAATGCTCTATTAAATGAAGATTTCTAAAGGAGATAAATTAGAGGAAATTACACTTCCAAGAGATGACGGGTCTACATTTAATTTGTCAGAAACACACGGAAAGAAAGTTCTTTTAACTTTTTATAGAATAGCTGGGTGTAGTTTTTGTAATCTTAGATTAAATGAAATTAATAAAAGATTTAATGAGCTAGGAAATAATTTTACACATGTTGCAATATTTCATTCACCAGTTGATAATTTAAGATCATATATGAAAAAACATAAAAATTTACCTTTTACTGTATTAGCTGATGAAGATTTTAAATATTTTCAAAAATATGAAATTGAAAGATCAATGATGAAAACATTATCTGCAATGCTATTTAAATTTCATAAAATAATACCTGCAATGTTAAAGGGATATATTCCTTTAAAAATCAAAGGTCATTTTGATATAGCTGTTACAGATGTTTTAATAAACGAACAAGGCACAGTTGATGAAGTATACTACGCAAAGAAAGATATAGCCGATCACTTCAGTTTTGAAAAAATTAAAGAATTTACAACAAGCTAGAAAACAGATGTTATTTTTTATTTTTAAAGTTGTAGCAGCAGGTTTAATTGTTGCTTTTTCAAGTTGGTTGGCTGGTCAAAATCCTAAGCTCGCTGGATTTATTATTGCATTACCCTTGGTATCACTAATAGCAATACTGTTTTCTTATTATGAGCATAATGATACAGAAAAAACAGTAATGTTTACAAAAAGTATATTTATTGCAGTACCAGCAAGTTATTTATTTTTTGTTCCCTTCTTTTTTGCAAAATCATTAAATATGAATTTTTTCATAATTTATATTGCAGGTTTAATATTGCTAATCGGAGGATATTTTATCCATAGATACATAGTCAATTTAATATAAAATAATAATTTTAATAAATCTTTAACATAACTGTCATAAGTATAAAGAAAGGAGTTTTATGTTTTTAAAAAAATATCTTAAATGGATAAGCACGTTTTTAGTCTTAACAGGAATATTGCTTACAAATTTAAATATATATCCAATTAATATATATTTTCATGGTCTTGGTGTAGTTGGTTGGACGATTGCAGGTTTCATCTCAAAAGATAAGGCAATTTTAACAAATTTTGGATTACAAATTCCTTTGTTTGTAATTGGTATTTATAAAATTATTTTTTAATGAAAAATATTTTATTTGTATGCACAGGAAATTCAGCGAGAAGCATTATCGCTGAGAGTATTATTAATAACGAATACTCAAATAAATTTAATGCTTTTAGTGCTGGTAGTAATCCATCTGGAAAAATCAATGAAGATGTTAAAAGTTTTTTAGAAAAAAATAAAAGTTATGATCTAACTAATTATAGTTCTAAAAACTTTGAAGAATTTATCAATAAAGAATTAAAATTGGATCATGTAATAACAGTATGCAACAACGCAAATAATGAGGTATGTCCTATTTGGCCTGATAAAAACCAAATTATACATTGGGATATAGAAGATCCGGTAGCTAAACTTCAAAATGCAAATGACGAAGAAAAGCAAATAATCATTAGAAATACTTTCAATATTATAAGTAATAAAATTAAAGATTGGATAGATGAAAAATAAAAATAGATATTTTCTTTCAGAGTTCATTGGAAGTTGCTTTCTGGTCATGATCATAGTTGGATCAGGTTTAATGGCAGAAAATCTAACTAATGATATAGCAGTAATGCTAATAGCAAACACATTGGCAACCGGAGCTGGATTGTTTGTGCTAATAACAGTATTTGCTGATGTATCTGGGGCTCATTTCAATCCATTTGTAAGTATTGCTATGACAATTACAGGAAAGTTAAAAAAAAACCTTCTACCCTTTTATATTTCTGCTCAGATACTTGGATGTTTGCTAGGTGTAGCATTAGCTAATTTCTTTTTTGAACATCAGGTTTTTGAATTATCAACAAAGTCAAGGAGTGGGATTTATATTTTTACTTCTGAAATAGTTGCTACGTTGGGTCTTATTTTAATAATTTTTGGTTCAATGAGATCAGGTAAAATAGCTGTTGCTGGATCAGTAGGTTTATATATCACTGCTGGTTATTGGTTTACCTCTTCAACTTCTTTTGCAAATCCTGCTGTAACAATAGCAAGAACATTCACAGAGTCGTTTACTGGTATAAGTTATTTAAACACTCCTTTTTATATAATTGCAGAATTAATTGGTATGTTAATTGCTGTTTATATCGCAAAAAAATTATTCTTAAAAAAAGATTGAAAAATTTAAAACTAACAAACAATATTAAATTAATTAATAAAAAATTTAAAAAAAAAGAATTTTATCATTTTTTAAAAACCTCAAACCTTTCAATAGTAATACCCAAAATTAAGAACAAGTATATTTTGGTTTCACAAAAAAGAATTCCTATAAATCAAATTAATTTTGAGTTTCCATCTGGTATAATTGAAAAACATGAAACAGCTTTAATATCTGCTAAAAAAGAATTAATTGAAGAAACAGGATATAAATCAAGAAATAAATTGAGAAAAATTACTTCATTTTATTCTGAACCAGGTCGACTCACCACTAAAATTACTGGTTTTTTTTGTAATAATCTTATTAAAATTTTAAAGCCTGAAAAAGGAATTAAAATCCACATAGTTTCAGATCATCAAATAATTAAATTAATTGAGAATGGTAAATTTAACAATGCATCTCATATAGGAATGTATTTGTTTTATAAAAAGAAATACGCTCAATAATAATACCGAGCGTATTTCAGGGGTTTAATGTTTACAATTTAATCAAAGAAGAATATTACATTTGGATTAAAGATATGTTTCAATAAAATTAAAAATATATTAAAGAAGAAAAATCACTAACCTGTGAGTTGTAATAAATTAAATTATATATTAATTATTTGAATAAATTACTCTTGGTTCTAAAAATAATTCTCTCGCCAGAGCTTTAAATCTTTTTGTGGCTTGTTTAGAAATTATTTCTTGATGTTGTGCTGGAATTTTTAAAAATACAGAGTTGCCTCTTTTATACAATTTAAATTCCTCTAAAAAGATAGTTGAAATAGATGTTAGTGAGTGAGCAAATCTTAAGGCTGCACCAACTTGTTTGCTAGAAAAAATTTCATTATTATTTAAAAAAGTCAAATATTCTATTTTTGGATTGTATTTAATACTGCAGTACCTCCAATAACATGAAAGAGCTATTTGAATTCTTTCTTTATGTGAAAGTCTCAATAAAGGGGTATTTAATGTTTCTTGAAAAACTAATTCTGCCTTTTGAAAAGCACCTAGTCCCCAATCCATATGACTTAAAACACAAGCTAAGTTAAGTAATTTTTCATTAAAATATTCATTACCATCAAATACAGGTTTGATAAATTCATAATACTTTTTGTAAGTTAATCCCAAATCACCTCTTTTCTTAGAAATATATTCTAATGATTTTTCAAAAACCTGAGAGTTATCAATATTTTTAAAGTAATCTTTCGTCAAAGATCCCTCCCTAATACCGCTTATAGAACAAATTATGTTTTTTGGATTTGTGACTTTCATGATCTCATCTAAAATAATAGAGCTATATGGTAGATAAGGTGTTCTAGATTTAGATATATATTCAACTGTTTTTAGTTTTGCTTTATTAAACGATGCTATTTTTTCTACAAATGATGATATAGTTTCATAATTTACTGAATACTGATGAATTATATGGACAGGATGTTTATTTTGAAACAGATGAAGTTTAAATAAAGCTCTCCATGTTCCTCCAACTAAATACAAATTTTGAAATTTTTTTTTAGATAACCATTTCTCTTCTCTCAAAAGTTGTTTTATATATTTAGAAAGGTTTCTCTTTTTTACAATTGGATTATTAAGTAGTCTTAAAACACCTAAAGGAAAAGATGTTTTATTAGTAATCAAACCATTTTCAACTCTAGCCAATTCTAAACTTCCTCCACCAAGATCAGCAACTAACCCATCTACATTATCAAATCCAATTTTAACACCTTCAGCTGAACAAATTGCTTCTTCGTCACCACTTAAGATTTCTATTTTTTTTTTAAAAAGGTTTTCTACGTATTCAACAAAGGGTTTTGAATCTGTTGCTTCTCTTAAAACAGCAGTTGCTATTATTTTTAAATTAACAATTTTGGAAACATTTAAAATTTCTGAAAATCTCTTCAATACTTTTTGGGCATAATCCACACCAGATTTATTAAGTTTTCTTGACTTATCTAAATTTTTACCAAGTTCACAAACGGCTTTTTCATTGAAAAAAGGCACACGAGATGAGTTAAAATCTTCATAGATTAACATCCTGATAGAATTGGAACCTATATCAATTACTGCTAATTTAGCAGGTTTTAATTTCAGATTTTGATTATTTTTTAAAACTTTAATTTCCACTTTTAATTAATCTTAAATTTAATTTTTTTGGTTTCATTTTTAATTTAGCTTTACCTCTTCCAGATAAACTAGGATTATTCATAAAATAATCATGGGCTGAAAAAGAATCATTTTCACTATATTTAATTTTTTTATAATTTCCACTAGCATCAAGTTCCCAACTTTGGTTTTTATCTAAATAATTAGCTAACATAATTTGATCAAGAACTTGTTCGTGGACTGTTTGGTTTTCAATTGGAACTAAAAGTTCTACTCTTCGATTTAAATTTCTTGGCATTAAATCTGCTGATGAAATAAAAACTTTTGCATCTCTACTAGGCATTGTTTTTCCATTTGCAAAACAATAAATTCTTGAGTGTTCCAAAAATCTTCCAATCATGCTTTTAACTATTATATTTTCAGATTTATCTTTAACTCCAGGTCTTAAACAACAAACACCTCTTACAAATAAAAATATCTTTACTCCAGCATTTGAAGCTTCGTAAAATTTATCAATTATCGCTGGATCTACTAAGGAATTCATTTTGGCCCATATTTCACCTTTTTTACCTTTTTTGACATTTGTAATCTCGTTAGCAATACATTTGTTCAAGGTTTCCCTAAGATTAATTGGTGATATAGATATTTTACTAAGATTTCGTGGTTTTGAATAACCAGTTACATAATTAAAAAATTTTTCCACATCAGTTGCTAATTTTTTATCAGAACTAAATAAAGATAAGTCAGTATAAATTTTTGCATTAACTGGGTGATAATTGCCAGTTCCCAGATGTATATAAGTTTGAATTTTTCCCTGCTCTTTTCTTAATATTAAAGATGATTTTGCATGTGTTTTATATTTTGCAAAACCATAAACTATTTGAATTCCTGCCTTTTCTAAACTTCTTGAAAGTTGAATGTTTGCTTCTTCATCAAATCTTGCTTTGATCTCTATTAAAGCGGTTACTGTCTTTCCATTTTCAGCTGCTGTTATTAATGCTTTAACAATTGGAGAATCTAGCGTTGTTCTGTATAGAGTTTGTTTAATTGCTATAACTTTTTTATCATATGCAGCTTGATTTAAAAACTCAACGACAGCATCAAATGTTTCAAAAGGGTGATGAACTATTAAATCTTTTTTTTTTATAGTATCAAAAAAATTATTATTAAACTCCTTTAATCTCTCAACCTCCCTGGGATTAAAATTTTTAAATCTTAATTTAGAATTTTTAATTTTACAAACTTGGTCTATATCTTGAATTCCAACAATGCCTTCAATTTCATAGATGTATTCAGATTTTACGTTTAACTTATTGGTTATAAACTTAATTAAGTCATTATTACTATTTTTTAAAATTTCTAAACGTACTATGTCACCTGTTCTTCTTCTTTTTAAAGCCAATTCAAAAGATCTTACTAAATCTTCGGCCTCCTCTTGAATTTCTACATCACTATCTCTTATAACTCTAAATAACATTTTTTTATCTAAATCATGATCAGGAAATATTTCAGAGGCAAAAAAACTTATAACATCATCTATAATTAAAAATTTTTTAAAACTTTTATTTCCATCTATTTCAATAAATCTTGATAAAGCTTTTGGAATTACTATTATTGTATTTAAAGTCCTTTTTTTATTTTTCTTATTTAATCTCATAACTAATGCTCTTCCTTGATTTGCAATAAATGGAAAGGGATGAGCTGGGTCTATTGCTGATGGGGTTAGCAGAGGGTAAATTTCTTCATTAAAAATTTTAAATAATTTTTTTTGTTCAGGTTTACTTAAATTTTCAGGTTTAACTATACTTATATTTGCTTTTTTTAATTGAAGAATTAAATCTCTATATATTTTATTTTGTTTATTAAGAAGATTATTTGTTTCCAAAATAACTTCACTCATTTGTTCATCAGGAGTAAGACCATCAGAACTAAGTGAATCTACATCTTGTTTGATTTGACTATATAAACCTGCAACACGAACCATGAAAAATTCATCTAAATTTGATCCAGCTATAGATAAAAATTTAATTCTTTCATAAAGAGGATTTTCAAAATTTTGGGCCTCAAGAAGAACTCTGTCGTTGAATTTTAGCCAAGACAGCTCTCTATTTATGTATTTAGATTTTAGTGTTTCTTTATCTTGTTTTTTTAATGCAGTCATATATTTAAAATTTATGCTTAAATTATACGTTATGCGTCATGCAAAATCTAGCTGGGACCACCCAAATCTTGATGATCATGAAAGACCATTAAGTAAGCGTGGCGAGAAAAATGCAAAAAAGATTTGTGAATTTTTTGTTAAAAAAAATTATAAGTTTGATTACATATTACTTTCATCATCAAAAAGAACAAAGAAAACCCTAAAAATTTTATTAAAAAAAATAGATAAACCAAAAAAAATTATTTCTTCAAAAAAATTATACTTATCAAGTGAAGATAAAATTATAGATATAATAAAAAAAATACCAAAAAAATATAAATCAGTGCTTTTAATTAACCATGAACCTACTGTTAGAAATCTAATACGATCACTGACAAAAAATCACAACAACAACCATTTTAAATTATTAAACTACAAATTTCCGACATCGGCATTTGCAAAAATTTATTTTGATTTTAATGAATGGAATAAATTAGATGGAAATGGTTTAATTAAAGAATTTACTAGACCTAAAGACCTTCAAGATTCTAAAGAATAACCTGCTGATCTTACAGTTCTAATTAAAGGCTTAGTATTATCTATATTAATAGCCTGTCTTAATCTTCTGATATGCACATCGACAGTTCTAGTTTCAACGTAAATATTTTCTCCCCAAACATTGTTTAAGAGTTGTTCTCTTGAATATACCCTTTTTGGATTTTTGATAAAAAAATCTAATAATTTAAATTCTGTAGGTCCTAGAGATATTTCAATGTTATTTCTATAAACTCTTTTTGTTATTCTATCTATTTTTAGATCTGTAAACTCAACAACATCAACGGTGGATTGTGGTTTTGATCTTCTGAGTAAAGATTTAATTCTTGCATTAAGTTCTTTTTGACTAAATGGTTTTGTTACATAATCATCTGCACCTGTATCAAAAGCTCTTAATTTGTCCTCCTCCTCGCCTTTTGCTGTTAACATTATTACTGGTATGTCATTATGCTTTTTGTCTTTTTTTAAATTTTTACATATTTCAACGCCTGACAAATCGGGCAACATCCAATCCATTAATATTAAGTCAGGAAGCTTATCTTTAATTTGTTTAAGCGCATCTTCACCATTTTCACAGAAACTTACTTTGTAACCTTCTTTTTCAAGGTTATACTTTAGTAGAGTTATTATAGCAGCCTCGTCCTCAGCTATAAAAATGTGAGCCGACATATTTTACTTTTCTCCAGTAACAATAGGTTCTGTGCCTTTTGGTCGATCACCCTCTAGATATTCTCCCTTAACTAAATAATATACTTGCTCAGCAATGTTGGTTGTATGATCACCTATTCTCTCTATATTTTTAGTTACAAATAATAAGTGGGTTCCATCACTTAAGTTATTTTCGTTATCTTTTAAATATCTAATCACTTCTTGCATGCATAAATTTGTTAAATCATCAATTTGTTCGTCGCTTTCCCATACATTAATTGCCATACTCGAAGATCTTTCTAAATATGCATCTAATATTGATTTCAATTGTTTTTGAGCATCCGAAGATACTCTTATAATAGCATCTACTAAATTTTTTGGTAAATTTTCATTTAACAAAAGAGTTCTTTTAGAAATATTTTTTGCTAAATCACCTATTCTCTCAAGGTCAGAAGATATCTTTAAAGCAGTGACTGTTTCTCTAAGATCTATGGCCATAGGTTGTCTTAAAGCAATTAAATTTACTACTTGCTGTTCAATTAAAGTCTCAAATTTATCAATTTTTTCATCATCTTTAATTACTGCCTCAGCATTATCACTATTTCTTGTAGTAATTGCTTGAATAGCTTTACCCAAAGCTTCTTCACAAAATCCACCCATTTTAATTATATTGCTATTTAAATTTTTAAGTTCTTCTTCGTAAGACTTTACTGTATGTGGTGCTTCGGTCATTATCCAAACCTCCCTGTGATATAATCCTGAGTTTTTTTGTTTTCTGGATTCTTAAATATTTTATCAGTAGAACCATGTTCTATCAATTCTCCAAGGTGAAAAAAACCTGTATTTTGAGAAACTCTTGCAGCTTGTGCCATTGAGTGAGTGACTATTATAATAGTATGGTCTTTTTTTAACTCATCAATTAGTTCTTCTATTTGAGCTGTAGCAATAGGATCTAAAGCAGAACAAGGCTCGTCCATTAGAATAACTTCAGGTTTAACTGAAATTGCCCTTGCTATACATAATCTTTGTTGTTGACCACCAGACAAACCAGTACCTGGTTCATGAAGTCTATCTTTCACCTCTTCCCATAATGCTGCCTTTTTTAAGCTAGTTTCAACTATTTCATCCATTTCATTCTTTGATTGAGCCATACCATGAATTGTTGGACCATAAGAAATATTTTCATAAATAGTTTTAGGAAAAGGATTTGGTTTTTGAAAAACCATACCAATTTTTTCTCTTAATCTAACAACATCACAACTTTTATCATTGATATCAAAATCATTAATTATAATCTGCCCTTTTACTCTACATATATCAATAACGTCATTCATTCGGTTTAGACATCTTAAAAAAGTAGATTTACCACAACCTGAAGGCCCAATCAGTGCTGTAACTTGATTTTCTTCAATATCTAAATTTATATTGAATAGAGCTTGTTTTTTTCCATAGAAAACATCTACATTTTTTGAATTTATCTTTATCATCTTAACTCCATTTTTTTTCAAATTTATGTCTAATTATTTGTGCAAATAAGTTCATTATAATTAAAAATCCTAATAGAACCATAATACAGGCAGAAACTTTCTCGACAAAACCTCTTTCAGCGCTCTCTGCCCAAATATAAATTTGCACTGGCAAACTTGCAGCTGGATCTAAAGGAGATCCTGGTATTGTATTTACAAAAGCCACCATGCCAATCAATATCAAAGGTGCGGTTTCGCCTAAAGCTTGGGCCAAACCAATTATTGTACCGGATAAAGTCCCTGGCATAGATAACGGAACTGTATGATGCATTGTAGTTTGCATTTTACTAGCACCCATTGCAAGTGCTGCCTCTCTTATACTTGGAGGAACTGCTTTTAAAGATGCTCTACAAGCAATAATAATTGTTGGTAAAGTCATCAACGATAAAGTTATTCCACCGACTAGAGGTGTTGACCTAGGTAATTGAAATACAGCAAGTAAAATACCCAGTCCTAAAAGACCAAAAACAATTGAAGGTACTGCTGCTAAATTATTTATATTTACCTCAATAAAATCAGTAAATCTGTTTTTAGGAGCAAATTCCTCTAAATAAATAGCTGCTAGAACTGCTACAGGAAAAGCTATCATTAAACAAACAAGTATAGAAAATATTGATCCCATAAATGAACTTGCTATACCAGCTAATTCAGCTTCTCTTGAATCAGGATATGTAAAAAAACTTAAATTGAATTTACTTTCAACTTTTCCTAGTTCTACAAGTTGATCAAAAATCTTTAATTGATAATCCGTAACTCTTCTTTGATCTTCAGGTAAATCTCTTGGATAATTGCCTTTAAATACTTGATCTAAATCATCTGAGGCAGTTAAATAAACATCTTTAGTTTTTCCAATTAATGAAGGGTCGTTTAAAAGTTCCCTTTTAATCTCTCTTTCGAAAAAGTAAGAGACCATTCTCTTCAGCTCATTTTCTTGATCCTCATTAGCATTTGGATCCAAATCAGCCATTGATTTTAATGCTATATCGTAATAATCAGCATCTTTTAAATCCTCTTTAGAAGGATTTTGCTCTAACATCATTAATTCAGCATCAAAAGTAACTGGAACAATAAGCCAAGTTTTTTGAAAGGCTGAATAGCCTGTCGAAAAAATTTTAAAAATAAAGATTGTTAAAAATAAAAGTGCCATAAAAATTGCACTTTGACCGTATAATCGAAATCTCTTTTCAGCTTTATATCTTTTATTTAATAATTGTTCTTTATTTTTATTCATATTTTTCTCTATATTTTTTAACTACTCTTAAGGCCACAATATTCAAACAGAGCGTTACTAAAAATAATGACATACCTAAAGCAAATGCAGCTTGCGTTTTTGGGTCGCCAAAAGCTTGATCTCCAATTAATATTACAACAATTTGCGCTGTAATTGTTGAAGTAGATTCTAATGGATTTAAAGTTAAATTAGCAGCTAAACCAGAGGCCATAACAACTATCATTGTTTCTCCAATTGCTCTTGAAACACCAAGCAAAATAGATCCAACTATACCAGGCAATGCTGCAGGAAAAATAACTTTTTTTATTGTTTCTGATTTGGTTGCTCCCATGGCATAACTTCCATCTCTTAAACTTTGAGGTACACTTGTAATCACATCGTCACTTAAACTTGAAATGAATGGTATAATCATAATGCCCATTACTCCGCCTGCCGCTAAAGCGCTTTCAGCTGAAACGTCTAAACCCATGCTATTACCTATTTCCTTTAAAAAAGGTCCAACTGTTAGAGCAGCAAAAAATCCATAAACAACTGTTGGTATACCAGCTAAAATTTCAATTAAAGGTTTTGCGTATTGTCTAACTTTAACTGATGCATACTCAGCCAAATAAATTCCACTCATTAGTCCAATAGGAATAGCAACACACATAGCTATGAAAGCAATAAAAAAAGTACCAGCAAAAATAGGGACTGCTCCAAAAGTATCGGAGTACATTGTCGGATCTAAAGCCTCTGAAGAATCTCTAACAAAAGCTTTTGCAGGATACCAATGAGTTCCAAAGACAAAATCAAATAATGGAATTACTTTAAAAAAATCTATAGTTTGAAATATAAGTGAAAATACTATTCCAACAGTAGTTAATATTGCAGCTAAAGAAGCTGTAAATAAAACTGCTTTCAAAAATTTTTCAACTGGTTCTCTTGTTCTAGAATTAGATGAAATTTTTTTATAAGCGTAAGCAACAGAGGCAATAATTATAGATAATACTATAACAGCTTTTGAACTTTGAGCTATTGATCGAAGACTTAAATATTTTTCAGCTGAAGCCTCAATAAAAGGTGTAATTTCTCCGGTAAATTGTCCTCGAGACAATGCTTTTGTTTTTTCGTAAATTAAATTTAATTCATCATCAAGATAACCTTGATTTGAATAATCACTTAAGATTAATAGTTTTACAATTGTGGGCTCAAAAATTGCCCATAAAGAAAAAATTATAAAAGCTGGTATTGCACACCAAATTGCAAGATAATAACCATAAAATTGTGGTAATGCGGTTAATCTTTTATTTGTAGATTGAATTGTATATGCTTTTTTACGTCCAAAATAATAACTTGTGAAACCCAGAAGAACAATAAATATAAACAATATTAAGTTCAAAGAATCTCCTTTATTGAGGACTTTACTCTTATTTCAAAAAAAAGGGGTCTAAAAAGACCCCTTTTTTAATTATTTGTTAACAGAGTAATAATTAATTACCCATAGCAACTAGCTTCGTAGCATTAGTTCTAGTTGTTTTATACAACTTAGAGTCTAATGGAACTAAACCAATATCTGCTAAGTAACCACCTTTTCCAATAGCTTTCTTAGTTGTGAATTCTTTCACAAACTCATGTAATCCTGGGATTACTCCAACGTGAGCTTTTTTCACATAGAAAAATAATGGTCTTGCAACTGCATAACTGTAGTCTTGAATACTCGCTAGAGAGGGTTGTCCACCATCTATGCTAGCAGCTTGTAATTTATCTTTAGCAGCTAAGAAATAGCTGAAACCAAAGAAACCAAACATATCTTTATCTTGAGTTAACTTTTGGATGATTAAACTATCGTTTTCTCCTACTTCAATAGCAGCTCCATCTTCTCTGTAAAGTTTTTGTGGTTTTTTGTATTTTTTATTTCCAGCTTCAAAACCTGCTTTATAAAGAGCTTTAGCTTCTTTAGTCATACCTTTTTTCATTACTAGAGAATTCCAAGCATCTCTAGTTCCTGATGTTCCTGGTGGGATCATTACTGAAATTTTTTGTTTTGGTAAGCTAGGGTCAATTTGGTCCCAGGTTTTATAAATATTTGGAACTAACTTACCATCAACTACTGTATGAGCAGCTAATGCTAAATATAATTGTTCTTTAGTAAAGTTTACTGGTTTTGCATCTTTGCTGTAAGCTAATGTAATACCATCGTTACCAATTACGATCTCAACAATATCATTTACACCATTTTTCTTACATAGGGCTTTCTCTTTGTCTTTCATAGCTCTTGATGCATTTGTAATATCTGGATGTTGCTCACCAACACCAGCACAGAATAGTTTAGCTCCTCCACCAGTACCAGTCGACTCGATTACAGGAGTTTTGAATCCTGAACCACCAAATCTTTCAGCAACAACAGTCGCGTAAGGGAATACTGTAGACGAACCAACTATCTTAATTTGATCTCTTGCTTGAGCAACAGTTGCTATTGATAGAGCAACTAAAGAAGCAATCACTATAGTTAGTTTTTTCATTATCTTTAATCCTTTCGTTATTTATTAATTAAAAGATGCCTGACTCGTATAAATTTATTGAATCTTTAATATTACAGAATTATTACAGTTTTGTTAAAAACCTAACTTTTTAGTTGTATTTCATTGAGACAATAATCTCACTATTATCAGTTTCTAGACCACCTTTGCATGAAACTGGATTTACGTTATCCTTAAAAGCAAGATCTGGGGTTGGTCTTAAGACAACTTCCAGTTTTACCAAATTAACTAATTCCTCAAGAATACTTTGGTCATAACGCCATTTTGGCCAACTAGTAGGAGTAGAAAAAATAGATGTTAAATAGCTTGTCGCCATAGTAAACCTATAATTACTCATATTTTCATTTCTCAGTAAATGATCTCTAACAGAATTAAATATGTTTCGACATCTCAATGAATCTGACATGTAGTTCTCTTTTTTTAAATTTTCATTTACTGGAATTGAAACAATTAAATCTACTGTATTTCTCCAATAGGAACTGAGAACATCTATATATATATCTTCATACGGTACATCTTTATGTTTTTTTATTTCAGGATATGAACTTTTTAAGTCTTCCTGTAATCTAAAGATACCAATATCAAAAACAGTTAATTGCTGGTTTCTTAAAATTGTAGAAATATCTGATGCATTACTTTTAGTAATGATCGACATTAAAAAAAAAATAATAATTAAAATACTATGTAATATCTTAATCATAAATTAATTTTAAATAAACTAAGATACGAATCAACAAAAGATTTGTTAAATCTTGGTTGAATAAGAGTTAATTTTAAACAATTTTTTAAATTAATTATTTTGTTGGAAGATATATCTTAATTTCAGTACCTTCATTAACTTTACTGAGAATCTCATAGTCACCTCTGTGTTGAGATATAATATGTTTCATTATAGCTAAACCTAAACCTGTACCACCAACCTTTTTACTTTTTTCTGTATCTACTCTAAAAAATCTTTCAGTTATTCTTGGAATTAGCTGGTGAGGTATTCCAACACCTTCATCTTTAATGATAATGGCAATATTTTTATCAATTAATTTACCTTCACTGATTTGACTTTTTACGTATATATTTTTTCCATCTTGTGAATATTTAATTGAATTATCAATTAAATTTGAAAATACAGTTAACAATTTATCATTATCACCAAAAACTAAGGTTGGTTCCATAAGTTCAATATGTAAATTGATTTTCTTTTTTTTAAGAATTAATTCAAAGTTACTTTTAATATTTGTAAAAAGATCATTTAAGCTCACAATTTTATTAGGCTTGATATGTTCTTCCAATTCTATTCTACTTAAAATCAATAAATCATTGATTAGGTTTTCCATTCTTAATACTTGATCAGACATGATAGACATAAATTTTTTTTGCGCCTCTTGGTCTTTTGAAGCTGGTCCAAGAATAGTTTCTAACGAACCTTTAATCGAAACTAAAGGTGTTCTTAATTCATGACTCACATTTGCAACAAAATCAGTTTTTAGTTTTTGTGCTTTTGTTATTTCTGTAAAATCTTTTAGAAACAATACGACAGAGTTTATTTCTGGAAACAAATGGGTCGGACCAGGAATAACATAGATTTTGTAAAGTTGATAAGATGGTAAATTTATTTCTACATTGACATTTTTTGTAGTTTGATCTTTGATAGCCTCTTCAATCGTTTCTAATAATTTTGTATCTCTAATTACACTTGAAATATTTTTATCAATTAGTTTTTCTCCAAAACGTTGTTTTGCACTTTTGTTTAGATATTTGATTAAATTATATTTATCTAAAGCAAAGAATTGATCTTCTAATTCTTCAATAATTACTCTTTTTCCTAAATCATCCTTATTAGTCTTGTTTACAACTGGTGCTGTGTTTTCTGGCTTAATATTTTTTTTAAATAAAAAATATAATAAAATGATTATTATAACTATAAGTATCAACTCTGCCCAAAACATGGATATGTTTTAACAAATGTAATGTATATTGTCTTTAATTATTAGGTGAAATATTTTCAAAAAATATTTTTGCCGTTTCCTCCCAAGAATATTTTTTTGCAAAATCAAGACAATCTTGACGACTTACCTTCAAAGCTTTTAAAGCAGAGGTTTTCAAATCATTATCTAAAGTATCAATATTAGTACCCCCTAATATATCTTTAGGTCCCGGTACAGGGTAAGCTGCGACTGGTGTGCCACAATTTAAAGACTCTAAGACAACTATACCAAACGTATCTGTTTTACTTGGAAATACAAAAACATCAGATGATGCAAAATGAGAAGCTAATTCTCCATTTGTTTTCTCACCTAAAAAAATGTCTTTTGGAAACTTTTTTTTTAAATTGTTTAAATCAGGACCTTTACCAATTATAATTTTAGTACCTTCAAGATCTAAATCTAAAAATGCTTTGATATTTTTTTCAACAGCAACTCTTCCAACATATATCCATATAGGTCTTTTATAAGGTAAGTCTTTCTTAATGGGGTTTTTAAATGCACCATGATTACCTCCTCTGGTCCATGTAACCATTTTATTGTTATCAATACCTAAAGAAATTAATTCTTCACGCATAGATTCTGTTGTTACTAAAATTCTTTCAGCTTTATTATGAAAATTGCATAAAAATTTTTCTGACCATTTAGCTGGAATGATAGGCATATAAAGTTTCATGTATTTATCAAATCTTGTGTGAAAACTTGTGGTAAATTTTAAGCCATTTTTAATGCAATGTCTTCGTGCCATAAACCCTAAGGGTCCTTCTGTTGCAATATGTATTGCATCAGGTTTAATTGATTTAATTAAGTTACTTACACGGGGCCAAACATTTAAGGACAATCTAATTTCATTATATTTTGGCATGGGCATGGTAAGAAATTGTTGAGGAGTAATATATTCAATAGTTTGACCTTGTGATTTAAGAATTTCACCAGTTTCGTGGAGAGTTCTTACAACACCATTAACTTGAGGGTAATAAGCATCGGTAACAATTAATATTTTCATTCTTTAAGATGCTTTTTTGAATGAACCGATCCTGTTATTATCAATATTTTCTGAAATATATTCGTTTCTTTTTTTATCCCAATAAATTATCTCAAAAGTTCCATCATATTTTTCTGCCAAGGCTGTACATGACTCAACCCAATCGCCACAATTTAAATAATTAACACCATCAAGATTTAAATTTTCAGCATGATGTATGTGTCCACAAATTATTCCATCAAATTTTTTCCTTTTTGCATATGAAGAAAGTGTGTTTTCATATTCACCTATAAATTTTACAGCATTTTTTACCTTATATTTTAAAAATTTTGCCAATGACCAATAGTCTTTACCTCTCAATTTTCTAAAAAAATTTATAATAACATTAATTTTAAGTAATAATTCATAGGCAATAGCTCCTAATTTAGAAAGCCATTTAGCATATTTCATTACTCCGTCCCAAGCATCACCATGAACAACTAAATATTTTTTTCCTAACTGAGTTTCATGAATAACTCTATTTACTATTTTAATATCACCTAAATGCATTGGAATAAATTTTCTAAATACCTCATCATGATTTCCAATTATGTAAAATACTTTTGTCCCGTGCCTGGCTTTTCTCAATATTTTTTGTATGACATCATTATGCTCTTGAGGCCAATAGAAACTCTTTTGCATAGCCCAAACATCGATTATATCTCCAACTAAATAAAGGTTCTCGGATCTTGAATTCTTAAAAAATTCTAAAAGCTT
>CACDQQ010000009.1 GCA_902555065.1 uncultured Pelagibacteraceae bacterium
CTGTGAATAATTTGAATTAAAAATACTTAGCAAAAATAAAAGAATAAAATTTATATATTTCATAAACGACAATTAAATTTTTATCTGTATTTTTTATAATAGAGCTTTCTGAACTGATAATTTCCAACCATTTATTAAATCGTTCCTAACTTTTCGGTTTATTTTAGGCTTAAAAATTTTATCTTTTTTCCATTTCCTCTTGATTTGATATAATGATTTAAATAATCCAATTTGATATCCAGCTAGTAAGGCTACTCCTAAACCAGTTGTTTCTAATACCTTTGGTCTTTCTGTATTTATATTTATGATGTCAGATAAAAATTGCGAAAACCAGTTGTTTTTTACCATGCCTCCATCAATCTTAAGTTTAGTTGGTTTTAAACCATCTTTTTTCATTGCATTAAATAAATCATTACTTTGATAGGCAACTGACTCTAATACTGCTCTAACTAAGGTTTTCCAATCACTATTTCTTGTTAAACCTGTTATTACCCCTCTTGCATCAGGCCTCCAATAAGGTGCTCCCATTCCACTGAAGGCAGGCACAACGTATACACCCTCATTATTTTTTTTTGATTGAGCAATTGTTTCCGTATCAAAAGCATTGTTAATAAATTTTAATTTATCTCTTAACCATTGTACACCTGCACCTGCAATAAAAATAGATCCTTCAAGAGCATAAGTATTTTTTCCATTCAATCTGTAACATATTGTTGTTAATAATTTATTTTTAGAATAAATTTTTTTTGAACCAGTATTCATTATGACAAAGGCACCAGTTCCATATGTGCTTTTTACTGAACCTCTTTCAAAGCATGACTGTCCTACTGCAGCTGCTTGTTGGTCTCCTAGAACTGCTGATATTGGTATTTCACTGCCGACAATTCTCTTACTTGTTAAACCAAAATTATCAGCTGAATTTTTAACTTTTGGCAAAATATTTTCAGAAATTTTAAGTTTTTTTAAGATTTCTTTATCCCATTTATTATTATTAATGTTAAATAACATGGTCCTACAAGCATTAGTTGCTTCTGTTAAATGATGTTGCCCATTAGTAAGTTTCCAAATAAGGAAAGTATCAACAGTACCAAATAATAAATTATTTGATTTTAAAAGTTTCTTAACATTTTTTACGTTTTCTACTATCCATTTAATTTTAGTTGCAGAAAAATATGGGTCAATAAATAATCCAGTTTTTTTTCTAAAAATTTTTTCATAATTTTTTTTCTTTAACTCTTCACAATAGTCTTGGGTTCTTCTATCTTGCCAAACAATTGCGTTGTAGACTGGTTTTCCTGTTTTCTTATTCCAAAGAATAGTTGTCTCTCTCTGGTTAGTTATTCCTATACTTAATATTTTTCCTCTTAATAGTGATGCTTTTTTTATTACTTTTTTCAACGCTTTTAGAGTTGTAAGCCAAATTTCGTTTGGATTATGCTCCACCCATCCATTTTTTGGAAAATATTGATTAAATTCAAACTGGGATGTAAATTTTATATTACCATCTAAATCAAAGAGAATTGCTCTAGTTGATGTTGTGCCTTGGTCAATAGCAACAAGAAATTTTTTCACAATTTAAGTCTATACCTAAATTTTTTTTTCTAAAAGTAAAAACTAATACAAGCTGGAAGGATATGAATTTTAAATTATTTAGTGAAAGATTGAGTTGAGTATTCTGACAAGGGAAGTTTTGATAAAGTTTTTATCTTTTTGACATAATCTACAAAAGATTGAGCATAGCCGAGATATGTATTTACTACTCTTCCTTGCTTAGATATAATTCCAAAAGTTTTATATCCATCTTTACCAGCTGCAATATAGTTATTTGTTGCTACTGTATAAGTCTTACTTGGATTTATCTTTACCCAACTCTTGTCTGTTCTACCCTTAAACTCTAAATTTATCACTCTATTTCCTTTACTATTGCTTGCTTGAACATCCCATCTCAATCCAGCAGCATATGGATAGGCTCCTGTAGAACCATCTGGAGTTAAAGCATAATCAATTGAGTCTTCCAAAACATTTTTAATTTCTTCTCCACTCATTTTCAATTCTACAATAGTATTACTGAAAGGTAATAAAGTATACGCGTCCCCAATTGTAATATTGCCTTCTTTTATATCTATTCTTGTTCCACCACCATTTTGAATTGCAATATCACTTAATTTGGACATTTCTCTGAAGGCGTGTGCTACAATATTCGAAATATCGGATCCATTTTTTTCAGTTTTTGATACATCACAAAGTTTTGACTTTCCTTGTCCAGGAATTCTTTCAAGACATAAATCATCAGTTACTCTGCCAATTACTTCACTGCTTTTTTCTTTAACTTCATTTTTGTATTTTTCTAATATTTTTGATGCTTGTGCGTCAGCCTCTACGATTGAAATATTTGGATTAACTTCGATAGCCTTGTATACGGCTTCTCTATAATTACCATCTATCTCAACTCTTTTTCCATTTGAATCTTTTCTCTTAAAGGAATCATCTAACATTATATGTGGTATTCCATCACATGACTTGATGGTGCCATCGTTATTAAACTCGATATTAAGTTCTCCAACAATTTGAGAATATTCCCATGCTGTAACTATACAAACATCTTCCTCATTTTTATTTTTGACTACAGTTGGGTAGGCCCCATTAGAATTTAGTCCTACATTATCGAAATCTCCAGTTAGACTATGAGAATCACCTCCAACTATAACATCAACATCTGTGAGAAGTTTAGCCATGTTAATCTCATTTTTATATCCATAATGAGTTAAAAGAATTATCTTATTGATTCCTTGTTGTTTAAGCTTATTTATATTTTCTTGTGCTGAATTAATTTCATCTAAAAATAAAGTTGTGTCGTCTGGATTTGATGACTCTCTCGTTTTTTTTGAGATCACAATTCCAATTACTCCAATTTTTTGATTTCCTTTATTGATTATAGTGTAAGGTTTAATTTTTTTTGACAAAGGTGAGTTTATTTTTGCTTTAATGTTTGCTGACAAAACTGGAGTCTTACACTTATCAGTATGAAGATAATCTAAAAACTCAACTAAACTCTTATCACCATCATCAAATTCATGATTTCCTATAGCGAAAGCATCAAAACAAATTTGATTCATCATTTCTGCATCTGCTTTGCCCTTGAAAAGAGTGTAATATAATGTCCCTGTAATAGCATCACCCGCATGAAGCTTGATAACATTTTCATTTTTTAATTTTAATTCTTTAAATTTTGCTACGACAGATGGAAAACCGCCTGATACAACTCTCGTCTTTTCACCATCTAAATTTAAATCAAGTCTTTTATTTGGTTCCAAATGAGAGTGATGATCATTTATATGTAAAATGGTAATTTTATCTGCTAAAGCTGATGAACTTAAAATAAGTGAAAAAATAATTAAAAATAATTTCATGACGGGATAATCGTTATAAAATATGAAAGTATTTTTACTAAAAAGTGAAAGATTTATTAAAAAAATTTAAACTAATTATTACTTATGCTCGATAAAAAACAATTTTAAATTTGATGAAAATTTTAATAATAACAAATAATCATATCTATTATGAGCTGATTGAGTTTGGGGCTTAAAGAATATTTAGAATTAAAAACTGTTACAGACTGGAAGGATTAACACTTTTAAATTCTAACATGTTCTCAAAAGTACACATTTCAGGTTTTGAAAAAGTAATTTTTGGAAATTTTTTACTAAAGTCTAAAAATAGTTTTTTATTAAATTCAATTAAATTACTTATTTCAATCTCACTAAGCTCTCTTAAGATATATGCCAAAGTAATATGAAAAGTATATCTTTGATGGTTTTCAAATTTAATTTTTAATAAGCTACTTAGTTCATCTCTACAATTTCTAAGAATTTTTTCATCCTTTTTAGAAAAAGGTTCTAAAATAATACTATAACCACCAAAAAATGTTTTTAGTTTAAGATTAAATTCTTTTGGAAAATTATAGTTTTTAATTCTTTTATTTAATTCAAAAGCTATATCTTTGTGATCCATATCAAGATCTATATCTGATGGCCAATTATTTGTATTTTTTGTATTTAAATTACAACAATCAAATAATGTCATATGAAAACTGGATGGAGGTAAATAGAAGTAAGTTTTTTCTGGATTAAAATTTTTTATTTTTTTTTGAAAACTACTAATTTCATCGGATAAATTGGTATTAAGAGGAATATTACAAATTATTGTACAACCTGGAAAGGGTAAAGGATTTCCTTTGTCATCAAATTTATTTTCAGCACCTTTTAAAGTATATCCTTCAAGTTTTCCTGCTAAAAATTTCTCTTGGTTATTAACTATATTTAAATCCATTAAGATAAACTAAAACCATTTTATATTTTCTTTCTCACAAAGTTCTTTCAACCTTAATGGATAATCTGTCATAATACCATCTACACCGTACTCAACCATCTTTAACATTTCGTACTCTTTGTTTACTGTCCATACATTTACTGGCAATTCTTCTTGATGAGAAATATCGACAAGTTTTTTTGTAATGTCTTTTCGGTATGGATGCCAAGCTTTTCCACCTTGTGACTTTATAATTTTTGGCAATTCATGATCTTCATAATAAGGCAAAAAACTCAACCATGGAGATCTGTTGTAAATAGTTTGATTAATATTAATTCCTGTCAAATGTTGAGTTAAGTAAGCTCTTGGAATTTCAGGATACTGATTTTTAATTACTGATAAAGTTCTCCAATCAAATGATGAAACGATTATTTTATCTTTTAAAGATGATTCATTTATATCGTTCATAATTAATTTTACTGTATCTTCTGGTTCTGGTGTCAAATTTTCTTCCTCTGGTGTAGATTTAATTTCTAAATTTATTAATAATTTTTCAGATTTATTTTTTGAAGACATTTCTAATAATTCAGAAAGTTTTGGTATTCTTTGGTTTTCTAATTTTTTTTGATTAATAAATCTTCTTCCGTATCTGGATAATTTATTTACTGAACCTACATCAAACTTTGAAAGTTCTGCATAAGTTAAATCAAATATTTTTAAATTTTCATCCTCTATCCAATTTCCCTCATTATCTTTTGTTCTGCTTGGATCTAATCTAAAATCATGAGCAATAACTGGTACAAGATCCTTAGAAATTAATATATCTGTTTCGTATGCATTAATATTGTTTTCAAATAAGTATTTAAAACTTTCTAGAGTGTTTTCGGGAAGATCTCCTCTTGCTCCTCGGTGACCATAAATTTTTATATGATTTGGTTTGCTTAAAATCAAAATTAATTAACTCTTTTGCCAGTGCTTTTATCAAAAATATAATATTTATTGTTCTCAATATTAAGACTTAGATCAGCACCTTTTTCAATAGTTAGATTTCCCGGACACCTATAACAAAAGTCTTTTTTGTCTTTTAATTGACCATAAACAAGATTATCCGAACCAAGTTGTTCCACTAAGTCTACTTTTAAATTAATTAAACTATTTTCACTTTGACTTAAATGTTCAGGTCTTATTCCTAATTTTACTTCTCCCTCAAAGTCACTATCAATATCTTTAATTTCAAAACCTTCTGCAGATAATGTTTTATTTTTTATATTACCATCTAAAAAATTCATTTGAGGTGAGCCAATAAAACCAGCAACAAATAATGATTTTGGATTATCATATATCTCAATAGGAGTTCCAAGCTGTTCAATAATTCCATTGTTAATAACTGCTAATCTATCAGCAAGTGTCATGGCCTCTACTTGATCATGCGTAACAAATATGCTTGTTACTCCAACTTTCTGCTGAAGTTTTTTGATTTCAAGTCTCATCTGAATTCTTAATTTTGCATCTAAGTTTGAAAGAGGTTCATCAAATAAGAATATCTTAGGATTTCTAACAATTGCTCTACCCATTGCAACTCTTTGTCTTTGACCTCCGGATAACATTGAAGGTTTTCTCTGTAAATAATCTGAAATTTGTAGCAGCTTAGCTGCATCATTTACTTTTTGCTCAATTGTTTCTTTGTCAATTCCTCTGTTTTTTAGACCATAAGCCAAGTTATTATAAACATTCATATGTGGGTATAATGCATAGTTCTGAAACACCATTGCTACATCTCTTTCAGACGGATCTACCTCATTAATTAATTTTCCATCAAGATTAATATCACCCTCTGTAATATCCTCTAAGCCTGCAACCATTCTTAATAAAGTTGATTTTCCACATCCACTAGGTCCTACAAAAACCATAAACTCACCTTCTTCAACACTTAATGAAGTTTCATGAACAGCCTTAGTTCCATTTGGGTAAATCTTAGTCACATTTTTTAAATCTAAAAAGCTCATTTATTTCTCCGTTTGAATTAATCCTTTTATGAACCATTTTTGTAAAAATACTACCACTAAAACTGGTGGGATCATTGACAAAATGATATACGCAAATCTTTCTGCAGTTCTTGGCAGAGCAACTCCTTCATAGCTTTCTGTGTAAATAATCTTCATTCCCATTACAACAGTCCAGTATTCTTCTGCAGTTGTCATTATTAGTGGCCATAAATATTGGCTGTATCCATATACAAACATAAAGATAAACATTGCTGCTATCATGGTTTTAGATAATGGAACCAAGAAATCTATGAAAAAACTCCAAGCATTTGCTCCGTCTAATTTTGCTGACTCCAAGAGTTCATCTGGAATTGTTTTATAAAATTGTCTGAAGAAAAATGTTGCTGTAGCTGAAGCAACTAATGGAAGGATAAGGCCTGTATATGAATTTGTTAAACCTAAATCAGATACAATTTTATAGCTTGGAAAAATTCTTACCTCCAAAGGAACAAGTAGAGTAATAAAGATTAACCAAAAAATTGGTACAGCTAATTTAAATCTATAATAAACCAAAGCATATGCTGACATTGCTGAAATAACTACCTTAAGTGTTGCAATTCCTAATGCCATTATAAAACTATTAATAAACATTTTTGCAGCAGTCACTTCTTCTGACCAACCACCTTTTTCATTTAAAACTTCGTTATAGTTTCTTGCTAGCTGATCACCTATATGAAACTTCATACCTTCGGTTAATATAGTTACAGAGTCATGCGAAGAACTTGCAAAAGATATCCAAATAGGAACTACCATTAACAAGACTCCTAGTATTAAAATAATATGAGCAATTATTTGAAGTGGTTTAATTTTCATTTATCTTGAAAAACCCCCTTAATAAAATATTTCTGCAACACAATTATAATTAAAATTGGTGGCACCATAGACATCATCACGAAAGCAAAACGATGAACAATTGAACCCGACATCATTTTTAATCCCATAACCACTGTCCAATATTGTTCTGAAGTTGTTACCAATAATGGCCATAGATACTGATTGTAGCCAAAAACAAACATAAATATTAACATCGCTACAATCATTGTTTTTGACAAAGGAATTAAAAAATCAACAAAAAATCTCCAGGTATTTGCTCCATCAAGTTTTGCGGATTCAAGTAATTCATCTGGAACGGTTTTATAAAATTGTCGAAAGAATAATGTTGCTATAGCTGATGCTGAAATAGGAACTATTAATCCAAAGTAAGAATTCACTAGATTAAGCTCAGCCATTACTGAATAAGTAGGGAAAATTCTTAACTCTAATGGTACTAAAATTGTAATAAATATAATCCAAAACAATAATGTTGCATATTTTATTCTGTAATAAACCAACGCGTAAGCAGCCATTAAAGATGTAACAACGGATAATATTGCAACTCCTGTAGCCATGATAAAACTATTAAAAAACATTTTTAATGCTGTTATCTCTTTAAAAAAACCACCCTGATATAATAAAACTCGTAAGTAATTTTCATAAAAGCTATCTCCTAAAAACATTTGGAGACCATTCATATTAATCATTGAACTCGTGTGCGTCGAGCTAGCAAAAATCATCCATACAGGAACTACCATGATTAGTATTCCAATGAGTAAAATTAAATGTGAAAAACTTGATGTGATAAATCTAGTCATTAATTATAATGTATTTTCCCTTCGATATATCTAAATTGAAAAATCGTAATTACTAATACAATCAACATCATCATTATTGATTGAGCTCCTGCACTTCCTAAATCCAGTCCTCTAAATCCATCCATGTAAGCTTTATAAACTAGAGTTCTTGTTTCACCGGAAGGAGCACCTATTGTTGTGGTATCAATAATTCCAAATGTATCAAAGAAAGCATACGTTATATTAATAATTATTAAAAAGAATGTAGTTGGCATTAATAATGGGAATGTAATTGTCCAAAATCTTCTAAAACTATTTTTACAGTCAATCATTGATGCTTCAATTACAGATTTTTGTATAGCTTGAAGTCCAGCCAAGAAGAAAATAAAATTAGCACTGATTTGCTTCCAAGAACCAGCTATGATTACGTAAATATAAGAGTCGAACACACTTTCGTACCAATTAAATCCCCACAGTTCGTGAAATAAATGATAAAGAAGACCAAATCTTTCACTAAAAAAATAATTTGCCATTACACCAACTACCGCAGGCGCAATTGCATAAGGCCAAATTAAAAGTGTTTTGTAAGTGCTTTTACCATGCATTACATTATTAGCCTGAACGGCAAGTAATAATCCAATTGAGCCTGTAATTAAAGTAATAACAAAACTATAAATAATAGTAAATTTGAAAGCTATGAAATAAGCTGGATCATCAAAAATAAATAAAAAATTGTCAAACCATACAAACTTCGATCCAAATCCAAAAGCATCTTGCATTGTAAATGCATCTCTAAAGGTTTGTATGATTGGCCAATATAAAAAAATTAACAATATACCTAGCTGCGGAGCTAAGAAAAGATATTGTGAATAGCTAGATTTGAATTGGACTTTTTTCATACTTTTATAAAAATAAATAAGGAGGGTAAATTAATACCCTCCTTATTGTTTTAATTATTCTTACAAAGTTTTAGCAAATTGCTTTAACAATTTAGCTGCACCTTTGTCCATATTCTGCAATCCTTTTTCGATTGATATTTTGCCGTTTAACATTGGCTCAATATTTTCGTAAATTACTTCACGAATTTGGGGCCAGTTACCAGCTCTATATCCACCAGGAATAGTTGAACCTTCTAAGCTTAATTGTTCACCAACTGCTTTATGATATGGAGAAGCTCTATAGAAATTTATAGTTTCAGCTAACTCTATACCACCTTTAGTCACTGCAGAGTAACCAGTCATATTGTGATAATACAGATCCATTTCTGGAGAACCCATAAATTCTATAAATTTAGCAAGTCCTTTGTACTCTTCCTCAGTATGACCATTTAAGATCCAGTTAGCAGCACCACCTATAAAAGTTGGATACTCTTTTCCTTTGGTTACTGAATCCCAGTAAGGAATATGATTAACTGTAAAGTTTGGAACAACACCTTTCATTCCACCAAATGATGCAGCAGAACCAAACCAAAATGCAGCTTCACCTGCTATAAATGGTGCTTGATTGTCTCCCCACGCTCTTCCTTTATAGCCATATAAACCTTTATCATACCATTCTTTAACTTTCTTCCAATGATAGACAAATGCATCAGTTTCAGCGAATAAAGTTTTTGTAGGAACAGCATCGTAACCATTATTTCCATCTAACATTAATAAATTATGTCTAGAAAAGAAATTTTCAGTCCAAATCCATGGACTATGACTTTGAACTAAAGGAATGTATCCAGCAGCTTTGATTTTTGGAGCCATGGC
Source organism: uncultured Pelagibacteraceae bacterium (assembly GCA_902555065.1). Taxonomy (GTDB): domain Bacteria; phylum Pseudomonadota; class Alphaproteobacteria; order Pelagibacterales; family Pelagibacteraceae; genus Pelagibacter. The sequence continues at coordinate 9,715 of CACDQQ010000009.1, forward strand.
CTCAAATTCTTCATAAGTTTTTGGCACAGATTCAATTCCAACCTCTTTCAAAATGTCCATGTTTGCATACATCAAACAAGTTGAACTATTGAAAGGTACACCAATCATTTTTCCATCAGAGTCGGCATAGAAATTTTTAATGCCTGGAATATAGTTGTCAGCATCTACATCAATGCCATATTTCTTAGCCATTTCTTCAAAACCGATAACAACACCATTTTTTACTTGAGCTACCATGATTGCAGCACCAGCATCATAAACCTGTGAATAGTGTGGTTGGTCGCCTGCTCTAAATGCAGCAATAGTTGCCGCCATGTTATCTTCATAACTTCCTTTTCCTGTAGGAATGACCGTATATTGATCTTGTGAAGCGTTAAATCTATTTGCAATTTCAATAATTACATCACCAAGAAAACCACTGTTTCCGTACCACCAATGAATTTCTGTCTTTGAATAACTGTGTGATGTAAAAGAGAAAGTAAATAGAATTGTTAAAACACTAAGTATTTTTTTCATATCTATCCTTCTGTTAAGTTTATTTAATTTTTTATTAATAATTTATTAATGTTAAGATATTATGAAATTGTAAATAATTGCATTTAAAAATTTTAAATTTCTAAAAGAGGTTGTATATTTTAAAACAAATCATAATTTAAATGTCTAAAAAATTTGATTTATTCATAATAGGTGGCGGTATAAATGGTGCAGGTATTGCAAGAGATGCTGCAGGTAGAGGTTTATCAGTTTGTTTAGCTGACAAAGGTGAGATTGGAGGAGCAACCTCATCTTGGTCGACGAAATTAGTACATGGTGGTCTTCGTTATTTAGAAAATTATGAATTCAGACTAGTTAGAGAATCTCTGAAAGAAAGAGAAATAGTTTATAAAATTGCCAGACATATTTCCAAACCGATTCCTTTTATAATTCCTTATGCAGATAAAATTCGACCAGCCTGGTTAATTAAAATTGGTTTATTTTTGTATGATAATTTAGGTGGCAAAAGCAATATACCAAAATCAAAAACGTTTGATCTTACAAAAAAATTTTCAAATATTCTTAAGCAAAAATACAAAACTGGTTTTCAATATTTTGACATACAAATTGACGATAAAAAATTAACGAAACTAAATGCTAAAGATGCAAAAAGAAATAAAGCTAAAATACTAGAATATAACAAAGTTAAAAAAGCTGAAATTATTGGCAATGAATGGATTATTAGTCTTGAAAAAGGTGAAAAAGTAAAATCAAAAATTTTAATTAATGCATCTGGACCATGGATAAACGAAACCTTAAATAAAAATATAAAAATTAAATCTAAGAAAAAAATAAGATTAGTTAAAGGAAGTCATATTATTACAAAAAAATTGTACAAAGAAAATGTTGCATTCACATTTCAAAATACTGATAAAAGAATAATATTTGTGATACCTTATAAAGGGAAGTTTTCTTTAATTGGAACTACAGAAGTTGAGGTTAAATCACCAGAAAATAAAGGAATATCAAAAAAAGAAATTACATATTTAATTCGTTCAGTAAATAATTACTTAAAAAAACAAATCAGAACAAAGGACATTGTAGATACTTATTCAGGGATAAGACCTCTAATTGAAGATTTTAATACAGCTTCAAAAGTCACAAGAGATTATGTTTTTGATTTAAAAATTATAAAAAAATTACCTTTATTGAATATATATGGAGGAAAACTAACCACCTACAGAAAATTGTCTGAAAAAGTCCTTTTTGACCTTAGAAAGTTTTTACCTAAAACAAAAAAAGGTCCATGGACACACAAAAAGAAGCTTCTCTAAACTTAATGACCGTTAAATTTGAAAAATTAAAAAAAACAATAATTAAATGTAATAAATGCCCTAGACTTGTGAGGTTTAGAAAAAAAATATCTACGGAAAAAAGAAAACAATATATGGACCAAACTTATTGGGGAAAACCAGTTACAGGTTTTGGAGATATAAATGGAAAAATAATGATTGTTGGTCTAGCACCAGCTGCTCATGGTGGAACAAGAACAGGCAGAGTATTTACAGGCGATAAATCCTCAGATTTTTTATATAAATGTTTACACAATGTAAAAATTGCCAATCAAAGTAATTCAGATCATATAAATGATGGATTAAAAATAAAAAATACCTTTATAACACCAGCTCTAAAGTGCGTTCCTCCAGGAGATAAACCATTAAATGAAGAGTTAAAAAATTGCTTTGGTTATTTTAAATCTGAATTTGAAATACTTAAAAATCTAAAAATTATTGTGGCTTTAGGGAAAATTGCGTTTGATACTTGTGTAAAATTTTATAGAGAAAATTTTGATTACACTGAGAGAGTAAAATTTAGTCATGGAATATATTTTAAATTACCTAACAATGTGTTGTTAATGGGGTGTTATCATCCAAGTCCAAGAAATGTAAATACTGGACGAATAAATGAAAAACAAATGACTAAACTATTTAAAAAAGTAAAAGAACTAGTTTAATTTGTTAATAAGTGCTACTGGAAGTTTTACTGGTTTTCCCAACTTATTTAGAGATACTAATTTAATCTCTGCATCACATAAAGTATCTGATTTTCTTTTAATTACTTGTGACATTGTAATTGTAGTCAAAGTATTAGATTTTATTTTTGTGAAAACGGTAATTTTATCCTCAAATTTTGCCGGTTTCTTAAAATCTACGTTGCAAGTTTTTACTGCTATTAAAACATTATGTTTATCTAATAACTTTTTATTCGAATATCCCAAGGAATAAATAAGCTCAGATCTTGCTCTTTCAAAGTACTTTAAATAATTTGCGTGGTAAACTATTCCACCAAAATCAGTATCCTCATAGTATACTTTTAAATTATACTTAAATACTTTCATCAATTGATATTAATAAAATTTATTGAGAAGAAAAATAGATATTTTGATAGTAAGTAATTGATTTTTTCTTTGAATTATCTGTATCTGACATGATCGCTATACCATCTAGCTCATTAACATCTAAATTATGGAATTTCTTGAAATCTTCTTTAACGTTTGCTTTGACAGTTACCCATTCATTTAAATTTGTTTTGGTAGTAGCAAGTACATTATCTATGGACTTTTTAGTATATGGGCTTGGAAAGTTGCTTCCAACTTCTTGATTGCTTGAAAAAACATAATTTATTGCTCTATTGGATAAAGGTGTTGCTCCAGTTTTTTTAATGACGAATACTCTTCCTGCAAAGTCATGACCCTTTTTAGCTGTCTCATCTATCCCTGGTATGTCTTTCTCAATTTTCCAAGTAATATTTATGAAAGGTGTTTTATTTAGATCAATTTTAATCTCCTTACCTAGGCCAGAAGCAGCATTATCAGCAATAGCTTTAAGGTAATTACCATTTTCATCAGAGCCAACAGAATATTCAGTTTTATTATCTGCCCCTCTTACTTTTCTAACTGTCAATTCTGATAGTTCTTTCTCTGTAAACTCAAATACTTTTACTTCCTCAGAATACAAAGTAGTTTGAAACAACGCTGTAACTAAAATTAATTTAAATAAAAATCTAAACATGTCCTCTCTATATAAAAGATAAAATAATTTTCAAATTCAAAATTTTGACATTATTTAAACATGCATAATTCATTATTGTTCTCTATTTAGATGATATGAAATTAACAGTTCTTTTTGGTTTGATGATTTATTGGTCTATAATTATAACTGCACCTGTAATTTCAAAAAATTCAGAAAAAATCGGAGAAAAAAAGGTATTAATACCTCTTAAAAAACCAAGAATTTAAGGCAGAAGCACTATCTTAGGTGCCGAACAGGTTCCATCATGAATTTCTTTAAAAGCTCCCCAACCATCTTTAAGATTTCTGTACTCAATCCATTCTATCTTGCCTAGTTTGTTATTAGTTAAAATATCAATAGTTTCTCCAAACTCTTTATTTGTATAACAATAAGTCCCAATAAAAGTGACTTCTTGAAGAGTTGCTTTTCTAAAATTAAAAGATCCTGCAGGCTGAGTTAGTCCGATATGAACTATTATTCCGCCTGGTTTTACTACACTGATTGCCTGTTGTCGTGAAACTTCAAGTCCAACAGTATCAAAAACTAAATCAAAGCTGCTCTCTTTAATATCCTTATGATCTGGTGATACTGTTTTTGCATCTACATATTTTGAGCATGCATTAAGTCTTTTTTGATTTGGATCAGAAATAGTTAAATTTGTATTTCCTTGGATCTTGGATAAAATTAAAGCACACAAAAGGCCAATTGCTCCACCACCTTGAACAAGCGTTCTACATTCATTTAATGGTTTTTTTGACGCTTCTACTGCTAGTAATACTGCGTGATATGAAACTGCTGTTGGTTCTGCAACTGCAGCCTCTTTTACATCAAGCTTTTCAGGAACTTTGAAAATATTATGATCTGGAACTGTAATGAGTTCAGCAAACGCACCCTGTCTTTCATAAGGTCTATTCATTCCTAGAAGCACTCTATCTGGACATAAATGTTCTCTTCCGCTTTTGCAGTATTCACAATTTCTACAAGTTATTAATGGATTAAGAACTGAAATTTGATCTTTAAGCTTACCGTTAATTATTTGACCACTAACTTCATGACCTAAAATTAACGGTGGGATTCTTCTCTCGTCTTTTCCGTGGTAAGCATGCATATCAGAACCGCAGATACCTGATGCATGAACTTTAAGAATACTTTCTCCGGGTTTTTCAGAAGGCTCTTTTTCTTCTCTGAATTCCATTTCTTCAACACCAGTGTAGACAAGGGCTTTCATTATTATTTATTATTTAATAAATAATATACTAAATAAGATGCGAATGCTCCAATAATCCATCCAAAAGATTGATATTGTATTAAGTTTTCATTTAGCAAAGACGATAAAGAAAAGATTGATCCAATTAAAAGAGCATACAATGCTTTGAAGTTCCAACCGTTACTGTAAATATATTCTGTATGTTCTTTAGGATAAAAAAGCTCTTTATGATTAATTTGTTGTTTTTTAAACAAATAATAATCTGCAACCAATACTCCAAAAATTGGCCCAAAAGTCGTTGCTACGGCTTCAACAAATATTAAAACATTAGCTTTACTGAAAATTGAAAGCCAAAATGTTGAAATAATTAATCCAACAATTGATATTACAATTCCTGTTTTTTTTAACGTTAAAGAGTTCGGGAAAAAATTTATCAGTGTATTTTGCGAAGGAATATAATTTGCTATCAAATTAGTTGATAACGAAGAGATAATAATAAATATCAAGCAAAAGAAAGTTAGAAAATTATTATTAAATTTTCCAACTATATCATTTGGATTAGTAAGTAAACTTGAAGCATTTAATCCTTTGCTAGTAAGAATAATATCTGAACCTAATGTGATTAATACCGAGAAAAAAGAAAAGAATATTAAATTTAATATTATACTTAAGTTACCTTTGGTCATTTCTTTATAATTCATTGAGTATCTAGAAAAATCACCAAAAGTTAGAAGAACTATAGCAAAATAAGCAAATAAAGTTCCCGTGATTGAAATTATTGGAGCGATATTTGACTGGATTGCAAAATTGCTAAAGACTAAACTTAGTTTTATTCCATTAAGGAGTTCATTGTAATACTCAGATAAAATAACAATTAGTAGTACAGATAGTCCTAAATATATTGAAAGACCTGAAAAATTAATAAATGATTTTAAAAAATTCTGTCCTTTTGTAAAAAGGATGTATTGAAATATTAAAGTTAAAAATAAACAAACCCAATCAATTAAATTCAAACCAAAAAAGAATAATAGGAATATTTCATTCTGTAAGAGTTGATTGTCTATTTTAAATAGGATTATCCTTGCAATATAACCTAGTGATTTTGATATAAAAAATGTTTGTACACCAAACATGAACAAACCAACTAATCCTCTGATCATCCCTACATATCTGGCACCAGTAAAACCCATTGAAAGCCTAAGAATTGTTGGAAAACTTAATCCGCTACTTTGAGAAATTTTTCCAATGATGTTGGCAAAAAAGAATACTAATAATCCTGCTAGCAATGATCCTGTTAGGACAACAAAAAAATTCAGATCATAAAATAAATATAAAGCTGATATTAAAGAGAACCCAACTATTGTTTGAATATTTATAGCCCAAAAGTTAAAGTAATTTTTCCAACTCCAGTCTCTATTATTAGGATTTATTGAAACTAGTTCCCAATTCCTTAGTTGAAATTTTTCACTTTGATTCACCTAAATGATATTAATCAATTATTTACTGCTGTCCATATAAGAGAGTTGGCAACCATAGTACTATTTTTGGATACGCTATGATTATAATTAATCCAATTATCTGCAATACCATGAACTGCATCATTCCAAGATAAATATCTTTTAAATCCCAACTTGGAACTACTCCTTTTAAAAAATAAGCAGATAACGCTACGGGGGGAGAGAGCCAGGCAGTTTGTAAATTAACAGCAACAAGAATTGCAAACCAAGTTAAATTAAATCCTAATGCTTCTACCAATGGTAAAATTATAGGAACAACTATCATAACAATTGGTACCCACTCTAATGGCCATCCTAAAAGAAAAATCATAATCATGATTATTCCTAAAATTAAATATTTATTCATCTCAAGTGATAAAAGAAAATCTGTCAAAACCATTGGAGTTCCTAATCTAGCAAATACTGCTCCAAAGAAATTAGAAGCAGCAACTAAAACCATAATTAATGCAGAAATTTCTAAAGTTTTAACTAGTGCGTCTTGTAATTTTTTTAATGTTAATTTTTTGTAAGCTAGTGAGAGCAATAATGCACCACCTGCACCACATCCTGCAGCTTCTGTTGGTGTAGCAAATCCAAACAAAATACTACCTAATGCAGCAAATACTAATGCAGCTGGTGGCACTAATCCTAAGAAAAATTCTAGCCATAATTTTTTTAAATCTGTTGTTCTTAATTCTTCTGGTATGGGCGGACCTAATTTTGGGTTCATCATACATCTGAATGTGGTGTATGCTGCATATAGGCATGCCAACAATATTCCTGGAACAATTGCAGCTGCGAATAAATCAGTTACAGGAATTTCCATAATTGGACCCATAACCACAAGCATAATGCTCGGTGGAATTAGAATACCTAAAGTTCCTCCAGCAGTAATTGTACCAGCAGCTAATTTTACATCATAGTTTGATCTATTCATTGATTTTGCAGCCATAATTCCAAGAATTGTAACTGATGCACCAACTATTCCAGTTGCGGCTGCGAATATTACCGATACAAATAAAACTGCATAATATAAAGAGCCTCTAACTCTAGCCAACATCATTTGGAAAGCTGAGAATAATCTCTCCATTAAACCTGCTTGTTCCATCATTATTCCCATAAATACAAATAAGGGGACGGCGGCGAGGGTTTGTTCGGTCATTACCATCGAAAATTGAAGTGTCATTAAATAGAAAACCAATTTTCCAAAACCTAAATAACCAAAAACGAAACCTAAAAAAATAAGAGTGAATGAAATTGGAAATCCTATAAATATTGCAAACAACATCACACCAATAAGTATGAAACCTAAAATTGCAGGATCTATTAAATGTGAAAGCATTAACTACCTGGCCATTTACCTTTGACAGCTGCGTAATAACTTTTAAAAAGTTCTGAAACACCTTGTATTAAAAGGAAAACAATTCCAATCCATAGACAAGACTTTATCGGCCACATATATGGCATCCATGTTGTATCCATCCCTCTTTCGTTTCTCATTATACTTTCTTGGACAAAGCCTGTTGTCATATACAAAAAGACTATTAATCCTGGAAAATAAAATAATAAGTAAAGCCAAAAATCTATTCTGCCTTGAGTTTTAACTTTAAAATTTCTATATAAAAAATCTGCTCTTATATGAACACCTTTTGAAAGAGCGTATCCTGCTCCCAACATAAATAATGCTCCATAAAAAAATCTGCTCATATCATAAGCCCAGATTGTAGGAGCTAAAAATAATTTTCTTGCTAAAACTTCATAAACCATCCCAAGCATTAGCGGGATAGTAATCCAGCAAACAATGTTTCCTATTAATTTACTAAATCTGTCTATGTTAACTATAGTTTTAGCCATCCAAGTTGGCATATCATCAGGCATCTTTCCAGATCCTGATCGCCTTTCGGCTATCATTTCATCTGAAATATCTAACTTTGGATTATCCGACATAAAAATTTTTGAAAAAGAAAGCGGGCTTATAAAAGCCCGCTTAATAACTTTATTTATTTCTTCAACGAATTAGCATAAGCCATTCCTAGCTTAGCATTCGATGTTTGTGCACCAGACCAGAATGGTACAGCAGTATTAGCAAAGCTTATCATAGAGTCATAAACTTCTTTAAAGAATGCGTTTTCTTTTGCATTTTTCTCTAAAGTTGCTTTCGCTGCAGCCATATAAGCTGGGAAATAATCAGCTGGTGTATCTTCAAGTATCACACCATGATTTTCAGTTAGATCTTTAAGTGCTAATCCATTAGTGTTGATTCTGTAAGCTAAAGCTCTCATCAACGATGCATCAGCAGCCATCTTCATTGAAAATTTCTCATGGTCAGTGAACTTATCGTAAGTACTTTTGTTTAAGTAAAAGTCAGCATTTACGACTACTTGGTGTAAACCTTGTAGATAGTAGTGTTTTAATACTTTATGTATACCAAACACTTTATCTGGTTGAGGACAACACCACTCAGCAGCATCAATAGTTCCTGCTTCCAATGCTGGAAGAATATCTCCACCACCCATTGCAACTGAAGCTATTCCAATGTCTTTATAAGTTTGACCTGGAATTCCTGGAGGAGTTCTGAACTTAAATGTTCTGAAATCATCCATGTCTTTGATTTTTCTTGGGAACCATCCTAAAGCTTCTGGACCAACTGGTTGAAGCATGAAACCTTTAATGTCTCTTTTCATTTCTCCCCAAAGTCTGTCATATAGTTGTTCTCCACCACCATATAAAAACCATGATAAAAATGCGATGTTATCAATTCCTACACCGCCACCTGCTACTGGCGAACCAAATAACATAGCAGCTGGATGTTCTCCAGACCAATAGTGAGTCCAAGCAAATCCGCAATCAATTAATCCTTTATCAACAGCATCAAGAGTTTCTTTAACTCCAACTACTGTTCCTGCTGGCATAATTTCAAATTTTAGAGATCCACCTGTTAGTTTTGTTACGTTGTCAGTAAAGTCTTTTAACATTACCGCTTCATCACCTTTAGCGCTAATAACCGTCTGACACTTTAACGTTTTTGCAGCATTTGCATTTGAAATAAATCCAAATACTAAGAAAGCAGCAAACAACGCTGAAACGATTTTTTTCATTATATCCCTCTCTTTTAATTTATAATGTTAAGATCCTCTCAAAAATCTAAGGTACATACAAGCGTCATTTCGAAGTTTTTATGAGAAAAATGTTTAAAATCATTAAATATTCATTAAAAATTATTTATAAAAAATATGGATAAATTTGATTACATAATTATTGGCGCTGGTTCAGCTGGCTGTGTTTTAGCTAATAGATTGTCCGCAAATCCAAAAAACAAAGTTCTATTATTGGAAGCGGGAGGAAAAGATACATATCCATGGATACACATACCAGTTGGATATTACAAAACTATGCATAATCCAAAAGTTGATTGGTGTTTTCATACTGAAAAAGACAAATCTATGAATAACCGATCAATTAGATATCCCAGGGGTAAAACATTAGGAGGGAGCTCCTCTATAAATGGACTGTTATGGATCAGAGGTCAAAGTCAAGATTATAATAATTGGAGACAGCAAGGAAATGCAGGTTGGGGTTGGGAAGATGTATTGCCATACTTCATTAAATCAGAAAATAATGAATTAGGAAAGAATGAATTTCATAACGACTCAGGTCCAATCGTAGTTTCGAATAAAAAAATCAAACTCAAAATGTTAGATGAATTCATAAATGCAGCAAATGAAATAGGAATTCCAAAGGTAGATGATTTTAATACAGGTAATAACTTTGGAGTTGGTTATTTTCAATTTACTACAACACGTAATAAATTTGGATTAAAACTAAGATGTAGTGCAGCTAAAGGATATCTAAATCCTGCAAAAAATAGAAAAAATTTAGAAATAATAGTGGATGCTCATGTTAAAAGGATTGTTTTTGAAGAAAATAAAGCAATTGGCATAGAGTATTTTAAAGATGACAAACTAATAAATTCTAAAGTAAATAAAGAAATTATATTATCAGCAGGTTCAATCGGTTCTCCTCATATTCTACAAACATCAGGTATTGGTGACTTAGATAATTTGAAAAATTTTGGTATTGATGGTGTAAAACATTTAAAAGGTGTTGGAAAAAACCTACAAGATCACTTAATGTTTAGACCAGTTTATAAAGTTAAAAATCTTGAGTCTCTTAATAAAAAAATAAATAGTTTGTTTGGAAACTTTTTAATTGGTTTAGAATATGTACTTCAGCAAAGTGGCCCTATGACTATGGGGGCAAGTCAAGTATGTGGTTTTGCAAAAAGTGACAGTTCGAGGGAAACCCCAAATTTACAATTTCATGTACAACCTATAAGTACTGATGTTTTAGGAAAATCAAAATTACATGACTTTCATGGTATTACTCCTACAGTAGCAAATATAAGACCATCTAGTAGAGGAGAAATTTCACTTAAAAGTGCTGACAATAGAGAACCACCAAAAATTCAAATGAATTATTTATCTACTGAAGACGATAGAATGGTTGCCGCAAAAGGTTTAAAACTTGTGAGAAGAATTATTATGGAAACAGAGACATTTAAAAAATACGAACCAGAGGAATATCGACCTGGAGCAAATATTGAAGACGATGAAGAGTTGGTTAAAGCAGGAAGCGAATATGCACAAACTATTTTTCATCCTGTTGGAACATGTAAAATGGGGAGTGATGAAAACGCAGTTGTTGATGATAAACTTAGAGTTCACGGAATTAAGAATTTAAGGGTAGTAGACGCATCAATTATGCCTAATATAACTTCTGGAAATACTAATTCACCAACAATTATGATAGCTGAAAAGGGTGCAGATATGATATTGAATAGTTAATGATATCAGAACAGATTCTTATTTTTTTTCAAATAGTTTTTATCGATTTAGTTTTAGCAGGAGATAATGCAATTATAATTGGAATGGTTGCATCCCAATTCCCAACTGAGCAAAGAAAAAAAATTATTTTTTGGGGAATTGGAGCAGCAGTAGTTTTAAGAATTATATTTACACTAATAACTGCTTATCTATTACAAATCACAGGACTTAGATTTATAGGTGGAATATTACTACTTTATATATGTTATAGACTTTATGTGGATGTAATTAAAATGAATAGTAACGCTGAAGAAAATATCAAAAAAGTAGATAGTTCGTCATTCATGAAAGCTATAACAACTGTAATATTAGCAGATGTAACGATGAGTTTAGATAATGTGTTAGGAGTAGCGGGTGCAGCTAGAGATCACTATATGTTATTAATATTTGGTCTTGTTTTATCAATAGTTTTAATGGCTACTGCAGCAACATTGATATCTGGCTGGATTAAAAAGTATAAATGGATAGGATGGGTTGGATTATTAGCAATATTATTTGTTGCAATAGAACTAATATATACGGACGTTAAACTATTTTTATAAATGTATTTAAAAAGAATTAATTTAAAAAATAAAGTTGCTTTAGTAACAGGTGCAGGAAAAGGTATTGGTAGAGCATGCTCTATTGCTCTTGCAGAAGCTGGTGCAACAATAATTGGAGTAAGTAGAACTACTTCTGATCTTGATAAGCTTCAAAAAGATATAAAAAAAGTTAAAGGAAAATTAACTAAAATAACTTGTGATATAATGGATTATGAAGATCTTTCTTCTAAATTAAAAAAAATTAAGAAAGTAGATATACTTGTAAATAACGCAGGCACGAACATTCCTGAGGCTTTTGAAAAAATAAAACAAACAAGCATGAATTATCTTGTAGATTTAAATATGAAAGCAGCATTCAATGTTGCTCAATTAGTAGTCCTAAAAATGTTAAAAAATAAAAAAAAAGGTGGATCTATAATTAATATGTCCTCACAATTAGGGCATGTTGGTATGTCGGGTAGAAATGTTTATAACATGACAAAATTTGGAATTGAGGGATTAACAAAAGGAATGGGTGTTGAACTTGCAACAAAAAATATCAGAGTAAATACAGTTGCACCTACATTTGTTGAAACTCCAATGGTTAAAAAATTCTTTAAAAATAAAAAATTTAAACAGCTTGCTTTAAGTAATATACCCATGGGAAAAGTTGCAACTGAGTCTGATGTGGCTACAGCAGTATGTTTTTTAGCTTCAGATGCAGCGAGTATGATAACTGGGACATCAATTGTAATTGATGGTGGTTGGACAGCAAAATAATGAAAAAATTGTTGCTTTTTCTAGCAATTATATTTTCTACACACTCTCATGCTTTAGAGTTTCAAGGTAAATTTTTACAAGGACATTTTATTTTAGGTAAAGCAGAAGCTGGATCAAAGGTATTTGTAGATAAAACACAAGTTAAAGTATCTGGGGATGGATATTTTGTATTTGGTATTGATAGAGATCGAAAATTTGATGTAGCTATTACTGAAATAAGTAATGGTAAAAAAAATAAAGTTATAAAAAAAGTTTTTAAGAGAAAATATAATATTCAAAGAATAGATGGTCTGCCTGAAAATAAAGTTACACCACCAGAGTCTGTTTATAAAAGAATTAAAGAGGAAAATGGGAGAATTGGAAAAGCAAGAGCCATCAATTCAGATTTAACTTTCTTTACTGAACAATTTATTATGCCAGTTAAAGGAATAATTAGTGGAGTTTATGGTAGCCAAAGAATTCTTAATGGTAAACCTAAGTGGCCTCACTATGGAATTGATATTGCAGCGAAACAAGGAACTAAAATTAAATCATCTGGAACTGGAATAGTGACTATGGCAGAAGATGATCTTTATTATACAGGTGGTACTGTAATAATGGACCACGGACATGGAATTTCAACGATATATTCACATCTAGAAAATGTAATGGTAAATGTTGGTGATGAAGTTAAACAAGGAGAAATTATAGGTACTGTTGGATCCACTGGAAGATCAACAGGGCCTCATTTAGATTTTAGGATAAATTGGTTTCAAACTAGACTTGATCCTATGAGCATTCTTCAATAAGTTCTTCCTATGAAAAATGAAATTAATCGTATTGCCGACAGGTTAGTTAAAGCTTTCAACACAAATACAGTCATCAATCCTATCCCAGTAAAATATTGTAAAAATATTAATTTAGCCAACAAACTTAGAAAATTGTGTGAAGATCAAATTAAAGATGAAACAATTGGAATAAAAGCTGGTGGAACTGGAATTCAAGCTTTAAAAAAATTAAAAGAAAAAGAACCTTTTACAGCAAAAGTATTTAAAAAAAGATTAGTTAAATCTGGTCAAAAAGTAAAAATAAACCAACACACTAAAGGTATAGAAGTTGAAGTTTATTATTTTATTAATAAATCTTTCTTTGATTTTAAAGGAAAAGTTACAAAATCAAATGTCACTAAATTTATTAAATTTATGGGGCCTTGTTTTGAAATAGTTGGATTTAGACAAAGAAATAAAAAATTTACATATTTAGGAGATATATGTGGAGATTTTGGGTTTAATATCAAATTTGTTGTTGGAAGAAAAACAAAGTTTAAAAAATTAAACTTAAATAATTTAAAAACTTCAATGGTTAGCAAAAAAAATGGAGTAAAAGTAAATGGTAATACAAATATTGTTTATATTAATCCATTAAATTCTTTAAGATTTGTTTTAAAAAAAGTTAAAAAAGAAAAGATTAGTTTAAATAAAGATTTTTATGTTTTCACAGGTTCAACTGTGGGAGTAGTTCCATTTAAAGGAAAAGGATTATACAAAGGAACAGTTGATAAAATTGGTTCTGTTAGTGTTAACATTCGTTAATGGGTCTTCATTTTAGTAAAGAAGAATTCTCAAATAGAAAACAAAAAACACTTAAATCTATCAAAAATGAGGGCGTTGATGCTCTTATTATGTTTAGACAAGAGTCTATGTATTGGCTCACTGGTTACGATACTTTCGGATATGTATTTTTCCAAGCATTAGTTTTAGATCAAAAGGGTAATGTAATATTGTTAACTAGAGCTCCTGATTTAAGACAAGCTCAAAATACATCCAATATCAGTGATATAAGAATTTGGGTAGATAAAGATGGTGCTAATCCTGCTGATGATCTCAAAATAATTTTAGATGAGTTGAATTTAAAAGGAAAAAAAATTGGCGTTGAATATGAAGCATACGGTCTTACAGGAAGAAATGCATTAAGACTTAACGCAGTATTACAAGACTATTGCTCAATTGAGGATAAGTCAGAATTAATAACAAAATTAAGAGTAATTAAATCTAATGAAGAAATTAGTTATGTAAAAAAAGCAGCAAATTTAGCTGACAAAGCTTTAAATGAAGTTTGGAAGCATGCAAAAGCAGGAGTAAGTGAGTCTAAAATTTTAGCTGAAATGAACAGAGTTATATTTGATGGAGGTGGAGATTATCCTGCAAATGAATTTATTATAGGGTCTGGAAAGAATGCCCTACTCTGTAGATATCAAGCAGAAAAGCAAATACTTAATGATCAAGATCAATTGACTATTGAATGGGCTGGAACCTATAGGCACTATCATTCAGCAATGTTTAGAACAATACCAATAGGAAAAGCTGATCCGAAACATCATAAAATGCATGATGCTTGTGTAGAAGCTCTTACAAATTGTGAAAATAAATTAAAACCTGGAAATAAAATTGGAGAAGTTTTTGATGTTCATGCAAAAATCTTTGATGATCATGGCTTTAAAAATTCACGAATGAATGCATGTGGTTACTCATTAGGAGCAACTTTTTCTCCAAATTGGATGGATTGGCCAATGCTTTACACAGGGAATCCATATGTGATCCAACCAGGAAATATTTTCTTTATGCATATGATATTGATGGACTCTGAAAATCAATTAGCCATGAATTTAGGTGAAACTTATCTGATTACTGATAAAGGAAATGAAAGATTAGGTAATCAAAAATTAGATTTAGTAATTGTTTAAAAATTATTAATTATTTGATTTCCATTTATTATTACAACTAAAGAAAGAAATATATTTTTCATTATCTTTAGTATTCATGTTTTTAGTGACTTCATGAATTAATTCACCAGTGGATCTATTTAAAAACACTGACTCTGAGTATTTTTTTTCTTTATCTATATTTTTAAATAAAATGGTGTCGTTTTTTGCAATTCTAACATCATCTTTACTTATATCTGAATAAGTATCTATAAATTCTGATAAACCATTAATTGTTAATACACTTGGTTGTGCTGCTACAACTTTTAAAACTTTTTTTTTATCTACCTCAATATTGTCTGCGGTAAAAGTTTGATAATTAAAATCTTTATTTTTGATCATTATTTTTTCTAATTTACAATCAAAAGTAATTTTAAAGTCATGGATAATATCAGTATTTTTAGAAAAACTAATTGATGATGAAAAAAGTAAAATTACTATCGAAAATATAATTTTCATTTATTTACCATATCGTATTTTACTGTGTAAATCGTGTGCACTTTGCCACCCATTTTCTAATCTTGGTCCTCCAAAATAATCACCGCATAAACCTAATTTTAAAGACTTATTCCATAAAGATAATTGTTTGAGTTGCTTTGAATTGGATGAATACATCCAGCCATGAATTCTTGAGTGATGAATTTTTTTGATTTTTAACTTTGTTAATTTTTCAAATTTTTTAACTAGTTGACTTGTGTAGTATTTTCTTTTGTTTCTATAATCTTTAGTGAATTTATTACCATATTTGTATGTGCTTTGAAGTGTCCATAAATCATACTTAAATTTAAATCTTTTCTTACTATTTTCGTATGCAGCCCAACCAAGCATATCATCATTAAAAAAATAACTACTATTTGATTGTTTAAGCTTATTAGTGACAATCATAACTGTTAAATTAGCATCCATTTTAACTTTTTGATTTAAATAGGATTTATTTAAATATTTTTGTCCTAATTTCTTACTTTGAGGAAATGGACAAGTCAAAATAAGATTTTTACAAATTTGTTTTACATCATTTTTAAATGTTAATTCCCAATGATCATTTAATCTCTTTATATTTGTAAGTTCATGTTCAAAATTACATTTAATTTTCTTTAATAAATGTTTGCTAATAGAGTTGTTTCCTTTTGTTCCAATTAATTTTAAATGATTTTTAATTTCTTTAACTGTTTTATGCAGAAATAAATGATTTCCTTCCCACTTTTTTAAAATTTTTTTCTTAATAAGTTGATTAGTAAATGTTTTAAATTTTTTAGATTTTGGAGAGATATATTGAAGTCCATGATCAAATCCAACTTTATCTTTGTATTTTTTAAATGAACTTCTTCCACCATAACCTCTTGCTTTATCATAAACTGCAACGGAATATTTTTTATTTAATAAGTTTGCTATCGTTGATCCAGAAATTCCCGATCCTACGATGCAAAAATCAAGCATAATTCACAACTTGATTGATTAACAAAGATACTCAAGTGCCTTAAGTATTCCACCTTTTTTATAAGGTATTTTAGATTTCATTAAACCCATTTCAACACCTGCCAATGTTCCAGCTAACATTAGTTCATTAAAATCACCTAAGTGGCCAATTCTAAAAATTTTACCAGCAACTTTTGCAAGTCCTGTTCCCAATGACATGTTGTAGTGATCTAAAATAGTTTTTCTTAAAAAATCTGCATCATGACCATCTGGAACCATTACTGCTGTTAATGAATCTGAGTATTCTTCTGGATTTTTACAAAGTATTTCTAATCCCCACGAATTGACTGCAACTCTTGTAGCTTCTGCAAATCTTTTGTGTCTTTTGAAAACATTATCTAAACCTTCTTCTGTAAGCATATTGATTGCTTCATCCAAACCATAAAATAAATTTGTGGCTGGTGTGTAAGGAAAGTAACCTTTTTTATTGTTTTCTAACATAGGTCCCCAATCCCAGTAAGATTTTGGTAATTCAGATGTTTTGTATGCCTCTAAAGCTTTAGAACTTATTGCATTAAAAGAAAGTCCTGGTGGTAAAAGTAATCCTTTTTGAGAACCACCAACAGTTACATCAACTTTCCACTCTTCATGTCTATAATCAATAGAGCCTAATGAAGATATCGTATCAACAAATAATAAAGCTGGATGTTCCGCATTATCCATAGCTTTTCTAATTTCTCCAATTCTACTTGTAACACCTGTAGAAGTTTCATTATGTACAGCACAAACTGCTTTAATTTTTTTATCTTTGTCTTCTTTTAGTTTTTGTTCAACGATGTTTGGATCAACACCTGTTCTCCAATCACCTTCAACAAAGTCTACTTCAATTTTAAATTTTTGAGCAATATCCCACCAAAGAGTTGAGAAATGTCCAGTTTCAAACATCAAGATTTTATCTCCAGCACTTAAAGTGTTTACAAGTGCAGCTTCCCATGCACCCGTTCCTGAAGCTGGAAAAATTATTACAGGCTCCGAAGTTTTAAAAATTAATTTTATTCGGTCTAAAACTCTTAATCCTAATTCAGCAAAGTCAGGACCTCTGTGATCTATAGTTGGATAATCCATAGCTCTTAAAACTCTATCTGGAACGTTTGTTGGTCCTGGAATTTGTAAAAAATGTCGACCAGGTCTTATATTATTTGAAATTGCCATACCGCTGTATATGCTAAAGAAATTATATAAGCAAATTTATAATGTATGACAAATAGTAGTAATTTAATTGATAGCTTAGAAGTTTATGTTCTTAATAATCCAGATGAAGTAAAGCCACATTGGGTTAGTCACTTTATTGTACCAACAGCTAATGAACTTTTAATTAAAATTAAAACTAAAGATGGTCATTCAGGCTTTGGTTTAGCAACAAGCTATACTGATATTGCTCCTATCATCAAACCATTTTCAAATGGCTTACAAAATTTAATAATTGGAGAAGATCCATTTTGCCCAGAAAAAATTTATGAAAAAATTTTCAAATTAACTGATACTCGAGTCAGTAGCGAAAAAAGTTGGAGCAGAGAAGCATTAATTAGAATTTCAGCCGCTTTAGATATTGCTTGTTGGGATTTGATAGGAAAAGCTTCAAACATCCCTTTGTATAAATTGTTTGGAGGATACAGAAATAAAATTCCTGTTTATGTTACATGTGCTTACTACAAAGATGGTAAAGATGAAAAAGAACTAAGAGATGAAATAAAAAAATTAATAAATCTTGGTCATCAAAGTTTTAAAGTTAAAGTTGGAGGGCTTAGCATCAAAGAAGATGCCAAAAGATTAGAAATCATTAGAGATGAAATTGGAGATCAAAAAGGTTTAATGATTGATGTCAATAGAGCATGGGATCTAAAAACTGCAATTGAAGGTGTAAAAGAATTTGAGAGATTTAATCCTACATGGATTGAAGAACCTGTTAGATGGGAAGATGATAGAAGGACTTTAAAACTTTTATCAAAACAAACTAAAATTCCATTATCAGGTGGTGAAAGTGAAATAACTATTTTTGGATGTAGGTCCATGATTGAAGAAGATGCAATACAAATTTTACAATTTGATTGCACAATGTTTGGTGGTTTTACTAATGGAAAAAAACTTTCTGCACTGTGTGAATTAAATCATATAGATGTAGCACCACATCATGATTGTTATATTCATGCTCCATTAGTAGCATCAACTCCAGCTGGAAGAATAGTTGAGTCATTTGATGATGAAAGAGATCCTTTGCAGGCTCAATTATTTGAAAATCCACATAAAATGAGTGATGGATGGATACATTTAAACGAAAAACCTGGTTTAGGTTTAGAGATTTCAGAGACCGCGTTAAAAAAGTTCGGCAAACTGGTTTACAAAAATAAATAAACCTTTAATTAAGTTTTATGCGGTTTAATTCAGATCAGATACAAAAAATTGGTAAAGAAATTAGTAATAAAGTTGATGGAAAAACTTTATTCGATGAATTCTCACGTGGAAGATACAGTACCGATGCTTCTGTATATCAAATTAAACCTCTTGGTGTAGTTCTTCCAAAAGATACTAATGATGTTTTAAGTTTAATGGAGTATTCACAAAAGAATTCTGTACCTCTATTAGCTAGAGGAGGTGGAAGTTCTCAATGTGGCCAGACTGTTGGAGAGAGTGTTGTACTCGATTACAGCAAACATCAAAATAAAATTTTAGAACTTAATGTTGAAGAAAAATATGTATGGGTTCAACCAGGTGTCGTATTAGATCATCTAAATGCTTATTTGAAGCCTCATGGACTTTGGTTTCCAGTAGACGTCTCAACAAGTAGTAGAGCTACAATTGGAGGAATGTCAGCTAACAATTCCTGCGGATCAAGATCTTTATATTATGGCAACATGGTTCATAACGTATTAGCTATTGAAGCAATATTGGATGATGGCTCTATATTTAATTTTGATCAAATAAATAAGAATTATTTAGCTACAAAGAACAATCAAGATAGACTCTATAAAATCATAGATAAATTCATAGATGTGAGACAACAGGTTGGAGGCGAAATTGATGCTAATTGGCCAACAACACAAAGAAGAGTTGGAGGATATAACATAGATTTAATTGATCCTGAAGGCTTCAACTCATCAAATCTTCTTGTTGGTTCTGAAGGAACATTATCTTTATTTAATAAAATAAAATTAAAATTATCAGAAATACCAAAGAATAAAATTTTAGGCGTCTGTTACTTTGATAATTTCCATCAAGCAATGGAATTATCAAAAGAGATTGTGAAATTAAAACCAACTTGCGTTGAGTTGATGGACCAAAATTTATTAAATTTAGCGAAAGAAATCCCGATGTATGCTGGGGGTATAAAAAAATACATTAAAGGAAATCCTGAAGCTGTTTTGATGGTAGAATTTATTGATACCGAGAAAAGTGTATATGAAAAGAAAATAAAGGATCTAGAATATTTAGTTTTAAACCAAAACAAAAAAAACGAGTTTTCATATTATTCAGATCTTTCAGAACAGAAAGAGGTTTTTGAAATAAGAAAAGCTGGATTAAATATTTTGATGTCAATGAAAGGTGATAGAAAACCAGTTGCCTTCATTGAAGATTGTGCAGTTTCTTTAGAACACTTAGCTGACTACACAGCTAGATTAAAAGAAATATTTAAAAAATATGGAACAAGTGGAATGTTTTATGCACATGCATCTGTTGGAACTCTCCATGTAAGACCAGTTTTAAATATGAAATCAGACAAAGATATACAAAACATGAGATCCATATCTGAAGAAGCTTTTGAAATGGTTAAAGATTATAAAGGTTCTCACTCAGGAGAACATGGTGATGGAATTGTTAGATCAGAATTTCATGAAATGATGTTTGGTAAAAAAATCACAAATGCTTTTGAAGAAATAAAAGATACATTTGATATTAAGAACCTTTTAAATCCAGGTAAAATTGTTCGACCGTTTAAATCAAACGATAGATCTTTAATGAGATACAAATCAGGTTATCAAACAGAAAATATAGATACACATTATGATTGGTCAAACTGGGGCCAATTTTCTGATGCTGTTGAGATGTGTAATAACAATGGAGCTTGTAGAAAATTAGATTCTGGTGTGATGTGTCCGTCATACAGAGTAACTAAAGAAGAAAAAGATTTAGTCAGAGGTAGAGCAAATACTTTAAGATTAGCTTTGTCTAATCAACTTCCAGAGGGTTCATTTGCATCAAAAGAAATGTATGAAACTATGGAGTTATGT
Source organism: uncultured Pelagibacteraceae bacterium (assembly GCA_902555065.1). GTDB lineage: Bacteria > Pseudomonadota > Alphaproteobacteria > Pelagibacterales > Pelagibacteraceae > Pelagibacter. Next base: position 30,589 of record CACDQQ010000009.1, read on the forward strand.
GTGAGCTGTAAAGCTTGTCAAAGAGAATGTCCTATGTCGGTTGATATGGCTAAGATGAAATCTGAGTTTCTCTCTCATTACTATAAAAAATTTAGTATGCGAATTAAAGATAGAGTTATCTCAGATATGCCAAGACTTATTTGGTTATTAAAAATTGTTGCTCCTATATTCAACAAGGTTAAAAACCTACCACTAATCTCAACAATCGTTGAAAGGTTTGGTTTTGCAACAGCAAGGTCTATGCCTGAAGTTCAAAACCAGAATGCATTAAGAGAAATTTACGACAGTCAAACAGTATCAGAAAATAAAGTAATTCTGTTTGCAGATACATTTAATATTAATTTTGAAAATGAAAATTTAGTTTATGCAATTAAAGTACTAAATAAATTTGGTTATCAAGCAGTTATTCCAAGTTTTGGTAAAGATAAATTAAAGAGACCCCTTTGTTGTGGAAGAACTTATATATCTTACGGTCAATTAGACAAAGCCTCTGAAGAGCTAAATAGATTTAATGATTACGTTATACAAAATAATTATGTAGATTTACCAGTTGTAGGTATTGAACCATCCTGTTTATTAACATTTAACGATGAGTATCAGACTTTAAAGAATGTAAATAATAAAGAACAAATTAAAAATAAATTTTATCTACTTGAGGAATTTATTTTAGAACAAATAAGAAATAACAATAATATTAAAGCTAATAAGTTTGATCAAAATGTATTAATTCACGGGCACTGTCATCAAAAATCACAAGATAGAATGAAGGGGCTAACTAATCTTTTATCAGAATTAAATATTAATAATAAAATGATAGAGTCTAGTTGTTGTGGAATGGCTGGTTCATTTGGATATGACAGTAAGACTTATGAAGTATCAAAAAAAATGGCTAATCTTTCTTTGATACCCGCAATCAATAATAGTAGTGAAAAAGATTTTATAGTTGCAAATGGTACAAGCTGCAGACATCAAATATCTGATTTATCTGAGAAAAAAGGTAAGCATGTCTCAGAATTATTATTTAAAATTTTTGAAACTGTTAATTAAAGAATTATTTTTCTATTATAAAAATCTTCAATTTGGTCATCTTTGTAACCAAAAATTTGCATAACTTCTTTTGTATGTTCTCCTAAGTTTGGAGCACCTTTTGACTTTTCGGTTTTGCTCTTTGAAAATTTAATAGGCATACCAATAGCCGAACTTTTACCAGCTTTTTTATTATCTACTTCTATAACCATTTCTCTTTCAATTGTTTGAGGATCTTTAAACATATCTGTTATAGAGTTAATAGGTCCGCATGGTAATCCATTATCATCAAAGATTTTTAACCATTCACTAGAAGTTTTTTTAATTAGTTCTTCGTTAAGAATATCAACTAATTCTTTTAAATTTTGTTTTCTATTTAAATTTGATGAAAATTTTTCATTTTCTTGCAAGTCTTCACGACCAATTGCTTTAAGTAACATCAACCAAGTGTTTTGATTTGAAGCACCTACAGTAATCCATTTATCTTTTGTTTTAAATGCTTGATAAGGAGCTGTTAAAGGATGTGCTGAACCTAAAGGTCCAGGCGACTCTCCAGTTGCACCTGCAATAGCAGACTGCCAGTAAGTATGAACAATACCAGCTTCATATAAAGAAGTATCAACTTTTTGTCCTTCACCTGTTTTTTCTCTATGAACTAATGCTGCTAAAATTCCACTAGCCGCAAGTAAACCAGCTGTTATATCAGTAATAGGTGCACCTACTTTCATTGGTGGTTTATCTTTGCTTTCGCCAGTAATACTCATTAATCCACTCATTCCTTGCGCGACTAGATCAAATCCTCCTTTATCTGCATAAGGACCAGTTCTACCGTATCCAGATATTTCACATAAAATGATTTTAGGATTAATTTCTGACATAACATCATATCCGACTCCTAATTTTTCTAATGTCCCTTTTCTAAAATTCTCCAAAACCACATCAGAATTTTTTACCATCGTTTTAAATATCTCAATTCCATCTTTGTCTTTTAAATTTAATGCAATACCTTTCTTATTTCTATTCATCATCATAAAGGCTGCAGACTCTCCATTAATTTCTGGTGGCAAGAAGTTTCTGGTATCATCTCCTCCGGGTGTCTTTTCTATTTTAATTACCTCTGCTCCAAGATCAGCTAATAACAGTCCACAAGTTGGACCAGCCATTATTTGTGCCATCTCAAGTACACGAATGCCTTTTAATGATGCGGTCATCTATTACTTATTTTTGAATTTTGGTTTTGTTTTATTTAAGAAAGATTGATATCCAATTTTAAAGTCTTGTGTATCGTAGCATTTGTAACCAAGATTATTTATTTTTTCTGTGACTTTTCCATTTTTTAAGATGTTTCTTGCAAATTGCTTATGCCACCTTGCAACTTTTGGAGCACCTTCACATATAAGTTCTGCTGATTTATAAGTTTCTTTTTCAACATCTTTATCATTAACCACTCTATTAACTAGCCTCTTCTGAAACGCTTCATCAGCTCCAAATACTCTTCCTTCAAATAATATTTCCATTGCAGTCGTGTAATTGGTTACTTTTAAAAGTACCTCAAGTT
>CACDQQ010000010.1 GCA_902555065.1 uncultured Pelagibacteraceae bacterium
TTTAGGAGTAATCCATAACAAATGGAATTGTATACCAGGTAGATTTAAAGATTACATTTCGTCACCGAAAATAAATAATTATAAATCTCTTCATACAGCAGTGATCGGTCCAAATAAAAGACCTATTGAAATACAACTTAGAACACAACAAATGCATGAATTTGCGCAAAGAGGTATAGCTTCTCATTGGAAATATAAATCTTCAGAAAAGTTTAACTCTTTAACTTGGAAGGAATATGATTGGTTAGCAGATCTAGTAGAAATTATAGATAAAAATGAAAATCCTGAACATTATTTTGAGTATACAAAACTACAAATGTTTCAAGAAAATGTTTTTTGTTTTACACCAAAAGGCTCAGTTATAAAATTGCCCAAAGAGGCAAGTCCAATTGATTTTGCTTATGCTGTGCACACCAAAGTAGGTGATACTGCTATTGGATGTGAAATAAATGGAAAGGAAAGTCCTTTACAATCAATATTGCGAAATGGAGATGTAGTTAAAATATTAACATCAAAAAAAGATTCACCTTCTTTGCATTGGATAACAAGCGCTAAAACTGGTAAAGCTAGAGCTGCTATAAGAAGATACTGGCAATACAAAGAAGACAGCAAGCCTACAGAAAAAAAATATAACACTACCCTTTGGATGTCTTTACCTGACAGACCTGGAATATTAGGTGACGTTACAACAATGATTGGAACCAATAATGTAAATATTTCAAGTGTTGAAATGGTAGAAAAGACTAAAAGAACCATTAATTTTAGGTTCAACCTAATTATTCAAGATTTGAAAAACTTTACAAAACTTATTAGTGAGCTAAAACAGAAAGAATATAACTTCAAAATAATTAGACATAAAAACAAAAAATATGCTTTCTTTAAAAGATTCTTTAGCGGTTTTAAAAAAAACTAAGGCACTTCTAGAGGGACATTTTGTTTTATCTTCAGGTTTACATTCACCCCAGTATGTTCAGTGTGCTAAATTATTAAGTTATCCAAAAAAATCAGAAAAATTTTGTAAATCTTTAAGCACAAAAATAAAAAAAGAATTTAAAAAAATTGATATAATTTTGTCACCAGCTATGGGCGGTATTGTAATAGGTTATATCGTTGGAAATTTATTGAATAAGGAGACAATATTTTGTGAAAGAGTTAATGGGAAATTTACCTTAAGAAGAGGTTTTTCAATTAAAAAAAATTCTAAAGTATTGATAGTAGAAGACGTAATTACTACAGGTAAGTCAAGTTTAGAATGTGCTCGACTTGTAAAAAAATATAAATCAAAAGTAATTGGATATGCGTGTTTGATTAATAGATCTAGTAAACAAAGTTTAAAAATTAAAGATAAAAATATTGTTTCCCAAATTAAATTAGAAATACCAACTTATAAAAAAAATGTTTTACCAATTGAGTTAAAAAAAATTCCAATTACAAAACCTGGAAGCAGATATTTAAAATGAAATCCAGACTAGGTGTTAACGTAGATCATATTGCAACATTAAGAAACGCTAGAGGAGAGGGACATCCTGATCCTATTTCATACGCAAGACAAGTTATGAATTTCGGTGCAAATTCTATTACTATTCATTTAAGAGAAGATCGTAGACATATTCGAGATGAGGACGTAGCTATATTTTCAAAAATTAAAAGAGTACCAATAAATTTAGAAATGGCTGCTAACAATGAAATGCTTAAAATTGCATTAAAATATAAACCTAATTTTGTTTGTATAGTTCCTGAAAAAAGGAATGAAATAACCACCGAGGGAGGTTTAAACATCAAAAAAAATAAAAAAATAATTAAAAGAGTAATTAGTAAATTAAATTCAAAAAAAATTAGAACAAGTCTTTTCATCAATCCACATATTAAAGATGTTTTTGCATCAAAAGAATTAAATGCAAAATGTGTGGAACTTCATACAGGAAAATTTGCTTTAAAAGTTAAAAATAAGAAAAATTATTTAGTCGAGTTCAAAAAAATAAAAAATTGTGCTGCATTAGCAAAAAAACTAGGAATGGAAGTTCATGCAGGTCATGGTCTAGATTATAAATCAACTAAAATTCTAAAAAAAATTAAATCTATAGAGGAATTTAATATTGGACATTTTATAATTGGAGAGGCCATTATGTATGGTATGAAAAAAGTAATCACTAATTTTAGAAAAATATTAAACTAATGATAATTGGTAACGGTGTTGATATTATTGATAATAAAAGAATAGAAAAATCCCTAAAAATTAAAGGTTTTAAAAAAAGACTCTTTACATTGAATGAAATTAACCAATCAAAAAAATACAGAAACAAAACGAATTATTTTGCAAAAAGATTTGCTGCTAAAGAAGCTTTTGTTAAATCAATAGGCACTGGTTTTAGAAATAACATCAATTTTAATGATATTGAAATATACAATAATAAGAAAGGATCTCCTAAAATTAAAATTTCACAGAAAATAAAGGATATATTAAAAAAAAAATTTAAAATAAAAAATTACGATATACATCTTTCACTTTCAGATGAAAAAAACCACTCAATTGCATTTGTTATTTTGAATAGAAAAAAATGAAAAATTTCATAATTGATAATACTAAAACATTATTTTATGCATTAATAATTGCAGTATTCATAAGATCAACATTAATCCAGCCATTTTATATACCATCATCATCAATGGAAACTAATTTACTTGTGGGTGACAGATTATTTGTCACAAAGTTTTCTTACGGGTATAGTAAACATTCATTTCCTTTTAGTCCTCCTATTTTTAAAGGACGTATATTAAATAAAAATCCTAAAAGAGGAGATGTTATAGTTTTTAAAACACCTGCTGATAATCGCACAGATTATATTAAAAGATTGATTGGTTTACCAGGTGATACAATACAGTTTATTGATGGTGATTTATATATAAACTCTAATCAAGTATTAAAAACAATTAAAAGCAAAAGTGATAAGTTATATTGCGGATCATCCCAAATTGATGTCAATATATTTGAAGAAAAACTTCCAAATGGAAAAAGTTATTTAGCTGCATATAGAACCGATATAACATTTTCTAATTCAGATAAATATATTGTTCCTGAAAATCATTATTTTTTCTTAGGTGACAATAGAGATTGTTCTAAAGATAGCAGATTTCTATCTGAGGTTGGTTATGTTAATCAAAATAATTTAGTAGGAAAAGCACAAATTTTATTTTTCTCATCTAATCCGAGGAAAGGAAGCATTTTTAACATTTTTAAATGGAATGAAATTGTTCGATTTGAAAGATTTTTTAATAAAATAATTTAAATAAATGAAGTTAAACAAATTACAAAAGATAATAGGTATTAACTTTAAAGATGATAAACTATTGATACAAGCCTTAACTCACAAAAGTTTCGATACTAAAAATAATTATGAAAAACTAGAATTTTTAGGTGATAGAGTTTTAGGGTTTGTTATTTCAAAGAAACTTCTAGAGCTATATCCAAATGAAAAAGTAGGTATGATTGATAAAAAACTTGCAAATTTAGTCAATAAAAATAAGTGTTTTGAAATTGGCAAGGAATTAGAATTGGATAATTATATTTTAACAGGAAACACAGAAAAGAAAAAAAAAGTCAATATTGAAAAAAAAATTATATCTGATTGTTGTGAGTCTTTGATAGGAGCTATTTATATAGATAAAGGTTTTGAGGTTTCATCAAAATTTATATTAAATTATTGGAAAAATTATTTAAATTTATCAGATGTTACAGTAATCGACTCTAAGACGAGATTACAAGAATATTCGTTAAAGAAATTTAAAATATTACCAATATATAAGCTTATTTCTAATACAGGACCAAGACATAAACCAAATTTTAAAATTAGTGTAAAAATTAAAGATAGTAAAACAGTTATCGCAGATGGTAGTTCAAAAAAAAATGCTGAACAGGCTGCTGCTATGAAACTTTTAGAAACTATTAAAATATAATGAATTGGCAAGATAAAGGTTACTTACTTTCAAAAAATAAATATAATGAAAATTCTGTAATCTCCGAATTTTATACTGAAAATCACGGAAAAATTTCAGGAATTATTTTTGGAGGAACCTCAAAAAAAATAAAAAACTACTTATTTGAAGGTAATAAATTACATATAAATTATAATTCAAAATCTCAATCTAAAATTGGCTCTTTAAAAATAGAAATCGATGAATTTAAAACTCCATACTTTTTAGAAGATAAGCAAAAACTACTTTGTATTATTTATACAATGAATTTGATTAAAATTTTAACAGTAGAGAATGAAAAAAATATGGAGATTTATTCCTTAATTGAAAAATATTATGAGATACTAAAAGATGAATATTGGCTTTCAAAATTTGTAAATTGGGAATTAAACTTTTATAAATTAATTGGATATGAAATAGACTTTAATGATTATGTAGAAGAAGTTTCTAAAGGTAATAAAATTAATTATAAATTAAAAAATTCTGAGAAAATTATACCAAATTTTTTAGTAAATAAAGACGAAGAAGATATAAGCTTTGAAGATAGCTTTGATGCTTTAAAAATTGTAGGAGATTTTTTAGATAAAACAATAGTTAAACCAAACAATCTTAATTTTCCCAAAACAAGATTTAATTTTCAAAATTCTTTAAAATTAATATAGTTTTATTTGATCAGCAAAATACGTTATAATTGCACTTGCTCCAGCTCTTTTAAAGGAAACTAGACTCTCGTATATCGATTTTTTATCTAATATATTCTTTGAAATTGCATTTTGTATGAGACTATATTCTCCTGATACTTGATATGCGATAACTGGAATTTTAAAATTATTCTTAACTTCCCTAATTATATCAAGATAAGGCATTCCTGGTTTTACTATAATCATGTCTGCTCCTTCTTTTATATCTAATGCAACTTCTCTCAGAGCTTCATAATTATTTTTAAAATCCATTTGATAGGTTTTTTTATCTCCCTTTAATAGATTTTTTGATCCAACAGCATTTCTGAATGGCCCATAAAAACTTGATGCATATTTAACCGCGTAAGATATAATTTGAACATCTTTAAGATTATTTTCATCTAAAGCTTTACGAATTTTTAAAACTCTACCATCCATCATATCTGATGGTGCAATCACATCGCAGCCCATTTTTGCCTGCAATATTGATTGTTTAATTAAGATTTCTAATGTTTCGTCATTTAAAATTTGATTTTTTCTAATTATTCCATCATGACCATGTGATGTATATGGATCTAATGCGACATCACACATTATTCCAATTTCGTTTTTATAATTTTTTTTGATGAATTTTATTGCTTGGCAAACTAAATTATTTTCATTTAATGCTTCATTTCCATATTCATCTTTTTTTTTTGGATTTGTATTAGGGAATAAGGCTACCATCGGTATACCCAATTTTAATGCTCTATCAACTACACTTTTTAGCTTGTCAATAGAATACCTAAATACATTTGGCATTGAATTAATTGGAACTTTTTTTGCTTTACCATCAGTAAGAAAGATAGGTAAAATAAAATCATTGTAAGATAGATCATTATCTTGAACTAATCTTCTAGACCAACTGAATTTTCTTGATCTTCTCAATCTTAAATTAGGATAGCTACCTGTGATAATCATTATCAATTAATTTTTTTGATGCGACAATAGTAATATTTAATATAATAGTCTATAAGATAGTAGAGCACCGATGTCACAATTATTCAATGATTTCCAAAAACAAGATGTAAAATTTGATATCATAAAATTAAAACAAGCTTGTGATGAGGTATTAAAAATAAAAGGTTTTGATACAAGTCTTGGAATACCTCACTTTGCCGGTATACCTCTAAATCAAATTCCAGGAGATCCAGATTCTGTTAAAGGAAATAATGTAAGAGGTATTTATTGGACTAAACCAGATAGTACAGGTGTTGAGGTACATAGGGAAAGTAAAATTGATGAACATAAATACACAGAATTTGTTGACGACTTTAAAGATACTTACTTCAAAGAAGTTTATGACAAATTAACAAAAAAATATAAATTAGGTAGGATGAGACTTCTTCTTAAAGAGCCAAGATCAACATTGAGTTGGCATAGAGATCCTGAGCCAAGGCTTCATATACCTATATACACAAATCCTGGAGCGATAATGGTCGTTGATAATGTTGCAAAACATATGCCAGCAGATGGCTCTGTTTGGATTACTAATAATACTAAATATCACAATGCATTTAATGGGGGTGAAGAAAATAGAGTACACCTTGTTGCTTGTGTTTTAAATTATAAATTTAATTAAATTGAAAAAAATTTTTATTGCTTCAGATCATGGTGGTTTTAATTTAAAAAAGGATATTTTAAAATACTTTAATAAAAATTATCCAATAGAAGATCTGGGGCCGAAACAAAATAAGAAGTCCGTTGATTACCCTGATTTTGCTCATAAACTTTGTAAACAAGTCTCGAAAAACAAAAATCATGTGGGAGTACTTGTTTGTGGTTCTGGAGTAGGAATGTCTATTGCTGCAAACAAAAATAAGGGAATACGCGCAGCTTTATGCTATTCAGTAAAAAATGCCAAATTATCGCGATTGCATAATGATGCAAATGTTATAACATTAGGAGAAAGGCTTATTAAAAAAACAGTTGCCTTAAAATGTGTTGAGAGCTTTCTAAAAACAGAGTTTGAAGGTGGTAGACATATAAAAAGAATTAAAAAAATATAGGTAAATAAATGTCTAGTGAAAAAAAATATTTAAATACTCAATATGAAAACTTTTTTGAAAAAAGATTGTCTGAAGCTGATCCAGAAATATTTGATGCAGTAAACAAAGAATTAATCAGACAACAAAATCATATCGAACTAATTGCATCAGAAAATATTGTTTCACAAGCTGTTTTAGAGGCACAAGGTTCTGTACTAACAAATAAGTATGCCGAAGGTTACCCAGGTAAAAGATATTATAACGGTTGTGAACATGTTGATGTGGCTGAGTCACTTGCTAACGATAGGTTGAAAAAACTCTTTAATTGTAAATTTGCAAATTCACAACCCCATTCAGGTGCGCAGGCTAATGGAGCGGTTTTTTTAGCGTTATTAAAGCCAGGTGACACATTTATGGGAATGAGTTTAAACTCTGGTGGCCATATTACTCATGGTCTTAAAATTGCAATGTCAGGTAAATGGTTTAATGCAATAAGCTACGATGTAGATAAAACCTCGGAATTAATTGACTACGACGAAGTTGAGAGATTAGCGATTGAAAATAAACCTAAACTTATAATTGCTGGAGGTAGTGCATATTCTAGAGTGATTGATTTTAAAAAGTTCAGAGAAATTGCTGATAAAGTTGGAGCATTCTTTATGGTAGATATGGCTCACTTTTCAGGTCTTGTTGCTGGTAAAGGTTATCCAAATCCTGTTGATCATGCTCATGTCGTTACATCTACAACTCATAAAGTTTTTAGAAGCGCCAGAGGTGGAATTATTTTAACAAATCACGAAGATATTTATAAAAAAATTAATACAGCTGTATTTCCCGGTTATCAGGGTGGCCCTCTGATGCATATAATAGCAGCAAAAGCAGTTGGATTTAAAGAAGCATTAGAACCTTCTTTTAAAGAATATATATCTAATGTTTTAGCTAATGCAAAAATTCTCGCAGAAACATTAAAAACAAATGGTTTTAAGATTTATTCTGGAGGAACAGATACTCATTTAATGTTGGTAGATTTAAGACCTTTTGGTGTTAAAGGTAATGCTGCAGCTGAAAGTTTATCAAGAGCCAATATAACATGTAATAAAAATGGAATTCCTTTCGATACAGAAAGTCCAATGGTTACTTCTGGTATAAGACTAGGTTCTCAGGCTGCAACTACTAGAGGTTTTGGTTTAAATGAATTTAAAATTGTTGGTGAACTAATTACTAAAGTAATTAAAGGTTTGTCATCAAACCCCGACGATAATACAAAAATAGAAGACGAAGTAAGAAAAGAAGTTGTTGATTTATGTTCAAATTTCCCAATTTATAAAAATTTGGGATAATGAATTATGATTTGTCCCTGTGATAAAAAAGGTGAAACATCAGTTGTAGATTCTAGACCTACTGAAGATGGAACAGCTATAAGAAGGAGGAGGCTTTGTAGCTGTGGACAGAGATTTACTACATTTGAAAGAGTTCAATTTCGTGAGCTAACAATTGTAAAAAAAAATGGAAGAAAATCACCATTTGATAGAGATAAACTGTCTAAATCCATTTATGTAGCTCTAAAAAAAAGACCTCTTGATACTGAAACAGTAGAAAAATTTATTTCTAAAATTTCTCGATCACTAGAAGAATTTGGTCAAAGTGAAATTTCTTCTAACACAATTGGCACAATGGTAATGGACGGATTAAAAGAATTGGACCCAGTAGCTTATGTAAGATTTGCATCAGTATATAGAAATTTTAGAGAAGAAAAAGACTTCGTTCAATTTGTTGATAAAATCGATGTCTTTAAGAAAAGATAAATCATCGGAAAAAAATAAAGCATTCATGAGATTGGCACTAGAACTTGCCAATCAAAATAAAGGACTAACGGGACTAAATCCATCGGTCGGATGTGTAGTAACATATAAAGATGAAATCATTTCTTTCGGAAAGACAGATATTAATGGTAGACCTCATGCTGAAGTAGCAGCCTTAAAAAATAATAAAATAAATTTCAAAAATTCAAATATGTATGTAACATTAGAACCCTGTATCCATTATGGAAAAACACCACCATGCACAAACGTTATTATAAAAAATAAAATTAAATTAGTTAATTATTCGATTGAAGATTTTGATAAACGAACAGCAAAAAAAACAAAAAATGTTTTAAAAAAAAATAATATTTTAGCTAAAATTGGTTTAATTAAAAAAAAAGTAAATCAATTTTACAAAGATTATAAATTTTCAAAATTTAATAATATTCCATACGTTACCGGAAAATTAGCTGTTTCTAAAAATAATAGAATTTATTTATTTAAAAAAAAAATTACAAATGAACATTCTCATAAAGTATCTCATTTATTAAGATATAGAAATCAGGCAATTTTAACATCTTATAAAACTATTAACTCTGATAATCCTAATTTAAATTGTAGAATTCAAGGCTTAGAAAAGTTTTCACCGGTAAAATTTATTATTGATAAAGATTTGAAGACTAAAATAAATTCAAAAGTGTTAAAACCTCAATCAAATAAAACTTATATTTTTCATAATAAAAAAGATAAAAATATTATTAATAAATTTAAAAATAAAAATGTAATACTTATTTTTATGAAAATAGAAAATAATTGTTTTAATTTAAATACAATTTTAAAAAAAATATATTCTTTAGGTTATGCAAATTTATTACTTGAGTCGGGTCCAAATCTTTTAAAATCTTTTTTAAACAACAATTTAATAAATGATTTCTATTTATTCAAAGCTGATAATAAAATTAATTTAAAAAATTCAGTTGCTTTGAATTCTTTTATTGATTTATTGTCTAAAAAATTTAAAAAAAGATCGCAAATTAATACTTTTTTAGATAAAGAAAAACTTTTTAGGTATCAGTAAATGTTTAACGGAATAATTTTTAATAAAGGTAAAATTACAAGTATTACCAAAAGAGCTAAAGGAATAAATATCTTTATCAAGTCAAAATTAAAATTAACTAATAAGCAATTAGGTATATCCATTTCCTGTGATGGTGTCTGTCTTACATTAATATCATATAAAAAAGGTATATCTGAATTTTATTTATCAAATGAAACTATTAGAAAATCAAAATTTAAGAAATCCAATGTTGGTGATTATGTTAATTTAGAACTACCTTTAAAGTATGGACAAAATATTTCAGGTCATATTTGTCAAGGTCATGTTGATACAGTAAGTAAGGTCACAAATTTAACAAATGTAGATAAATCTACAATTTATGAATTCAGTATTGATAAAAAATTTTATAAATATTTAGTTGAGAAAGCATCAATCTTGATAAATGGTGTGTCTTTAACCATAGCCAAGATAAAGAAGAATAAATTTGAAATTTGGGTTATTCCACATACTCTAAAACTTACAAATTTAGCAAACATTAAAAAAAATGATTTAGTTAATATTGAAATTGATATTTTATCTAAATATGTAAAAAAATTTATTAATGATAAAAAATAAATTTAGCCCAATAGAAAAGATTATTTCTATCTCAAAAAAAGGAGGAATGTATATTCTTGTTGACGATGAAAATCGAGAAAATGAGGGTGATTTAGTATTTAACGCTAGTGATGTTAATTCTAAAAAAATTAACTTTATGGCGAAAAATGGCAGAGGTTTAATTTGTCTAACACTAAATAAAAATCAAGCTAATAAACTTGGGCTAACATTTATGGCTCCTGTTAATCAATCGAGAAATCAAACGGCCTTTACAATTTCAATAGAGGCAAAGAAAGGTATAACTACAGGAATTTCAGCTAAAGATCGATCACGAACAATAAAAGTTGCTACAAAAAAAAATGTGTTAAAAAAAGAGATTGTTTCTCCTGGCCATGTATTTCCAATTATCTCTCGAGAAGGAGGAGTACTAGTTAGAGCCGGTCATACAGAAGCATCTGTAGACATAGCTAGACTTGGTAACAAAATTCCAGCTGCTGTAATTTGTGAGATTATGAATGAAGATGGTTCGATGTCAAAAGGCGACGACTTATTAAAATTTGCAAGTAAACATAAACTTCATATTGCAAAAATTGAAGACTTAATTTCATACAGACTAAGAAAAGAAAATCTTATTAAATTAAAAAAAACATCTACAATTAACTTAAATAATCAAAAATTCAAAATTTATGTTTTTGAGAACTCAATTGATGGTTCTGAACATTTTGCATTAGTAAAGGGTAAAGTTAATAAAAGCAAATTACCAAGAGTTAGAGTTATTTCATCTAATGTAGTTCAAAATTATCTAATTAATCAAAAACTTCCTAACTCATTTGAAAAAACTTTAAAATATTTTAAAAAATACAGCAATTGCGTTATGATTTTTATAAGAGACCCAAATTTAAAATCTGTTACTCAAACACTTAAAGAATTTAAAGATAAAAAGTCTAAAACTAAAGAAAAGGATCAATTAATTAAAAGTTATGGTATTGGAGCTCAAATAATTAAATCTTTAAAAATAAAGAAAATGATACTAGTTACTAGAACTCTAAAAAAGGTTGTTGGGTTGGATGGTTATGGTATCAAGATTATTAAACAAGAAATAATAAAATGAAAAACAAAGTATTAATTGTACAAGCAAACTACTATAAAGATATTTCAACTGCTCTTCTTAAAAGTGCTAAGAATGAATTAAAGAATTTTGCAAAGATCAATATAATCTCTGTTCCAGGTGTATTTGAGATACCTGTGGTTATTTCAAAAAATTTAAAAAAATACGATGGTTTTGTAGCACTTGGATGTGTAATTAAAGGTCAAACACCTCATTTTGATTTTATATCTAAATCAACGACTGATGCAATCATGAATATATCCGTTGATTCAAAAAAACCTGTTGGTAATGGAATAATTACTTGTTTAAATAAAAACCAAGCTAAAGCACGTGGTAAAAAGGGCAGAGAGGCAGCCAACGCAGTAAAAACAATATTATCATTATAGAATGCCGCTTCATTTTAGTAAAAAAAATAACCCAAGAGTTATTATAATACAGAAGCTTTATAGCAAATATTATAACAATGAAGTAGAGTTAAATTTTCCAAAACATCGTTTCAAAAAATTTATAAAAGATGTTGTCAATGGCACAATTGAAAGAGATGATGTAATTCATGAAGAAATTACAAATCATTTAAATGAAGATTTAAAAATTTCAAACCTAGACAAAGTTTTTCAAGTCATAATTAAAAGTGCAATTTTTGAATTAATGTATAAACCAAAAATATCTTCAAAAATAATTATTAAAGAATACTTAAATGCCTCTAATTTCTTTATTGATTTATCACAAACTAAATATTTGAATGCTTTGCTTGATAAAATTTCAAAGAAATTAAGAAACTGATGAATGAAGAATTTATAATAAATAGTTATTTAAAAAAATTATCCAAAAATAATCCCTCTTCACTTAATTTAAATGATGATGTTTTTTTTGATAAAACAAAAAAATTAGTTATTTCTGTTGACACTTACAATGAAGGTACACACTTTTTAAATTTTAATAAACCAGATCTTGTTATAAGAAAAGTTATAAGATCATCTATATCTGACATTTATGCAAAAGGGGTAAAACCAAATTATTTCTTTTTAGCTGGCTCAGGTAACAAAAAACATTTTACAAAAAAAAATATGTCATTAATTAACAAATCTTTATCCAATGAACAAAATAGATTTAATATAAAATTATCAGGTGGCGATACTACATCATCAAAAAATCTAAGTTTTACAGTTATATCTTTAGGATATTCAAATAAAATCGTTTATAGAAATAAAGCAAAAATTGGAGATGACATTTATTTAACCGGCAATGTAGGCGATAGTCACGTTGGTTTAAAAGCCTTGAAAAAGAAAATTAATTTAAACTCAAATCAAAAAAAATATTTTATTGATAAATATTATTCACCTAATCTACCTATAAAATTTAGTTTACATCTTTTTAAAATTGCAAACTGCTCTATGGATGTCTCAGATGGACTGGTAATTGATCTAAATAAATTAATAAATAAACAAAAACTTGGCTATTTAATCGATATAGATAAGATCCCGATATCAAATCAATTAAAACAATTAATTAAACACAAAAAACTGAAAACATTAGACTATTTATTCAATGGTGATGACTATCAAATCTTATTTACAGCTTCTAAGTCAAAGAGAAAATATATAAAAACTTTATCTTCTAAAATGAATCAAAAAATTTCTATTATTGGGCAAATTAATACTAAATCAAAAAATTACCTATTAGATAATAGGAGAATTCCAATAAAATACCTTAAATACCAGGGTTATTCTCATATATTCTAATAAGTTAAATATTGCCTTTTATAATCTTTTTTGTAATGTCCGCATTTTAAAAAATAACTAAAACACTTATTTAAGGAATTATATGTCTGTTGATACCATTTTATTATACACAATTTTTGCTGGAATATTATCCATTGTATATGGATTTGTAACAGGATCTTCAATTTTAAATGCAAGCGCGGGTAATGCAAAGATGCAAGAAATTGCTTCTGCTATTCAAATAGGGGCAAAAGCTTATTTAAACAGACAATACAAAACAATTGCTATCGTTGGTGTTGTAGTTTTAGTTATCATTAGTTTTGCTTTTTCATTATTAGTTGGAATTGGATATTTAATCGGTGCTGCATTGTCTGGTATAGCTGGATACGTTGGAATGTTAGTATCTGTTCAAGCAAATGTTCGTACAGCAGAAGCCTCGAGAAAAGGTTTATCTCAAGGTCTTTCAATAGCATTTAAATCTGGAGCAATTACAGGAATGTTAGTTGCTGGTTTGGCTTTATTAGCCATAGCTGTTTATTATTATATTTTGTTATCAGCTGGTGTTGATGAAAGAGAAATTGTAAATGCACTAGTAGCCTTAGGTTTTGGTGCTTCTTTAATATCTATTTTTGCTAGATTAGGCGGTGGAATTTTTACAAAAGGAGCTGATGTTGGTGCAGATTTAGTTGGAAAAGTAGAGGCAGGTATTCCAGAAGATGATCCTAGAAATCCAGCTGTTATTGCAGACAACGTAGGTGATAATGTAGGAGATTGCGCAGGTATGGCAGCTGATCTTTTTGAAACATATGCAGTTACAATTGTTGCAACAATGGTTCTTTCATCAATATTTTTTGTGTCAGATTTAAATATGATGGTTTACCCATTAAGTATTGGTGCAGCTTGTATTTTAACATCTATAGTGGGTACTTTTTTTGTAAAACTTGGACAATCAAAAAATATAATGAATGCTTTATATAAAGGTTTTGTTGCTACTGCTATTTTATCTTTAATTATTTTATATCCCATAACAGACTACGTTATTGGATTAGACACCAACTATTCTGTAAATGGAGTTTCTTTTAATGGTATGAGCTTATATTATTGTGGTGTTATAGGTTTAGTTATAACTGGATTGTTAATTTGGATAACTGAATATTACACAGGAACAGATTATAGACCAGTTAAAAGTGTTGCAGAATCTTCAACAACCGGACATGGTACTAACGTAATTCAAGGTTTAGCAATATCTATGGAAGCTACGGCAATTCCAGCAATTATAATTGTAGCAGGTATATTATTGACTAATTCAATCGCTGGTTTATTCGGTATAGCAATTGCTGTTACAACTATGCTTGCACTTGCAGGAATGGTTGTTGCATTAGATGCATATGGTCCAGTAACAGATAATGCCGGTGGAATTGCAGAAATGTCAAATTTACCCAAAAATGTAAGAAAGACAACAGATGCACTTGATGCAGTTGGGAATACTACAAAAGCCGTAACAAAAGGATATGCAATTGGATCAGCAGGATTAGGAGCATTAGTTTTGTTTGCAGCATATACTGAGGATATTAAACATTTTTCAAAGGAAGCAGGATCCAAGCTCGAGGGAATAGTGGTTACATTTGATTTATCAAATCCTTTTGTTGTTGTTGGTTTGTTGATAGGTGGAATGCTACCATATCTTTTTGGTTCTATGGGAATGCAGGCTGTTGGTCGAGCAGGTGGAGCAGTAGTAATAGAGGTAAGAAGACAATTTAAAAAAATTCCAGGAATAATGAAACGTAAAGCAAAGCCTGATTACGGTAAATTGGTTGATCTTTTAACTAAAGCAGCTATCAAAGAAATGGTAATTCCATCTTTATTACCAGTATTATCACCAATTGTTTTGTATTTTGTTATTTTACCAAT
The DNA here is from genome assembly GCA_902555065.1 of uncultured Pelagibacteraceae bacterium. GTDB lineage: Bacteria > Pseudomonadota > Alphaproteobacteria > Pelagibacterales > Pelagibacteraceae > Pelagibacter. The sequence goes on from CACDQQ010000010.1 coordinate 14,873, forward strand.
AGGTGGTCAAGTTGCAGCTTTATCATCTGTAGGTGCAATGTTATTAGGCGTAATTATAACTGGATTATTTGTAGCGGTCTCTATGACAGCTGGTGGTGGAGCTTGGGATAATGCAAAAAAATACATTGAAGATGGAAAATTTGGTGGTAAAGGATCAGATGCTCACAAAGCAGCAGTAACAGGTGATACAGTTGGAGATCCTTATAAAGATACGGCGGGACCAGCAGTAAACCCTATGATAAAAATAACTAACATAGTAGCTTTATTATTATTGGCAGTTATAGCAGGATAGTTCAGTTTGATCTTTTTCGAGTTGGAGAATTAATTTTCTCTCTAAGAGTAGTAAAAACATCATATAAAAAACTATCGTTACTGAATTCTTTTTGTGTGGTATTTTTTAAATATTTTAAATCATTCATATTATCTAAATTTAATAATCTTTTTTCTTTAATTATACCAAAATCGTTTAACTCTACTATTAGGATATTATTTTTTTGTAATTTTTGTGTGCCTAATTTAATTAAAGATTGATTGGATTTAAGCCGCTCAATGTAAAACCATTTATTTTTGTTAAAATCACTTTTTGATGATGGTGGACCAATTATTCTCAATAAATCATTTTTATTTGATTTATTGATTATAATTTTATCAAATTTACTTTCTAATTGGTTTGTTCCATGATAATTAGATAATTTATTTCCTGAGCAATTGATAATTAAAATAAAAAATATAAAATATAAATATTTCATGAGTGATAATTATCTAAATATTTACAATAATTTAATTAAACTAACCAGAAATAAAAATTTATATAATATTGATAAACCTGATAGTTTTTATGATCGTATGATTATTTTTTTTTTTCATTTAGCTTTTTTACTAAAAGAGTATAAAAATATTGAATCTAAGCAAAATTTACAAAATTTTTTTGATTATAGTATTAAACAAATTGAATTATCTATTAGAGAAATAGGTTATGGTGATGCTTCGATCAATAAAAAAATGAAAGATTATATAAATTTATTATTTGCAATTATTGATAAAATCGAGAGTTGGGACATTATAAATAATGAACAAAAAAGCGAAATATTAAAAAATTTTATTGGACATTCATTAAATTTTAAAAAATACACAGAATATTTTGAAAAATATAGGAATTATTTAAGAAATAATACTTTCAATAATCTAACAAAAGATATATTAAATCTTTAAATTATTATGGCAGTACCAAAAAGAAAAACTACAAAATCTAGAGCTGGTAAAAGACGATCTCACTTAAGTCTAAATCCAAAAAATATTATTGAGGATAAAAAATCGGGTGAATATAGACTTTCACATCATATGGATCTTAAAACAGGATTTTATAAAGGTAGACAAGTATTAGACCCAAAAGAATAATAATTTATGAACGACCCAATTAAAATTGCAGTAGATGCAATGGGTGGTGAAAACTCTCCTAATAAAGTTATTAAAGGGATCGAAATTCACAACTCAAAAAATTCAAATATTTTTTACAATATATTTGGTAACGAAAAAATTATCGAACCAATAATAAAAAAGACTAATTTGAATTATAAAAATTATAAAATTTTTCACACCGAAAATTTGATTAAAGATGAAGACAGCCCATTATCTGCAGCAAAAAAAGGGAAGAATACAAGTATGTGGCAGTCTATAGAAAGTTTAAAAAAATTTGAATCAGACGCTATAGTCTCTGCTGGTAATACAGGTGCTCTATTTGTAATAGCTAAACTAAATTTGAGTATGATCGAAAAAATAGATAAACCAGCACTCTCAGCGCTTTGGCCAAATAAAAATGGGATGAATGTTGTTCTAGATTTGGGAGCCAATATAGAGTGCAATGAGAAAAATTTGGTAGATTTTAGCTTAATGGGTGCTGCACTACATAAATCCTTATTTGAAAATGAAGATGCTAAAGTAGCCTTATTAAATATTGGATCAGAGGAAATGAAAGGAAATAATATAATTAAAAACACTTATCAATTACTGACTGATAAAAAAAACTCTTTGTTTGAGTTTAAAGGATATATTGAAGGTAACAATATAATGGATGGAAATGTAAACGTAATTGTAACTGATGGTTTTACTGGCAATGTTGCTTTAAAAACAGCTGAAGGAACAGCAAACTTTATCACTTCTGAACTTAAACAAGCTCTTAACTCATCATTAATTGGCAAAATATCATCATTTATTAATCTAAAGAATTTAAAAAAATTTAAAAAAAAATTAGATCCAAGGTTATATAATGGTGCAATTCTACTAGGCTTAGATAAACCAGTTATCAAAAGTCATGGATCTACTGATGAGATAGGATTTGCCAACTCATTGGAAGTTTGTGAAAAAATTATTAATGGTAAATTAATTGATAAGATTAAAAAAAACATAATTTAGATGAGAATTAATTTAACAAAAAAAGATATAATTAATTCAATATATATGCAGCTCGGTTTTTCAAAAAAAGTTTCAGAAAACCTATTAGAAGATTTCCTATCAACAATTCTAGAAGAACTTATTATAAGCAAAAAAGTTAAAATACCAAAACTTGGTACTTTTTCTATTAGATATAAAAAAAGCAGAATTGGAAGAAATCCCAAAACATTGGAAAAAAAAATAATTGCTGAAAGAAATGTTGTATTGTTTAAACCATCAAATTATTTGAAGAATTTGATTAATATAAATGAATGAAAATAGCAAAAAATATAAAACAATTGGAGAGGTTGCTAAAATTTTAAATTTAGTAAGCAAAAAAAATGGAAAACCATCAACCCACACAATACGTTTTTGGGAAAAAGAATTTAAACAAATAAAACCATACATCTTGGCTGGAAATAGAAGATATTATGATGAAAAATCAATAAAAACTCTAAAAAAAATAAAATTTCTTTTAAAAGATAAAGGGATGACAATTAAAGGTGCAAAAAAACAATTGCAAAACAATATTTCTGAACTTGACGAAGTCAATAATAAAACTATAAACAACGAAAATATAAAAATTAAATTAAATAAAATATCTGAAATATTAAAAAATTTTAAAAAAAATGGCTAAAAAAACTCATGTAAAAGTAAGATTGGTTCCAGAGTCAAAACCTGATAGTCCGTTTTTTTATTACGTAAAAAAACCTGCTGGTGGAGAAAAAGCAAAGATAAAATTAAAGGCAAAAAAGTATAATCCATCGACAAGAAAACATGAAGTTTTTATTGAAAAAAAACTTCCACCCCACAGTAAATAATTATTTTTTCTTGAAATTTCTTTTTTCAAAATCAATATAAGACATAATCATATTTTTCCAAATTCTATTTGTTATTTTAGGATCAATATTATTTTTTATTGATTTTTTTCTAATATTTTTAAGAATAATTGATATTCTTTTTTTATCTACTATTTCATGTTTATAGGTCTTAAGCTTTAAAACATCTCTTACTATATTTGTCCTTATCTTAATTAATTTAATTAGTTTATTATCAAGAATATCTAACTTTTCTCTGAGTTTATTTAATTTTTTTTTTTTATCAGGCGACATTTGATCATTTGGAATTATAGTTAAATATTATATTTAAACAATCATGTATACTGAAATTAATACAAAATATAGATTATACATATCTAATTGGTTATTATTTATGTTCATTTTAGTTGCAGCAATGATAGTTGTTGGAGGATTAACTCGACTCACAGATTCTGGATTGTCAATTACTAAATGGGAATTTTTCAAAGGTTTTTTTCCTCCACTTAGCAATCAATCATGGATAGATTATTTTGAGTCATATAAACTTATACCTGAATTTAAGTTACAAAATTTCTCAATGACCTTGAGTGAATTTAAAATAATCTTTTGGTGGGAGTGGGTACATAGATTCTTTGGCCGTATTATTGGTTTAGCATTTTTAATTCCTTTAGTATTTTTTACTTTTAAAGTTGGTTTTAAAAGACTTTATAATTTTTATTTAATCTTTATTCTTATATGTTTTCAAGGATTTTTAGGATGGTATATGGTCCAAAGTGGTCTCGTTAATAATGTCGATGTAAGTCATTTTAGATTATCTATACATTTATTATTTGCATTTATAATCTTGTCCTTAATTTTTTGGAATTATTTAAGTTTAGTAAATTTAGTAACTGAGAATAAAAAAATAAGAAATTTAATTCCTGAAATTTTTGTATCATTAATTTTCTTACAAATCATAATTGGTGCTTTTGTGTCTGGTTTGGACGCTGGAAAAATTTACAATACATGGCCTTTGATGGGAAGTTCTTATTTTCCAGATGATAATATAATTTTAAGTTTGTTCAAATTATCCGCTTTTAGTGACCCATCATTAGTTCAATATATGCACAGAAATTTAGCTTATTTAATATTCATCCTTTATATGGCTATATGTTATATTTGTTTAAAAAATAAATTTTCATATTTATATAAATCCATAACTGTTTTAGGTTTAATTATTTTTTTGCAAATTGTATTGGGAATTTATACAATATTGACGGGCGCAAGTTTAATAATTGCATCATTACACCAGTTTAGCTCTATATTATTAATAACAGCAGCTCTATTTTTTTTATATAAAAATAAATTTAGTTGATTATCTACGTTCAATTACAAAAAGTTCATTATTAAAATATAATCCTTTATTCTTATTAACAATATGTTTAACAACTTTTTGGTAATATTTTTTTCTTTCAGCATTCATTATTTGTTCATCTGAAATTTGATTAACGTATACAGCGGCATTCCATGCTGAAAATATTAATGATGTAGCTATACCCCCACTAATTTCATTTGGTAATGCTCTCAAAACATATTTAATAGTTTGTTTTTTATTAAATTTCAATTTTTTTAAAATTTCTTTTTCAGTATGTCTTTTTATATATTTAATTATTGATCCGTATAATGAAGGAAATGGTTTTTCTTTTGGCCAGATTTTCTTTATTATTTTGTTTCCAGGATCATTTCCACATGCATGAACTACTACTAGTTTACCTTTCTTATCTAATGATTTTATCATTGGATCTATAACATATTTAACTTTTTTCTCTGCAGATATTCTTGATCTATATGGTTGTGAAGCAATGATTAAGTCATAACTATTCTTTCCATTGTTTTTTTTGGGAATAACATTTTTTAAAGAAAATTCTTGATCTTTTCTATAAATTATAATTACAGATGGTTCTTTATATGTAGGATTTCCATTTCTAGGATTTCTTTCAATTTGCCATTTTTTATTTAAAAATTCTTGATTTAACTTCCTTAATTGATTTGAAAAATCGAGTGAAGAATTTCCTTTAAGTTTAACTATTTTCCAATTCATTTTTTTTTGTTTATTCTTGTCATTAGATTTAAGTGCTGTTGATTCTACATAATTCAAATTTGAAATAACAAATACTGTATTTTTATGTTCGACAAACCGATCTGGAAGTTTCTCAAGTCCTAATCTAACATCTTCCATACTTATCTCTTTTGTACTTACCAATAGAGGAATATGAGGCATTTTCTGATGACATTGTCTCATTACACTCATTAATAGAGATCCATCACCCATACCTGCATCAAATATTTTTAATGCTGGAAATTTTGGTTTTAATTTTTGTACAATAGGTTTTAATGCATCAGCAATCTTATTTTTTTCATTAGTCGTTGTAACAAAAAGCAAATATTTTTGCCTATTATCGAAAAATCTAAAATTTTTTTTCATAAGTGCTGATATATTATTATTTATTTGCTGGATAATTTGATGTTATGAATTTTTTCAAAACATTTAATACTCGATCTGCTTCCTCTAATAGCATCATATGTCCACAATTATCAATTATATCTATTTGACTTCCTTCAATTAAATTAGCTAGTTTTTTCCCTTCTTTAACTGGACACATTTTATCGTCAGTAGCAAGTATAGACAGGGTAGGTATTTTAATTTGTTTAGCGGCTTCAAAACCATTTTTGTAATTATCACATGCTCTAAAATCTACACCGAGGGTATTTTTTATTGTTCTAGTTTTAGCTAACATTGAACCAGTATTAATATGATATAAACCTGGTACAGGGTGACCACCAAAATGACCAGCTGGCCCATGGGCCCAGTCCATCATTAATTCAACAGCTTTAGGATCGTTATTTTCTGCTAAAGATAACAATTCAGGGTTCATTGGTATTGCACCAGCGCCACCCATTAAACTTAATGTTTTAATTTTATCAGGATTCCTTGCTGTACATTCAACAGTAACTAAACATCCTTGAGAGTGACCAACTAACGATGCTTCTTTATATCCAACTGCATCAATAACATCACTGACCCAATCAGCCATATCCTCAATTGATTTTAAACTTTCGCCGCCTGATAATCCATGACCTGGCATATCTAAAGCTAAAACACTATATCCATGGAATGCAAAATATCTTGTTTGCAAAACCCACGTCATATGAGTTAGTCCACTACCATGGACAAATATTATTAATGGCTTATCTTTGTCGAAAGGTCTGCCTCCTGTAGAAGCATAGACCTCTTTATTATTTACTTGAAACTTCATTGATTGGATACGAGTCTAGGTTTCCTAGCAGCTCTAAATCCATTTTCAAAGTCGTTTTTAATATCATCTATATCTTCAATACCAACTGATAATCTGATCATATCATGTGATAAACCCGCGAATTTTAATGTAGCTTCGTCCATTTGAGAATGTGTAGCTGATGCTGGATGAATTACCAATGTTCGTGTATCCCCAACATTTGCTAAATGAGAGGCAAGTTTAACATTATTAATAAATGCTTCACCTGCAGCTTTTCCACCCTTAATTCCAAATGCTATCATTGATCCTTTACCATTTGGTAATAATTTGCTTGCTAAATCATGATCAGGATGATCTGGTACACTAGGGTGTGAAACCCAAGCAACACTTTCATGACCTAATAAATACTCGACCATTTTTTCAGCATTCTCACAATGTTTTTTCATTCTGACAGAAAGTGTCTCTATACCTTGCAACACATTCCATGCGTTTTGAGGGCTTAGACAAGGACCAAAATCTCTCATACCTTCTGCTCTTGCTTTCATCGTAAATGCTGTTGGTCCAAATTCTTCAGCAAAAGATAATCCATGATAACCTTCATAAGGTTGAGTCATTGTTGGAAATTTATCATTTTGCATCCAGTCAAACTTACCACCTTCAACAATTATACCAGCCATTGAAGATCCATGTCCTGCCATCCATTTAGTAAGTGAATGAACTACAATATCAGCACCGTGTTCTATGGGTTTACATAAATAAGGTGTTTGATAAGTTGCATCTACCATTAAAGGAATACCTGCATCATGAGCTATTTTAGCAATCTCAGGCATATTCATTATTTCATTTCCTGGATTACCTACAAGTTCTCCAAAAATACCTTTTGTATTTTTTTGAATTGCTTTTTTAAATCCTTCTGTGTCTCTTGGTTTTACAAAAGTTGTTTTAATTCCAAATTTTGGAAGTGTTAATCTAAATAAATTTACAGTTCCTCCATAAAGCTGGGATGATACAACTAAATGGTCACCTGCTTCACAAAGAGTCATAACTGCAAGAAATATTGCACTCATACCAGACGATGTAGCAAGTGCAGCTGTTCCACCTTCTAATGAAGCAACTCTCTCTTCTAAAACGGCAACCGTCGGATTTGATATCCTACTATAAATATGTCCACCCCTTTCTAAATTAAATAATGCTGCCGCGTGATCTACATCATCAAAAAGATATGAAGTTGTTTGGTATATTGGTACTTGTCTCGAACCAGCATTTTTATGAGGTTGATAACCTGCGTGTAAACTAAGGGTATCAAATTTATATGTTTTGGGATCCATTCCTTTTTTGTCTGACATTTAGTTGCTCCTGTTTAAATTTTAAGGTTTATTATAAACAAATATTATCGCTTATTTATAGCCTATTTATTAGTTAAAACTATCAAAAATGACTTAAGTTCTAACTGTATATCGTTTGACAATATATCGATTTATAAGTATTAATCCCGCAATTATGACTAAATTTCTTAAAAAAGATGACCTCAATAGTAAATGGTTTGAAATTGACGCAACTGGAGCTGTAGTTGGAAGACTAGCAACTGTTGTATCAAAAATTCTTAGAGGAAAAAACAAAGCAACATTTACTCCTCATATGGATAGTGGAGATTTTGTTGTTGTTAAAAATGTAGATCAATTAAAATTTACAGGGAATAAGTTTTCAAACAAAAAATATTATAGACATACTGGGCATCCTGGTGGAATTAAAGAAACAACACCTGAAATATTACAATCTTCAAAACCAGGTGAAGTTTTAAAAATGGCAGTCAAAAGAATGTTACCTGGCGGTCCTTTAGCTAAAAAACAACTAACTAAACTTAAGGTTTATTCAGGATCGGATCATCCTCATTCAGCACAAAACCCTGAAGTAATAGAAATTGGAAAACTTAATACAAAAAATATTGTAAGAAATTAAAATGGAAACAAATCAATCTACATCTTCAAAACTAAAATTAGATTTTAAAGATGCAAAATATGCAACAGGTAGAAGAAAGACTTCAATTGCAAAAGTTTGGTTAAAAAAGGGGACTGGTAAAATCTACGTTAATGGTAAAAATTTAGATGATTATTTCACAAGAGCTAATCATAAAATGCAAATATTAAGACCTTTTGAAATTATCAATCAATCTACAGAATACGATGTTAGATCTCAAGTTGTTGGTGGTGGACACACAGGTCAAGCAGGAGCATTAGTACATGGTATATCAAGAGCACTATTACAATTTGATGAAAATCTAAAACCAACACTTAGAAAAGAAAAACTTACCACGAGAGATTCTAGATCAGTTGAGAGAAAAAAACCTGGTCGTGCAAAAGCTAGAAGAAGTTATCAATTCTCTAAAAGATAATATCATTTTATTAAACAACTGTTATATTAAAATATGTCTAAGATTAATGCATTAGTTGCTGGAGCTACCGGATACATAGGTATTCAATTGGTCAAATTATTAACTAAACATAAAAGAGTTAAAATTAAATATCTTTGTGGTGATACTTCTGTAGGTAAGAAAATTAGCTCTTATGATAAATACTTTAATAAATATAAACTTCCAAATATTGTTAAATTTAATAAAGAGCTGTTAAAAAGTGTTGATGTTATATTTACTGCATTACCTAATGGAGAAGCTCAAAAAATTTCAAAAAATTTACAAAATAAAAATATTTTAATTGATTTAGCGGCAGATTTTAGACTTAAATCAGCCAGTGATTATTTGAAATGGTATAAAATCAAACACAATGCTCCTAAATTAATAAAAAAAAGTATTTATTCTTTACCTGAGTTAAATAACAAAAATATTAAAAAATATCAGATAATTTCTTGTCCAGGCTGTTATCCAACATCAATTTTATTACCCCTGGTACCGTTAATTAATAAAAATGTTGTTAAATCAAACAATATCATAATTGATTCTAAATCTGGTTATTCTGGTGCAGGCAGAAATATTCATAAAAAATATAACAACAAATTTTTAAATGAGACATTGAGTGCTTATGGTTTAGCCTTTCACAGACACAATTCAGAAATTGATCAGGAATTAAAAATAAAAACTGGCAAAAAGGTAAAATTTCAATTTACACCTCATCTTTCACCAATGTTTAGAGGAATATTAACTACTATGTATTTAGATCTAAAAAGGAATGATTCTCTTGAAAAAATTTATTCATTTTTAAAAAAATATTATAAAAATAATAAATTTATTAAAGTTTTGAAACCAAATACTTTTTTAGGAACTAACGAAGTAATAAACACAAATAACTGTCATATTTCTGTATGTGAGAGTAAATATAAGAATAAAATTATTATATTGTCAGCAATAGATAATTTGATTAAGGGTGGTAGTGGACAAGCTGTTCAAAATATGAATATTTTATTTGGATATAAGTCTGACGAAGGGTTAAATAGATGAGAATATTGGTAATTTTATTAATTTTTTTATTTGTAAATAATTGTTCTAACCAAAACTTTGGTTCTTTTTTAAAGAAAAAAAATGACGATATGGTTGAAAATCCAAATTTAGATATTGATAAAAATATTTCTTTCGAGGATTTTAAAAATAAAATTATTAATTATGGAAAAAATAATAGTTTTCCAAGTTTAGATGATTGATATGACCAAAAAGCTTAATATAGCAATTGTTGGATTAGGGCAGATTGGTAATTATCTCTATAATGAATTAAATACAAAAAAAAAAGATATTTTAAAAAAAACTGGAAAAATTATCTCTGTTTCTGCAATTTCAGCTAAAAATATTAATAAAAAAAGAAAATTTAAAATTAATAAGAAAATATTTTATAAAGATCCCTTTAAAATTTTTAAAAATAATAAAATTGATATTTTAATTGAGGCTATTGGTCAATCTGATGGTATATCAAAAAAAATTGTAGAATTTGCACTTAAGAATAAAATTCATGTTGTAACTCCTAATAAGGCATTAATTTCTAAACACGGTAATAATCTTTCTAAACTTGCCGAAAAAAATAAAGTTAATTTAGAATTTGAAGCGTCAGTAGGTGGTGGAATCCCTATATTAAGAACTATTAAAGAAGGACTAGCAACTAATAAGATAAGTAAAGTATATGGAATATTAAATGGCACTTGTAATTATATATTATCTGAAATGGAGGAAACTAAGTCTGGCTTTTCAACTGTATTAAAAAAAGCTCAACTATTAGGTTATGCTGAACCAGGTAATCCAAAATTAGATTTAAATGGTTACGATGCTTTAGCTAAAGTTAAAATTCTTTCTGCTTTAGCATTTAATAATAAAGTTTCAAATTCAAACTGTTTAATGGAGGGCATTGAAAATATAGAATATAAGGATTTAGAAATTGCAAATCAATTAAATTATAAAATTAAATTATTGGGAATAACAGAAATTGTTAATAATAAGTTATTTGAAAGAGTTCATCCGTGTTTAATTAAAAAAAATACTTACATCGCAAATGTAAATGGTGTTATGAATGCTGTTATAATTGAAGGCAATCCAGTAGGGGAGAGTGTTTTGCAAGGAGAAGGTGCTGGGCCTGGTCCAACATCATCTGCTTTAATGTCAGATCTTTTGTCAATTTTACGTGGAAATATCAAATACCCTTTTGGGATTTCTGATAATAAAAGAAAATCTCCTTCAATATATAATACAGATAATTATTCCAATGCTTTATATATTAGGCTTGAAGTTAAAGATAAACCGGGAGTCCTCTCTGAAATCACAAAAAAATTTGCTAAACACAAAATTTCTGTTCAAAGATTAATACAAATACCAAATAATAAAAATAAAACTGCTTCTATTGTGATTATAACTCACAAATCCTTAGAAAAGGATTATCAGAAATGTATTAAATCTTTTAAATCAAATAAAAATATCATTAGAAACCCTATATTATTAAGACTTTTTTAATGGAACTTTATTTAAAGCTCTTTGAAGTTCTATTTCCTGTATTTTTTATTGTTGGAATCGGTTTTTTATTAGGAAAAAAAAATCCAAATTTCGATACTTCTTTTATAACATCCTATGCTGGAAATTTTGGAACTCCAGCTTTAGTAATCTTCTCTCTAACATCCACAGGTGTTAGTTTTGACATATTTGCAGAATATTTTATTTACGCGTTAATATTACTTTCATCTTTTGCTTTTATTGGTGTTGTTTTTTTAATTCTTATGAAAAAAGATTACATTAGAGAATTGCCTACTTTTTTTTTACCTAATACAGGTAATATGGGTATACCAATATGTCTTTTTGCTTATGGTAAATTAGGAATGGGTGTAGCTGCAGCTATATCATCTTTGGTAATACTTTTACATTTTACTGCTAATATATTTCTTGCAAAACGAAAATTTGATTTTTCAATAATCGCAAAAAGTCCTTCCTTCTATACAATTATTTTGACAGTTATCTTTTTATATTACGGAAAAGAAATGCCAGTTTTTGTGATTAATACAACAATGCTTTTATCTTATGCAATGATTGTAATGATTTTAATGTCTTTAGGTATTGCTTTAACCCAATTAAAAGTATTTTCTTTGAAAGACTCAATTATAACATCAATTGGTAGAGTAATCCTTGGTCCAATTGTAGGTTTTTTTATTATAAAATTTTTTAATTTATCTGGTTTCGCAGCTGGAGTTTTACTAATTCAATCCTCTATGCCTAGTGCAATATTATGTTATTTGGTTGCTTCAATGTATTCACCAAAAAAAAATGTAGATAATATTTCCAGTACAATTGTTGTTTCTACTTTAATGTCACTGGTTACAGTGCCAATTACAGTGTTTATCGCTCTTAAATATTTTGCTTAAATGAAAGCAATATTTTTAAATTTATCCGCATGGATGATTTTGCCATTTATGGATGCTATTGCAAAATTCTTATCTTCGGATTTATCTTTTTTTCAAATAACGTGGGCTAGATATTTTTTTACAGTTGTATTCACAACTTTTTTTATGTTTTTATTTTTTAGGGAACAATTGAAGTTTTCTCAAAATATCAAATTACAAATAATTAGAGGTTTGTTTTTATTTTTTGCAAATATATGTTTTTTTTACTCCATTTCTATAATCTCAATGGCAAAAGCTTTAACATTGGCGTTCGTTGCTCCATTGGTCACAACTGCTCTTTCTCCATTTTTACTTAACGAAAAAGTCGGATATAGACGTTGGACCGCTGTATTAGTCGGTTTTTTCGGTATTTTAGTTGTCATAAGACCTGGAATAATAGAGATTAATCTTGCTAGTATAGCAGCTGTTGGAACAGGGTGTTTTTACGGTTTTTATCTAATAATAACTCGAAAATTACATTCAACAGATAGTCCTTTGCTTACATTGCTGATTACGGGCGTAGTAGGGGCCATTATCGCATCTTTTTTTGTTCCTGTTGTTTGGATTAATCCTACTGTAATTCAATGGTCTTGGATGGCTCTAATGGGTATATTTGCCTGTTTAGGTCATATATTTATCATTTTGTCCCTTCGTTACTCTGATGCTTCAAAGTTAGCACCATTTGGTTATTTCGAGATAATTACCAACCTTATTTTAGGGTATTACGTGTTTTCGGATTTTCCTGATAAATATACTTTTATTGGACTTTTCATTATTGTTGCATCAGGGTTATATATTTT
>CACDQQ010000011.1 GCA_902555065.1 uncultured Pelagibacteraceae bacterium
AATGATGGTGAGCATGAAATTTTGCATCATCTTTATTTAAATCAAGATAAGTGGATCAAGGGAAAAAATGAATTAGAAGCAAATCAAGCAATGAAAAAATTTATTGATAATACTGAATATAATCTTGATTTTGATAAGTGCTTGGCTGATAAAAAGATAGAGGATCACATTTTAGAAGACCGAATCGAAGGTGTTAAAAAGTATAAAGTGAATGCTACTCCTACAGTCATAATTAACGGAAAAAAGTTTGAAAATCACTCAAACTACAAAAAATTAAAAAAATACATTGAAAAACTGATATAAGTCAGTGAATGGAATTTAAAAAAATCCAACTAAATGGATTTAAGTCTTTTGCTGAAAAAACAAATTTCCTGATTGAAGAAGGTTTAACTGGGATAGTTGGCCCAAACGGTTGTGGGAAATCAAATATAGTGGAGTCGTTGCGATGGTGTATGGGTGAGACATCGGCAAAAAGTATGAGAGGTTCAGGAATGGAAGACGTTATATTTTCTGGAACTTCAAACAAACCATCAAAAAATATTGCAGAAGTTTTAGTGAGCTTATCAAATGACAGCAAGGATGGTCCTCTACAATATAATGAGCTCGATGAAATTGAAATAAGAAGAAAAATAGAAAAAGACAAAGGCTCAAAATTTTATATAAATGGGAAAGAAGTTAGAGCTAAAGATGCTCAAATGTTTTTTGCAGATTTGTCAACAGGTGCTCATTCACCTTCGATTATTAGTCAAGGTAGAATTGGAGCATTGGTTACGGCAAAACCTTCAGATCGAAGAGCTATTTTAGAAGAAGCAGCTGGTATAGCAGGTTTACATGTTAGAAGACACGAAGCAGAATTAAGATTGGGCGCGGCTGAAAATAATTTAAAAAGGGCAGATGAATTAAGAAGACAACAGGAAAGACAATTAGCAAATTTGCAAAAGCAAGCTGAAGAGGCTGCAAAATACAAATCCATTTCAGAAGAAATAAAAAAAGTTGAGGCAGGTTTATATTATTTACGTCTTTTAGAAATTGATAATGAAATTAAAGTAGAGAATGAGATCAACAATGAGGCTGATGATCAAGTTAAGTCCTTCAATGATAAATTAGAGGATTTAAGCATGAAAATTATTGAAAAGAATAAAAATGTAAATCCTATAAGAGAAAAAAATCAAGAAAACTTGTCAAAAATTCAAAGATTAAATCTAGAGTTAAAAAGTTTGGATGAGGAAAAAGACAGGGTTAATGATGAAATACAATCAATTAGAAAGGCTTTAGGTGTAATTGATGACGATATTGTTAGAGAAAAAAGCATAATCATTGATGCAAACTCTAATGAAAAAAGACTTAGAGAAGAAAAAGAAAATTTAATTACAGTCGATTCAAAATATTATGAAACTGAAAAATTGTCAGGTTTAGATCTTGTAAATGCAAAAGGAAAATTAAAAGATGAGCAAGATAAATTAGAGAGAATACTAGAAAATCTAAACCTTGATACTCTAAAAAAGAACTCAGAAACTATTGATTTAGCAAGTGAGCAGTTAGATAAAGCAAAAGAAATGCTCTCAGAGAACAATATCAATGGTGCAACTAATTTAATAGATGAATGCAAAATAAATCTTTCATTTTTAAAAATGAAAATTAATGAAATGCATGACAACGATTTAGCGATAACAGTAACTAAGAAAAACGAAGAAATCAAAAGTCTACAAGAAGAATATGCTGAAGCATTTAGTACAAATCAAAATATTAAAAAAGAGTCAATAAAAAGAAGTGAAAGAATTAAAATAATTGACCAAGAAATAGAAAGTTGGAAAAACTTATTGGTAAATTCTGAAAAAATGATTAATGAATTAAATAGTAGAAAAGATACTCAACAAAAAAAATTAGATAGCCTTGAAAAACAACCTCAAACACAAGCTGAAAGAAAAGGACAAATATCAGAAAGTTTAAGAATTTCTGAAAAAGAAAAAAATGATAATGAAATATTAATAGATGAGCTAGATAAAGAGATTAACGAATTAAGAAGTAATCTAAATACAACAAAAGAAGAGTCTATTGAAATAAGAGAACGAAAGGCAAGCTCTGGAGCAACAATCGATGGTTTGAATAAAAGAAGAAATGATTTGTTAGAAAGAGTATCAACAGAACTTAATTTAAAAGAAGAAGAGATACTGAATTTTTCAAACTTAAAAGATGTATCTGAATATCCAGATACAGTAACACAAGAGGAATTGCTTGATGAAAGAAAAAGGGAAAGAGAAAAATTAGGCTCGGTTAACTTAAGAGCAGACGAAGAGACTTCAAAATATGAGGATGAAATCAAGAAAATGGAAAAAGATAGACAAGATTTAGTAACTGCAATTATAAAGTTAAAAGAAAGTATTACTGAACTCAATCAGAAAGGTAGGGAAAGACTTCTAGATGCTTTTGAAAAAGTGAATAGAAAGTTCAATGAAGTTTATACCAAACTATTTAATGGAGGTAGTGCAAAACTAGAGCTAGTAGACTCTGATGATCCTTTAGATGCAGGATTAGAAATGTTGGTAAGTCCACCAGGAAAAAGATTACAATCAATAACTTTATTATCTGGAGGTGAACAAGCCCTGACTGCTTTATCTTTAATCTTTGCAGTGTTTCTTACTAATCCAGCTCCAATATGCGTTCTTGATGAAGTAGATGCACCTCTAGATGATGCGAATGTAACAAGATTTTGCAATCTTTTGACGGAACTAACTAAAATTACATCTACAAGATTTATTATTGTAACTCACCACGCTCTAACCATGTCTAAAATGGACAGACTATACGGCGTAACAATGCCAGAAAAAGGAATTAGCCAACTAGTTGCTGTAGATCTTCAAAAAGCAGAGAGTATGGTTGCTTAATAATGGATGAAGACCAGTTTAAAACTCGCCTAAAAATTGCAAAAAATAAAACTGACAAAGACAAAAAATCTGAAGAGGGAAATAAAGGCTCAAGTATGGGATCAGCCTTCAAAATGAGCACGGAATTGGTATCTGCAGTAGCTGTTGGGACAATTATTGGGTTTATTTTAGACAATTGGTTTGGTACTAAACCCTGGTTAATTTTAATATTTTTTTTTATTGGTGTAATAGCTGGAATTATGAACGTTATTAGATCAGCAAAAAAAATGCAAAAATAGTAGGCAAATGGCAGCAAATCCAATGTACCAATTTAACGTGTACCGAATTGGTCCAGAAATTAAAATAAATAACATAGATATTTCATTCACAAACGCGAGTTTGTTTATGGTCATAAGTTCACTAGCAATATTAATTATTTTTAATTTAGGCACTAAGAGATCTATCATACCAAATAAAATTCAATTACTTGCGGAACTCAGTTACTCTTTTATTTCAAAAATGATAAGTGATACAGCTGGATCGAAAGCTAAGCCTTACTTTTCTTTCATATTTTCTTTATTCATGTTTGTTTTATTTTGTAACATGTTTGGGATGATACCATACTCTTTTACTGTCACTAGCCACATCATTGTAACTTTTGTATTAGCAGCATTTATATTTATAGGAGTAACAATAATTGGATTTATTAAACATGGACTTGGATACTTAAAGCTTTTTGTGCCAAGTGGAGTTCCAATGGTTTTATTGCCATTAATAGTTGTTATAGAAATAATTTCATACTTAAGTAGACCAATTAGTTTATCAGTTAGATTGTTTGCAAATATGATGGCAGGCCATACGATGATGAAAGTTTTTGGAGGTTTCGTAGTTAGCTTAGGAATTGTTGGGGGCTGGCTACCACTAGGTTTTTCAGTTGCATTAACAGGTTTGGAGATATTAGTTGCTTTTCTTCAAGCATATGTATTTGCAATTTTAACATGTATCTATTTGAATGATGCATTAAATTTACACCATTAATTAACATAAGGAGGATATAATGGAATTAGAAGCAGCAAAAATGATAGGAGCAGGACTAGCAGCAATTGCACTTGCAGGTGCAGGAGTTGGAATTGGGATAATTTTTGGAAATTATCTTTCAGGTGCAATGAGAAATCCATCTGCAGCTCAAAAGCAGTTTCCAAACTTGCTATTAGGCTTTGCATTAGCGGAAGCGACTGGTTTATTTGGATTAGTTGTTGCATTAATTATTCTTTTCGCGTTTTAATTAATGTTGAAAAAGATAATTTTTCAATTTCTAGCTTTAAGTCTTATCTTTACTTATAGCGCTCAAAGCGCTGAGAGTGGAGGTATGCCCCAGCTTAATCCCGAGTTTTGGATATCTCAAATTTTTTGGTTAGTACTTACCTTTGGATTATTGTTTATAATTTTATCTAAGTTCATACTACCAAAGATTAGTAACAATCTTGAAACCAGAAAATCACAAATCTTAGAGAATATCGAAACTGCAGACAAGCAACGGGAAGAAACTGAAAAAAAAGTTAAAGAATTTGATAAAATTATCAATGATACAAAAGTCGAAGCAAAAAACTTCTTTAATAGTGAAAGACAAAAAGTTTTGGACGATATAAACAATAAAAGATTATCTTTAGAAAAGGATATCGAAAAAGAAATAATAAAAGCTGAAGAAGAAATAGACCAATTAAAAAAAACTTCTCAAGAGAAAGTTACTAAAATTGCAATTGAGACATCCTCCGATCTAGTTAAACAATTGATTGGTGAAGATATAAATAAAAGTAGTCTTTCAGCCATAGTTGAAGATCTTTCTAAAAAAGAAATGGAAAAACATAATGGTATTTGATGCAACATTTTGGGTAGCAGTATCTTTTGTAATATTTTTTGGGGTGCTAATTTATTTAAAAGTTCCACAAAATATTAATAATTTATTGAGCAAAATGATTACTGATATCAAAAACGAAATTGACGAAAGTGAAAAACTACGAGCTGAATCTAAAAGACTATTGGATGAGGCGCAAAAGAAGCTAGATACTGCAAAAATTGAGAGTGAAAAGATTATGCAGCAGTCAAAAGATGAAACTGAAAGATTTGTAATTGAAATGAATGATAAATTTCATAAATCAGCTGAACTCAAGAAAAGTCTAGCAGAAACTAAAATCTTTCAAATGAAAGATAATGCCATTAAAGAAATTAAAGATACATCAATTAATATTGCTGTAGAATCTGTAAAAAAAATTATTACTACATCTGTTGATAAGTCTAAACTTGACAACTTGTTTAATAAAAATCTTGAAGAAACAAAGACAGAATTAAAGAAAATCAGTTCTTAAACTAAGATAGTTTATCAAATTTTATAAAAATAATGTAAATTAAGGAATATGAATTCAATTGTAATTGGATCAGGTTTTGGTGGTATAGCGGCAGCTCTTAGACTTAGGGCAAAAGGTCATAAAGTTACTTTAATTGAAAAACAAAAAGATTTAGGTGGAAGAGCGAGAGTATTTAAAAGTAATGGGTTCACTTATGATGGTGGACCAACTGTAATAACTGCTCCTTATTTAATTTATGAAATTTTTAAACTTTTTAATAAAAATCCAGATGATTACATAAAAATAAAAGATTTGGATACTTGGTACAGATTTGTTTTTGAAGATGGAAGCCATTTTGATTATTCAGCAGATGAAAAGAAAATGGAAGAACAGATTTCAACAATTAATCATAAAGATGTTGTGGGTTACAGAAATTTACTTAAATTTACAAAAAAAATATTTGATAAAGGTTATTCAGAACTATCAGATGTTCCATTTGATAAACCTTCATTTATGTTTAAGCAAATTCCTGCATTGCTAAGTTTAAAAAGTTATAAATCTGTTTATTCTTTGGTTAGCGGTTTTATTGAAAATGAAAAACTGAGAAGGCTATTTAGTATGCACCCATTATTGGTGGGTGGAAACCCTTTTACTACAACCTCTATATATGGATTAATTTTGTATTTAGAAAAAAAATGGGGAATTCATTATTCTATGGGTGGAACAGGACAAATCATAAAAGGTTTTGAGAAATTAATGTTAGAAGAAGATGTTACAATTATTAAAGGTAAAGAAGTTAAAAACTTGCTTACAAAAAATAAAAAAGTTGTCGGTGTTGTGACAAGTGAAGATGAGGAAATTAAAGCAGATAACGTAGTTTGTAATGCAGATCCTCCAGGTGTTTATTCAAAAATGCTAAATAATCAAAAATATAACACCTTATTTAATTGGAAGATAAATAGAATGGAATATTCAATGGGTTTGTTTGTTTATTATTTTGGAACGAAAAAAAAATACGAAAATATTGAACATCATACTATAAAGTTTGGCGATAAGTACAAAGAACACTTGGATGATATATTTGTAAACAAAAAATTAAATAACGATATAAGCTATTACCTACATAGACCTACCGCAACAGATTTAAGTATGGCACCAAAAGACCATGATTGCTTTTATGTATTAGTACCTGTGCCTAATAATAAATCAGGAATAAACTGGTCAATCGAAGGAGAGAAACTAAAAAAACTTGTGATAGATAAAATGGAAAAAAGTTTATTACCTAACTTAAGAGAAAATATTGTAGATGATTTTTATTTAACTCCTGATTATTTTGAGAATGAATTAAACACAAAATATGGCTCTGGTTTTTCAATTCAGCCAAAATTTTCTCAATCAGCATACTTTAGATTTCATAATAAATCTGAGGTTTATGACGGTTTATATTTTGTTGGAGCGGGCACTCATCCTGGAGCTGGTGTTCCAGGAGTCCTATCATCCGCAAAGGTCTTAGATAAAATTTTGTAATGAATGAACAAAATTATTTATCGATATATGCTAAATCTTTTAATTGGGCAGGTTTCTTTTTACCAAAACAAGTCTACTCTGATTGCTCTAATTTGTACGATTTTTGTAGATACTTAGACAATTTAGCAGATGAAAAAGGTGATCTTGATACGAAATTGAAAAATTTCAATACTTTCAAAGAAGATTTCAAATTAAAAAATGAAAATAACCAAATAATTAAAAATATGTGGGCTTTAATAAATAAATTTGGAATATCCCAAAAAATAATTGATGATTTATTCGATGGCGTCGAGGCTGATATAAAATCAAAAGTAGAAATCAACACTGACAAAGATCTTTATGTTTATTCATATAGAGTGGCTGGAACAGTTGGATTAATGATGGCAAAAATTTTAAATGTCAAAGAAAGATCAGCACTTTTAGGAGCGATTGACTTAGGTATTGCAATGCAATTAACTAATATTTCAAGAGATGTTATTGAAGATGAAAGCAATAATAGGTTTTACATAAAAAAGAATTTTGATGAAATTAAAAGAATTCTAAAAATCGCTGACAAATTTTATAATAATTCTTTTACATCAATTAAAAAAATTCCATTCTTTTTAAGATTTTCGATTTTGGTTGCAAGACGAATATATAGACAAATTGGAAATGAAATCTTAAAAAAAGGAAACTTAGAAAATTATAATAAATCAGGAAAAATTTATGTAAACAATTTGGGAAAAGTCTTACACACAGTGCTATCTATTGGTGATTTAATTAAATTATATTTTGTAAAAGAAGATAAAAAACTTACAATAAAAGAGCATGAGATAATAATGCAAGATATTGAGTATAATGAAAGATTTTGATTACATAATTATTGGTGGTGGCTGTGCAGGCTTAACATTAGCTTACGAGTTAGAGTATCACGATAAACTTAAAAATAAGACTTTAGCAATTATTGAAAAAAGAGATGAATATAAAAGAGATAAAACTTGGTCATACTGGAAAACTGTACCTCACAAGTTTGATGACTGTGTAAAAAAAAGATGGAAAGATTATACAATCAATTTTAAAGGAAATGTTGAATATAAAGATTGTAAAGAAACTCCCTACGAAAGTATTGATAGTGGACTATTCTACAAAAAAATTTTAAATAAAATCAATAAAAATCCAAATATTCAATTCTTTAAAGATATTAGTGAAGTAAATACAGAAAACGCAATTTTATTTAACAGTTTGCCAAATCTTGAGAATAAAGATTCTAATTTATGGCAACACTTTCAAGGCGTTGAGATTGAAACCGAGAAAGATTTTTTTGATGATCAAATAATGAATTTAATGGACTTTGATTGTGATCAAAAAAAAAGTGTTCATTTTTTCTATACACTACCCTATTCAAAAAAATCAGCTTTAATCGAAACTACGTGGCTTTCAAAAATGGAAGATGATAGTGAAAAAGATTATGATAAACAAATTACTGATTATATCGAAAACACTTTAAAATTAAAAAAATATAAAATTAATTATAAAGAAGTTGGGGCCATACCATTATTTTATCCAAAATTTAAAAACGACAAAAATACGATTAATATTGGAACTGCTGGAGGTATGACGCGTTTAAGTACTGGCTATACTTTCCTAAATATTCAAGAACAAGCAGAATATATTACCCAAAACATTGATAAAATAACCCAAACTAGAGCTTTCAATATAAAAAGTAAGTATAAGTTTTTAGATAATGTTTTTTTGAAAGTCCTAGCTGAAAAGCCAGAGATCATGCCAAATATTTTCTTCAAAATGTTTAAAAGCAAGTCAAAAACAGTAATAAATTTCCTTTCCAATAAAAGTAATATTTTCGAGGACTTATCCATTATATTAAAGATGCCAAAATGGATTTTTATTAAAGCTGTATTTAAATAATGATCAACAAAATAAATTTTTTTCATTCTATTATTTTTTTTAATATCTGTATTTTTTTTTCTGCCTTTGAGGTATTGAGAAATAATTCGTTTATACTTTTTAGTTTTTTTTTAATTCTTACAATTGGTATCTCTCACGGTGCGCTGGATCATGAAAAGGGTAAGAAACTTTTAAAAATTTATAAAATTAAAAATACAGAAGTGTTCTATATAACTTATATAGGTATTGCTATTTTTGTTGTTTTAATTTGGATTTTAAGTCCAATATTGTTGCTTTCGCTTTTTTTAATAGTTGCAGCATATCACTTTGGCAAAGAGGATAGTGACTTTATCGAAACAAAAAATGCTAATTTTTTAGAAATTTTTTATTTCATTAAAGGATCATTAGTTATTTCAGCACCCTTACTGTTTCATAAAGCTGAGACAATCGAAATTTTTAAATTGTTAAATTTTTCAATTGACGAAAATATTATGGCTAATAATTTTTTAATTCCTTTAGTTATATTATCAGTGCTAAGTAATTTTCTTATATATAGAGGTAATAATAATGATTTAAGATCAATTCTTTTTTTAGATAGTTTTTCAATAATTATTTTAAACTATTTTTTTAACCCGATATTAGCTTTTACAATTTATTTTTGCTTTCTTCATTCTATAAGGCATTCACTAAGTTTAATTAGTGAAATTAATAAAAATTTGATGAAAGGATTTCCTATTTTTTTAAGAAAAATTATTCCACTTACAGTAATTACAGCAATAATGTATTTAATAGTTTTTTATTTTATTTCAGAAAAATTTGGTATAGATGAAAGTATTATTAAAATAATATTTGTTGGATTGGCTTCATTGACCTTTCCTCATATTTTACTTGAATTCATGGTGGAAAAAAATGAGTAACAAAAATTTAAAAATTTATTTAGCTGCGCCAAGAGGATTTTGTGCAGGAGTTGATAGAGCAATTGAAATTGTAAAAAAGAGTATAGATAAATTTGGTGCTCCAGTTTATGTGAGACACGAAATTGTACATAACAAACATGTTGTTGAAAGTTTAAAAAAGATAGGAGCGATATTTGTTGAAGAATTAGATGAGATTAAAGATAAATCAAGACCAGTTATATTCTCAGCACATGGCGTTCCAAAATCTGTTCCAGAGGAAGCTTCTAATTTAAATATGATGTTTGTAGATGCAACGTGTCCTCTAGTATCTAAAGTTCATAGAGAAGCAGAAAACTTAAATAAACAAGGTCATCATATATTATTAATAGGACACAAAAACCATCCAGAAGTCATAGGAACTATGGGTCAATTGCCTGAAGGTGCAATAGATTTAATAGAAAATATTGAGGATGCAAATAAGTACGAAAACATCTCAAATAAACAGCTATCTTTCATAACTCAAACAACACTCTCTGTAGACGATACCAAAGATATAATTGCAGCTCTAAAGTCTAAATTCCCAGATATTAAAGAGCCTAAAAAAGACGACATATGTTATGCAACAACAAATAGACAATCAGCAGTTAAAGTAATAGCGGATAAATGTGATATGTTTTTTGTAATAGGAAGTAGAAATTCATCTAACTCTGTAAGATTAGTTGAAGTTGCTAAAAACTCTGGTTGTAATTCTGCTGAGCTAATACACTCAGAAAGCCCAGTGCCTATAGATAAGATAAAAGAATGTAACACAATTGGAATTTCATCAGGTGCTTCAGCGCCAGAAATACTTGTTGAAAAGTTTATTGCAGAGTTAAAAGATCAATTTACTGTCAACATAGAAGAAGTTGAAATCGTAAAAGAAAATATAACTTTTAAAATTCCTGGAAAATTAAATTAATGGCTGTTTATACTAAAATTAATAATAAGCAGATAAAATATATCGAGAAAAAATACAATATTGGGAAAATTATAAATTATTCAGGTATAAAAAAAGGTATTGAAAATACAAACTATCTTTTAAAAACTAAGAAAAATAAATATATCTTAACTATTTACGAAAAAAGAGTTCAGAAAAAAGATCTTCCATTTTTTGTTAATCTTATGTCTGGTCTATCTAGATTAAAAGTAAAATGTCCAATTCCTATAAAAGATAAAAAGGATAAATATTTATTTAACTTAAAAAATAAAAAAGCTTGTATTGTCAGTTTCCTGGAAGGAAAAGATAAAGAACAACTAAATAATAAGGATTGTTTTATAGTTGGAAAAAATGCGGCACTTCTTCATGAGGCTTCAAAAAAATTAAAATTATATAGAAAAAATTCTCTATCGATTAATTCATGGGGATCAATTCTAAATAAAATAGACAATAAAATTAATAAATTGTCAAAAAACTTAAAAGATTTAATGAAAGATGATTTGAGAAATCTCAAAAAAAAATGGCCTAAAAAAATGCCAAATGGAATAATTCATAGCGATCTTTTTATTGATAATATTTTTTTCAATAAAGGTAAATTTCATGGATTTATAGATTTTTATTTTTCAGCTAATGATTTTCTATCTTATGAATTAGCAACCTGCATTAACGCTTTATGTTTTAAAAAGAAAAATAAAAAATTTGTATTAGATAAAAAAAGATCCTCAAATTTATTAAAGGGCTACCAATCTATTAGAAAATTAACTGAAATTGAAAAAAGAAATTTAAATACATTATGCAGAGGGTCGGCTTTGAGATATCTTTTGACTAGATCCTATGATTATTTAAATACTCCTAAAAATGCTGTCATTAAAATCAAAGATCCAAAGGAGTATATGGATAAGTTAAATTTTCATAGAAATCTGAGCTCATTTAAGGATTATTCTTGATGATTAAAATTTACACAGATGGTTCATGCATTGGAAATCCGGGAAATGGTGGTTGGGCTGCAATTATTATTGAAAATGGAAAGAAAACTCAAATTAAAGGAAGCAAAAAAGATACAACAAATAATCAAATGGAATTACTTGCACCCATTAAAGCTTTAAAAAAAATTCCAAAAGGTAGAAAAGTTCAAATATTTACAGATTCTAAATATGTAAAATCTGGGATAACTGAATGGATACATAATTGGAAAAAAAATGGTTGGAAAACAGCTAACAAAAAAGAAGTTAAGAATAAAGAACTTTGGACCGAATTAGATAATCTTTCAAATACATTTGAGATTAAATGGAGCTGGGTAAAGGCACATTCAACAGATAAACTTAATAATGAAGTCGATTCATTGGCAAGGTCCTCTGTCGCAATATAGGTGCACCCGGCAACATAACGCCCCTTAAATAATTTATTATTTTTCTCTATCAATAATAATAATTATTTTTTAAAAGACTATGTACCTACCATGTACTGACTATGTACCATACTTTCAAAACTCAAAATTTACTTTTTTTAAAATATTCTTTTATGTCTTTTTGAAACAATAGATAAATACAAGAAATCTGTAATAAAGTATTTAAAATTAAAATAGATCTTACTGTCAATTCATTAAATCCTATTTCTGGTATAGGTCCATAAGGAGCAGCAAAACTTACATTTATTGCGTGGATTAAATCTAACAAACCAATCACATTCCAAGACAGCAAAAGACCCCATAGTATAGTGCTTGGTTTTTTTATAATGTGGTAAACTAAGAATAAAGCAGTTATCCCAATAAAAAAGTCGCCCACAAAAGGAACTATCCATTCAGATGGCGCCGAACGCTCATTTTCAGTAAAGATCCAAAACAAAAACAAACCTGACCCAACTGCTCTGAATGACATCCATCCAGTTACAAAAATAATCCAATGTAATTTCACTTGAATTACATATCAGAAAAAAATCTCAATTACAAAGTCGTCACAAAAAAATGTTAGTTTAACAATGTAACCTGGTATGTACCTATTCAAAAAGTGTTATATTCTGTTATAAGTTAAATTGGGACAGACAACAGAACTGCCATACTAATTATAATAAATCTAAAACACCCTCTGCTGAAGATAAACCACATTGTTTAGTCTCTTTCTCAACTTGAATATTAACTACTTCTAAGTTTTGAATAACCATCGCATAACGATTTGAACGAAAACCCATTCCTTTTGAATTTCTATCTACTTCAGCGCCAATTGCTTTCGTAAATAATAAATAAGGATCTGATAACATTGTAATTTTGCCTCCAGCATTATTCGCTTCTCCCCAGGCATTCATAACAAATGGATCATTCACAGATAAACAAAATATATTATCTATTCCTTTTGATTTAATTTTATCTGCATTACCTACATATCCAGGTAGATGGAGTTTTGAACAAGTTGAGGTAAAAGCACCAGGTAATCCAAATAAAATAACTTTACCATTTCCTAAAATATCTCTAATTTTGGTAGTTTGTGGTTCATCATTTATTAGATGGAAAATTTCTATATCAGGGATTTGATCTTTTATTTTTAATTTCATATGGAATTAATTACATAATCTTTAACTTTATTTATATCATTTGATATAACTTCAAATTTTTCTTCTCTATCATAAACATATTTAAGACTATCTGGTAATTCTTCAGTTTTTGAGATTGCATCTTCTATTGCTTTTGGAAACTTACATGGGTGTGCTGTAGATAAAACAACACAATTTTGTTCTAGCCCAAGTTTTTTTGCAGCACCAATTCCAACTGCAGTATGAGGATCAACTACAACTTTATATTCTTTGTTTGTATCTTTTATCATTTGGATAGTCTCTTTTTCATTTAACATTTCAGATGTAAAACTTTTTTTTATTTTATCTAAATCACTACTATCAATTTGATAAGCATTGTTTTTTATTCTACTCATTACATCTTTCGTAGCATCTGAATTACAGTCTTTTACATCATATAAAAGTCTTTCAAAGTTACTTGCTATCTGAATATCCATGCTAGGAGTATTTGTTTCCTCAACTTTCTTTTGAGAATAATCCCCACCAGAAATTGCTCTATGAAGGATGTCATTTTTGTTAGTAGCTACAATAAGTTTATCAACTGGAAGTCCAAGTTTCTTTGCTAAATAACCAGCATAAATATCTCCAAAATTTCCAGTCGGAACAGAAAAAGACAAGGGCTGTCCATTACCTATTTTAAAATAGGCATAAAAATAATAAACAGCTTGAGCAACAATTCTTGCCCAATTAATCGAATTAACACCTGACATATTTATTGAGCTAGAAAATTTTTCATCATTAAACATTGCTTTAACTAAGTTTTGACAGTCATCAAAATTTCCCTCAATAGCAATGTTGAATACATTTTTTTCTTCATGGATTGTCATCAGTCTTCTTTGCACTGGTGAAATTCTGTTATTTGGATGTAATACAAAAACATTTAAATTCTTTTTGCCTTTTAAAGCATCAATAGCAGCTGCACCTGTATCTCCTGAAGTTGCTACAATAATATTAATTTTTTCTTGCTCATTTCCTAAATGATATTGATAAAAATTTCCTATCAATTGCATTGCAATATCTTTAAAAGCAAGAGTTGGGCCATGATAGAGTTCTAAGACTTTTAAATTTCCTAAATCAGAGATTTTTACAACATCTTCTGCTCTAAAATTTGAGTAAGATTTTGATACTGTAGAAATTAACTCTTCCTTAGTCATAAAATCACCGATAAATGGGAAAATTATTTCGGCTGCTAATTCATTGTAATTAAGGCTAGTTAGTTTGTTTAGTTCATCTTTACTAAATGGTTTGATTGACTTTGGCACAAAAAGGCCTCCATCATCAGCTAAGCCTTTCAGAAATACGTTTTTAAATGAAAAATGATCTGAATTATTTCTAGTGCTTATATATTCCATCATTAATTTTTTTTTCTAAAACATAAATATATTAAAAAAATGGAAACAGCTAATGAAAACCATGTTAGAGCATACTTTAAGTGGTTGTTTGAAATATTGGCTCCTATTTGTTTTGACTGGGGATAAATTCCTTCTTGCTTGCTAATATTGTTGATAATGAATGGAGAAAATTCTTTTCCTGTATAGGTCAATAAATCTTCATCTTTAAGAGTGAACCAGTAATTCTTATTTATGTCATTATCTGGCTTGAAATAATTAAATTTGCTTTTTAATTTTAAAACTCCCTCAAATTTATTCTCATTTGAAATATACTTTTTAGATTTAAGATCTCTTGGAACCCAACCTCGATTTATTAAATAGCTTTTATTGTTAATACTAACTGGATTTACGATATCAAATCCTGGCTCTCCTTTTTCATTTAAGGAATATAGATAAATTATTTTTGAATTATCTAGTATTCCTTCAAATTTGATTTTTTTAAAGTTAATTGGATTACTTCCATTAAATTCCGCTGGATCACTTTTTAAAGATTGGTCAATTGAATTTATTAAATCAAGCTTCCAATTTAGTCTTATAATTTGCCAAGTACCTAATGCCAAAAAAACTAAAATAAAAAAGTATACAAAGATTGAAAAAGATAACTTATTTTTCAAGAACTATTAACTTCCCCAGATATAAATAGCAGCAAATAAAAACAACCAGACAACGTCAACAAAGTGCCAGTACCAAGCAGCGGCTTCGAAACCAAAGTGATGTTCTTTAGTAAAATGTCCTAATTTACCTCTCCATAAGCACACGGCTAAGAAAATAGTTCCTATTAAAACATGGAAACCATGAAAGCCTGTAGCCATATAGAATGTAGCTCCATAAATATGACCCGAAAAACTAAATGTGGCGTGTTGGTATTCGTATATTTGCAATAGTGTAAAGAATGCTCCTAAAACTACTGTACAGATTAGACCATTTATAAATCCTTTTCTATCATCTTCTAACAAAGAATGGTGTGCCCAAGTTACTGTTGTACCAGATAAAAGTAGGACAAGAGTATTTATAAGTGGAATGTCCCATGGATCAAAAGTTTCAATATCTTTTGGTGGCCATACATTTCCCATGAATTCATTTGGAAACAAACTTGCATCAAAGTATGCCCAAAACCATGCAACAAAAAACATTACCTCAGAAGCAATAAATAATGTCATTCCATATCTGTGATGAATTTGAACAACAGGTGTATGATGACCTTTGTGTTCAGCTTCAATTACAACATCTCTAAACCACATAAAGGCACAATAAATTATAAGTAAAAAACCTAAAACCATTGCCCACATAACTTTACTGTGAAAATAATAAACAGATCCAACTGCTGTAACTAGTGTTGCTATAGATGTGGCTAAAGGCCAAGGACTAGGGTCAACTAAATGATAATCATGTTTTTGACCTGATGCAGACATTTATTTTAACTCTCTTTTTTTTCGTTTTTATAATATTCAGATGAGAAAAAAGTATATGACATAGTAACATCTTCAACTCTAGATGTTTTTGGATCATTTACTAATTCAGGATCTAAATAGAATACCAGGGTGTAACTTGCCTTTTCCCCTGGATCTAAAGTTTGTTTTTCAAAGCAAAAACAGCCTAATTTATTAAAATATGCTCCAAATGATGATGGGGAAACATTATATGTAGCTACAGCAGATGAAATTTCATCTCCCGTGTTTTCCACTTCAAATTTAATTCTGTATACCTTGCCTGGCTGAACATCCATTGTTTTTTGATCAACATCAAAATTCCAATCAAGAGCACTGTTAACGTTGGTATCTAATCTTACATTTATTTTTTTATCTAAAACTATATTAGGAGCCTCTTTAGATATTTGTGTTGTTCCACCAAAGCCAGTTACTCTGCAAAATAAATCATACAAAGGCACAGCTGCAAAAGATAATCCCAACATAAAGACAAAAATTCCTGCAAGAATTAGTGGAGTTAAAGTATTTTTTTTAATCATAGAGGTCTTTCAAATACTCCAATATTAAATAGTGTGAAAATGAATAAGAAAACTATAAATGCAACCAAACCAACTGCTGTCCATAAATTTTTCTTTTTTAATTTCTGATCTTTGACTATCATAAAACTTTATCCACTAAGAAAAAAACAAATATTAAAAATAAGTAAATAATTGAATAGCTGAAAATATGTCTAGCTTTCTTTATATTAAATTTTCCAACTTTATAGTTGTAAAGCTGGTAGCAAATTAAATTATAATAAAATGTAAGTAGTAAGCTAAGTATTAAGAATACTTCACCGACAAATCCAATGTAATATGGGAAAACAATTGTAGGTATCATTAACAAAGAATAAATTAGGATATTCTTTTTAGTATCCTGAATTCCATTAGTTACTGGAAGCATTGGAATACCTGCTTTTTTATAATCATCAGCTTTGTATAAGCTTAATGCCCAAAAGTGTGATGGTGTCCAAAAGAAAATTATTAAGAAAAAAGCAATCGACTCCAACGAAATAGAATTTGTTGCTATTGCCCATCCAATTACTGGTGGTAAAGCTCCTGATGCTCCACCTATAACAATATTTTGTGGAGTTTTTCTTTTTAACCAGATTGTATAAACAAATACGTAAAATAAGATCGTAAACAATAATAGAAATGCTGATAAAGAATTTGTAACAAAGTATAAGCTTACAACTGAAACAATTGACAGAGATGTTCCAAAATATAATGCTTGGTTTCTGTTCAACTTTCCTCTTGGAATTGGACGTAAGCACGTTCTAGACATTAATTTATCTAAGTCAGCTTCATACCACATGTTAAGTGCTCCTGCTGCACCAGCGCCAAAGGCTACAATTAATATTCCAAAAACTGATTGTTGAAATGAAACTGAAGTAGGAGCTGTTAATAGACCAACTGCACAAGTGAAAATAACAAGAGACATTACCCTTG
Source organism: uncultured Pelagibacteraceae bacterium (assembly GCA_902555065.1). Lineage (GTDB taxonomy): Bacteria > Pseudomonadota > Alphaproteobacteria > Pelagibacterales > Pelagibacteraceae > Pelagibacter. The sequence continues at coordinate 17,363 of CACDQQ010000011.1, forward strand.
GTTTCATTAATTTTAATAATTCAGTAATAATACCTAGTTCGTAATATGATTTTTTTACTTTAGAATACGTCGTAGCCATTTTAATTTTTATATCTTAAGACGTTACTAACTACTAGATTTTTCAGTACCTTCATAATCTTCAAACTTTGGTAATTCATCAAAAGTATGAAAATTTGGTGGTGATGGAACTGTCCACTCTAATGTTGTGGCCCCTTCTCCCCATGGGTTTTGTGCTGCTTTTTTCTTTTTTGCAAAAGCGTAGATTAAATTAGCGAAAAATACCACTAAGCCAACTACAGAAATATATGAACCGATTGAAGAGATATAATTCCAATCAGCAAATGCATCCGGATAATCAGCGTATCTTCTCGGCATTCCAGCCAATCCTAAGAAATGTTGTGGAAAGAAAACTAAATTTACACCTATGAAAGTTAACCAAAAATGAAGTTGTCCCATCCACTCAGAATATTCATACCCTGACATTTTACCAAACCAATAATAGAAGCCTGCAAATATTGCAAAAACAGCTCCCAAAGATAATACATAGTGGAAGTGAGCTACAACATAATAAGTATCATGCAATGCAGTATCTACTCCAGCGTTTGCTAGAACTACACCAGTTACTCCTCCAACTGTAAATAAAAATATAAATCCTAAAGCCCAAACCATTGGGGTTTTGAATGATATAGATCCTCCCCACATTGTAGCAATCCATGAAAATATTTTAATTCCTGTTGGGACAGCGATAATCATTGTTGCTGCTAAGAAATACGCTTTAGTATCAGTATCTAAACCAACTGTGTACATGTGGTGAGCCCAAACAACAAAACCTACAATTCCAATTGCTACCATCGCGTAAGCCATTCCTAAATATCCAAAAACCGGCTTCTTTGAAAAAGTAGATACGATATGACTAATCATTCCAAATCCTGGTAAGATTAGAATATAAACTTCTGGATGACCAAAAAACCAGAATAAATGTTGGAATAATGTTGGGTCTCCACCTGTTTGTGCATCAAAAAATGCAGTACCAAAATTTCGATCTGTTAGAAGCATAGTAATTGCTCCGGCTAATACTGGTAACGAAAGTAATAATAAAAATGCTGTAACTAATATTGACCATGCAAATAATGGCATCTTATGCAAAGTCATTCCTGGAGTTCTCATATTTAAAATAGTTGTAATAAAATTAACTGCTCCTAAAATTGAAGAAGCTCCTGCGACGTGTAAACTTAAAATTGCTAAATCCATTGCTGGACCTGGTTGACCTGCAGTAGAAGATAGAGGTGGATAAATCGTCCAGCCACCACCGACACCTTGTGCACCTGGAGGTCCATCTACAAATATTGATGAAAGTAATAAAATAAATGCAACAGGCAATAACCAAAAAGAAATATTATTCATTCTTGGAAATGCCATATCTGGTGCTCCAATCATTATCGGCACGAACCAGTTTCCAAAGCCACCAATCATCGCTGGCATGACCATAAAGAAAATCATTATTAATCCATGACCTGTTACCAAAACATTATAAAGATGGTAGTTACCACCTAAAACATCATCGCCAGGGTGCATTAATTCCATTCTCATCAAAACTGAAAAAGCTGTTCCAATAACTCCTGCAATAATTGCAAAAATTAAATACATTGTTCCAATATCTTTATGATTTGTAGAATATGCCCATCTCTTCCAACCTGTTGGAGTATGATGATCGTGAATATGTGCTGCTTCTGAACTCATTTTTATTTACTCGCTACTAGTTTTTTATTAATTAAATTTTCATCTTTTGCAAATTTTATCTTCGCTTCTGAAAGCCAAATTTGGTAATCTTCTTCTGAAACTACTTTAACTTCAATTGGCATAAAAGCATGTTTAATTCCACATAACTCAGAACATTGTCCGTAATAAGTCCCAACTTTTTCAGCTTTGAACCAAGTTTCATTTACTCTTCCTGGCATCGCATCCCTTTTAACTCCAAATGCTGGTAATGCCCATGCATGAAGCACATCATTTGCTGTAATTAAAACTTTAACAACTTTATTTACTGGAACAACGACTACATTATCTGTTGCTAACAATCTTGGCTGACCTTCTTTTAAATCCTTCTCTTCGATCATATAAGCATCAAAAATTATATTTTCATCTGGGTACTCGTATCCCCAATACCATTGATATCCAATTGCTTTAATAGTTACATCAGCTTTAGGAATTGCATCTTGTGAATATAAAACTTTAAATGACGGAACTGCCATCACGATCAAGATTAAACAAGGAACTAATGTCCAAACAATTTCAACTAAAACATTATGTGTTCTTTTAGATGGATTAGGATTTCTCGATGCTCTAAATCTTACCATCACATAAAGCATTAAAAATAAAACAAACGCACTTATAGCAACTATGATTGGAACTAACATATAGTCATGAAACCAAACTATATCTCTCATAGTTTGAGATGCAGGCTCTTGGAAACCTAATTGCCAATTTTTTGGTTGGTTTGCAAACGCCTCAACTGAGTAAATTAATGCTATAAAAACAAAAAATAGTTTCTTCATTTGTTTTCTATATAGATCGAAAATATTATAAAAAATACTAGAGAATTCGCGACAATTTATCAATTTTGCAAATAATTGATCACAGATAACGCGGATATAACCGCAGTTTCAGACCTTAAAATGTTATCACTTAGTTTTATCGATTGAGACCCTTTAAAGTTTAGAATCTTTTTAATTTCACCGGCTGAATAATCTCCTTCAGGACCAATTAAAAGACAATTTGGTTTTGAATTAGAAATTTTAATTTTTTTATTATTCGTATTTAAATCTCCAAAAATTAAATTGATATCTGAATTGTTAGACAGGAATTTATCTAATGATTGAGGTTTTTCAATTGAAGGAATATTTATTCTATTACTTTGCTCACACGATTCTATAATTATTTTATTTAATCTCTCATTATTTATTTTTCTTACAATTGTCCTTTCAGAAATAATTGGTACAAATTTTGTTACTCCAAGCTCAGTTGCTTTTTGTATCATAAAGTTAAAATAATTTGATTTAATGGGTGAGAAGGCTAACCAAATTTCTTGCTCTTTATCTTTTTGTCTTAATTGTTCAACAACCTTAAAATTTAAGCTGTTTTTTGAAATTTCAGTTACAATTGACTTCCATTCTCCAGATTTATTAAAAACTGAAAAGGTCTCTCCTTGTTTAATCCTCATTACTTTTAATAAATAATGTGACTGGGACTTAGTTAAATTAGTTTCTAAATTAATTGATAATTTTTCTGGATAAAATATTCTAATATTACTCATTATATTTAAATTAATTTATGAAAAAAATTAAAGCAATCATATTTGATGCATACGGCACCCTATTTGATGTTAATTCTGCAGCTGAAAAATGTAAGGAAAAATTAGGAGATAAATGGGAAGGATTTGCTAATTATTGGAGAACTACACAGCTTGAATACACCTGGCTTAGAAGTTTAATGAGAAGACACAAAGATTTTTGGCAAATCACTGAAGATAGTTTGGATAAATCTATGAATTTTTACAATATTGATAATTCAATGAGATCAGAACTATTAAATTTATATAAAGTGCTTTCACCATTTACAGAAGTAAGGGATGCTTTAAAAAAATTAAAACAATCAAATTATAAATTAGCAATTCTATCAAATGGTACACCTGACCTTTTAAATGAACTTGTAGTTAGCAATCAATTAAAAGATATTTTTGATGATATTTTTTCTGTGGAAGAAGCTGGTATTTTTAAACCAGATTCAAAAGTATATGATCTTCCAATAAATAAATATAATATTGAAAAGAATGAAGTTTTATTCTTAAGTGCTAATACATGGGATGTTTCTGGTGCAGGGAATTATGGATACAACACAGTTTGGGTGAATAGAAATAATAATATTTTTGATAAATTAGATTTTGAACCTAGCCAACAAATAAGTAATTTATCAGAATTGCTTGATTTAATTTAGATATATCCTATATGAACAACATGATAAATATCGAAGTAGAAAAAATTATAGATCCAACACCAGCATCAGATGGTGCAGGGGTTAAATTAAAAAGAAGTATTGGTGTTGAACCAAATTATTATGATCCATTTTTAATGCTAGATGAATTTGGATCAGAAAATAAAGACGATTATATTGCAGGCTTTCCTCCTCATCCACACAGAGGAATTGAAACAGTTACATACATGTTAGCTGGGAGTTTCGAACATAAAGATAGTACAGGTGGTCAAGGAAAAATGACTGCAGGAGATGTGCAATGGATGAAAACTGGTAGTGGAATAATTCATTCTGAAATGCCAGCTATGAACGATGGAAAACTTCATGGTTTTCAATTATGGATTAATATGCCTGCCAGCGAGAAGATGAGTAAACCAGAATACCACTATATAGACTCTGATAAAATGAGTACACATAAGGATGAAGATAAATTTATAAAAGTAATCGCTGGAAAGTTTGAAAATTCAGAAGGTCCAATAAAAAAACATAATGTAGATCCAATTTATTTTGATGTAGAATTAAATGAAAGTAAAACTTTTAATCATCAAGTTCCATCCACACACAATTCATTCATATATTTAATTGAAGGAGAGATAGAAGTTGGAAACAATAAACATGAAAGTGTTAAAGGCTCCACATTAATATTACTATCTAAGGGTGAAAACTTGAAAGTAACTGCTTTATCAAACGCTAAATTTTTACTAATATCTGGAAAACCGATAGGAGAACAGATTGCAAGAGGTGGCCCATTCGTCATGAATACCAAACAAGAAATACTTCAAGCAATTGATGATTACCATAATGGTAATTTCGTAAAGTAAATATGAAAGCTATAAGATTTGAAAAGTTTGGAGATCCAGAAGTCTTAGAATACAAGGATATTGAAATTGGTAAACCTGGTCCAAAGGAAGTTCTAGTTAAAAATTTATCAGTTGGACTTAATTATATTGATGTTTACCATCGAACAGGATTGTATCCGATTGAATTACCTAGTGGACTTGGATTAGAAGCATCTGGTGTAGTAGAAGAAATTGGATCAGAAGTAAGTCTTTTTAAAGTTGGAGATCGAGTAAGTCATGCATCTGCTCCAATAAGTGGATACTCGGAAAAACAAATAATGCCAGAAGAAAAGTTAGTTACCGTGCCCGAAGGTATTTCAGATGAAATAGCTTCTTGTATTTTATTAAAAGGAATAACATCAGAATATTTATTACACAGATCATATGCTGTTAAAAAAGGAGATAAAGTTTTATTTCATGCTGCAGCTGGTGGTGTTGGCCAAATATTGTGCCAATGGGCTAATGCTTTAGGATGTGAAGTCATTGGAACAGTTGGATCTAAAGAAAAAGTTGAAATAGCAAAAAAAAATGGGTGTCATCATGTTATCAATTACACAGATCATAATTTTGTTGAAGAAGTTGAAAAAATAGTAGGTAAAAATGGAATAGATGTTGTCTATGATGGTGTGGGAGCTAAGACTTTTGAAGGATCAATAGAATGTTTAAAAATTAGAGGAATGATGGTGGCATTTGGAAATGCATCTGGTTATGTTCACACTATAGATGTCAAAAAACATATAAATACAAAAGGTCTTTTTTTTACAAGACCGTCGATAATGCATTATACAATCACAAGAGATGAACTAGAAAAATCTGCTAAATTGGTTTTTGATGCGGTTCTTTCAGGAAAAATAAAAATTGAGGTTTCTAAAAAATATAAATTAAGTGAAGCTAAACAAGCTCATATAGATTTAGAGAATAGAGTTTTAACTGGACCAGCGGTTATTATTCCTTAAATTGATCATCCATATCTGAAAGATGAAGTCTTAACGCTCTAGTCGAGATTTGTATTTCTCTTATAAAAAATATTATTGATACCATCATGGATAAACAACAAGATCCGAATATAATTCTAGCTAAAAAATATGTCTCTAAATAAAGAGCAAAAACTGTAAGCATATTAAATAGGAAACCAAATGCTGCAAAAAGTATAGTAATCCTTAAATTTTTTACCCTATCATTTAAATTAATTAACTGCTGCTTCCACTCTGGAGGAGTATGCTTTTCAAAAACATATTCGTCGTGTATTTTTCTAATCAAGCCACTTAATGTATGAAATCTGTTACTATAGACGGCCATAATTAAAGGAATGGCGGGAAACATTAATGCGGTAACAGTGTAATCAATATTCATTCGAATCAGTTTGATTATGAATCTACGCTTTGTTATTTACAAGTAAATAATGTCTGAAAAGGTTAAAATTTTTATTGAATTAACAAGACTAAACAAACCAATTGGTTTCATGCTTCTATTTTGGCCATGTGTTTGGGGTTTAACAATTTCATATGATTTTTCTCTTTCTTTAAATAATTATTTTATTTATGCTTTTTTATTTTTTTCTGGATCTGTGCTAATGAGATCAGCTGGATGTATTGTTAACGATATAAGTGATAGAAAAATTGATAAGTTAGTTGAAAGAACAAAAAATAGACCAATCGCGTCAGAAAAAATTTCAGTGCTTAATGCAGCAATATATGCTGCAATCTTATGTTTAATCGCGTTTTTAGTTTTGATAAATTTTAATAAATTTACTATTTATATGGCCCTTCTTTCAATGCCATTGGCTTTTACATATCCATTAATGAAAAGATTTACTTACTGGCCTCAATTTTTTTTAGGTATTACTTTTAATTATGGTCTAGTTTTGGCATGGATTTCAATTCAAAATGAAGTTTCTATTATACCAATTATATTTTATTTAGGAGCCACATTTTGGACATTAGGATACGACACAATATATGGGTACCAAGATATTAATGATGATGAGATTATAGGAGTCAAATCAACTTCAATAAAATTTAAACATAACCCAAAGAAATTTATTTCATTTAG
>CACDQQ010000012.1 GCA_902555065.1 uncultured Pelagibacteraceae bacterium
ATTTCTTCTCTTAAAATATCACCTGTAGAAATTTGATAACCATTTAATTTTTCTACCAGATATTTAGCTTGAGTGCCTTTTCCAGCTCCTGGAGGGCCAAACAGTATGATATTCACCTATCTACCAAATTTTGTTTTTTTAATAAGTTGCTCATATTGAGAACTCATCATCCTTGTTTGAATTTGAGTAACAGTATCAATTGCAACCACAACAACAATTAAAACAGACGCACCACCTAAATAAAATGGAATAGGATAATTTGCGATCAAAAATTCTGGCATTAAACAAACAAGTGCGAGATATAACGCTCCTATTGTTGTTAGTCGTGTCAGTATTGTGTCAATATATAATGCAGTACTCTCACCAGGTCTTATACCTGGAATAAATCCACCATATTTTCTTAAATTTTCAGCAGTTTCAGTTGGATTGAAAGTTATAGATGTATAAAAGAAGGTAAAAAATATTATTCCTGATGCATACAATAACATATATAAAGGTTGTCCTTGAGAAAAGTATGATGAGATGTTTAAAAATGTTTCATTTTGAGAAACGTTAAAATTTGAAAAAGTTACTGGTAATAATAATAATGCTGAAGCAAAAATCGCAGGTATTACACCTGCTGAATTAATTTTTAAAGGTAAGTGTGAAGAGTCTCCACCGTACATTTTATTTCCCATTTGTCTCTTAGGATAATTTATAAGTATTTTTCTTAATGCTCTTTCCATAAATACAATAAACATAATAGTTACAACGAGTAATAAAAATATAAAAATTATCATAACTGTTGAAATTGCACCAGTTCTTCCTAGCTCAAAAGTAGTTACTAAAGCTCTAGGAATTTCAGCAACGATACCTGAAAAAATTATTAACGAAATACCATTACCTATTCCTCTCTGTGTAATTTGTTCACCAAGCCACATCAAAAATATTGTTCCTGCAACAATAGTTGTGACAGTTGAAATCTTAAAAAATACTCCTGGACTAATAACTAAATCAGCAGAAGACTCTAAACCAACAGCCAATCCGTATCCTTGTATAGTTGCAAGTAATACAGTTCCATATCTGGTTATTTGAGTAATTTTTTGTCTTCCTATTTCTCCTTGAGCTTTTAAATTTTTAAAATATTCCGAAACTCCTGTGAGCAATTGAACAATAATTGAGGATGATATATATGGCATTATACCAAGTGCGAAAATTGCCATTCTACTTACAGCACCCCCAGCAAAAACGTTAAACATGCCTAATAACCCTTTTTGGTTACCTTCCATCATGATTTGAAGTTGTTCTGGATCAATCCCAGGAAGAGGAACAAAAGTACCCAAACGATAAACAGCAAGGATAAAAAGTGTAAATAGTATTCTATTTCTTAAATCGTTAGATTGTGTTGAGGCACTCATTATTTAGATTGATTTTTAAAAGTAATTTGTCCACCAGCTTTTTCAATTTTTTCTTTCGCAGTTTTAGAAGAATAATCTGCTTCAATATCAATTTTAGATTTCAAATCACCATTTGATAAAACCTTAAATTTATTAATTGATTTTCTAAATAATTTCGATTTTTTAAATGTATCTATATTTATTTTATTATCTATACTAATTTTTTTATTATCGATTAGTTTTTGTAAATCACCAAGATTTATTACAGCAACGTCTATTTTGTTTACTGGATTAAAGCCTCTTTTTGGAAGTCTTCTATATAATGGCATTTGACCACCTTCAAAACTTTTTATAGCCACTCCAGATCTTGATTTTTGACCTTTTACACCTCTACCAGAAGTTTTGCCTTTACCTGATCCTATTCCTCTTCCTACTCGAATTTTTTTTGTTTTAATATTATTTAATGTATTTAAAGATGTCATTATCCTCTTTTCTCAATTATCTCAGATATTTTTTTATTTCTTAAATTAGAAATATTTTTTGGTGAATTTTGTTTTGATAAAGCTTTTATACACGCTCTAATTACATTATGTGGATTAGCAGTACCCAAAGATTTAGCAACAATGTCTTTAATACCTAATACCTCACAAACAGCTCTAACTGGACCACCCGCTATTATACCGGTACCTTTTGGAGCAGATCTTAATTTAATTTTTCCAGCGCCGTCTTTTCCATATATGTCATGATGAATTGTTCTTCCTTCTCTTAAAGGTATTTGTATCAATTTTCTTCTAGCTAGTTCATTTGCTTTTTTAATTGCATCAGGAACTTGTTTTGCTTTTGCATGCGCAATACCAATTTTTCCATTCTGATTACCAACTACAACTAAAGCTGAAAAACCAAATCTTCTACCACCTTTAACAACTTTAGTTATTCTGTTTATATGAACTAATTTTTCAACAAATTCTGTATTTTTTTCCATTTTTTAAAATTCCATCCCATTTTTTCTTAATGTCTCAGCAAAAATTTTAACTCTTCCATGATATTTATATATACCTCTATCAAAGTAAATTTTTTTAATATTTTTTTCGTTAGCTTTCTTTGCTAGTATTTCTGCAACAATACTTGACAATTCTGATTTATTTTTTTTTTGTTCTTTAATTCCCTTATCTATTGATGAAGCAGATACTAACGTAATATTTTTCACATCATCTATAATTTGTGCACTTATATTTTTTGCAGACCTAGATACACTTAATCTATATCTATCTTTTGACACATTTTTGAGTTTTTTTCTTATTCTAAATCTTTTTCTTTCAATTGTATTTAATCTCATTATTTTTTCTTACCTTCTTTTCTTAAAATATATTGACCTTTTTCTTTTATACCTTTTCCTTTATATGGTTCGGGTGGTCTGATGCCTTTAATCTGTGAAGCTACCATACCTACTTGTTGTTTATTTGAGCCACTTATTTTTAAAGTGGTTTGTTTTTCTACAATAATTTTAATTCCCGCAGGTATATCGTAGTTTATGTCATGACTAAATCCTAACTGCATATTTAAAACATTTCCTTTTAAAGCAGCTCTATAACCAACACCTGTGAGTTCAAGTATTTTTTCATAACCACTGCTTGCGCCAATTATAGCATTATTAAGAAGACTTCTATTCATACCCCATAATCTTTTAGAGGTATCATTAAGTTTTTTTGGTTTTATTGAGACATCCTTGCCTTCTTCAATTTTTAGTTCAAACATCTCTAAATCTAATTTGATAGCTTGTTTACCAAGTGGTCCTTCAACATTAACTGTATTACCAGATAATAAAACTTTTACTTTTTCCGGAATTGGTATGTTTATTTTTCCTATTTTAGACATTAAAATACCTTACAGATAATTTCACCACCAAGTTTTTTCTTTCTTGCATCAACATCTGTCATTACACCTTGTGGTGTAGATACAATTGCAATACCAAGACCATTATTTATTTTCGGCAGACTACTAGCGCTAGAAAATATTCTTCTTCCTGGTTTAGAAATTCTTTCAATAGTATTTATAACTGGATTTCCTGAGTTATATTTTAAATTAATTTCAATTGATGGTTTTTTATCATCATTGATTTTGTAGTCTATGATATAACCTTCGGACTTTAATACATCGGCAATCTTAGCCTTAAATTTTGACGATGGTAATGAAACTTTACTGTGGTTTCTCACTTGAGCATTTTTAATTCTTGCTAACATATCACCAATTGGATCACTTAAACTCATATTTTCCTTTCTACCAACTCGATTTTACCATTCCAGGAATTTTACCTTCTAAGCCAAGTTGTCGTAGGGCTATTCTTGAAATTTTTAATTTTCTGTAAACACCGTGTGGTCTACCTGTAATTTGACACCTATTCATTACTCTAACTTTTGCAGAATTTCTTGGTAATTTTGATAATTTTTGTTGGGCTTTAAATCTTTCTTCTAAAGATAACTTTTTATCCATTATTGTTTTTTTTAACTTCAATCTTTTCTTATAAAATTTGTCTGACAATTTTATTCTTTTGTTATTCTTATTTATTGCACTCATTTTAGCCATTAATTGCTCCTTTTTTCTCTAAATGGAAAATTTAAATGTTTTAATAATTCAAAACTGTGTTCTATTTTTTGAGATTTAATAACTATAGTAATATCTAAACCTCTAATCTTGTCAACTTTATCAAAATTTACTTCTGGAAATATGATATGTTCTTTAACACCAAAAGTATAATTTCCAAATTTATCAAAACCGTTGGGACTTAATCCCCTAAAATCTTTTATTCTTGGCAATGCTATATTTGTTAATCTATCTATAAATTCATACATTTTATTTTTTCTTAATGTTACCTTCAAACCTGAATTAGTGCTTTTTCTAGTTTTAAAATTTGCAATAGATTTTTTGAATTTAGTTACTACAGGCATTTGACCTGTGATATTTGCCAGATCCTCTTGGCAAGATTTTAAAATTTTTTGATCATTTCCATCAAGACCTAAACCCATATTTAGAACAATTTTTAATATTCTTGGACCCATATATAAATTTTTATAACCAAACTTTTCTTTTAATGTTGGCTCAATATCTTTAGTTATGGTAAGTTTTAATCTAGGTGTCATTATTTTTTAGCCTCGTTTTTATTTTTTGTATCAAAGATTGCTAAATTCGAGAGATGTATAAAGTTTTCCTTTGAAACTATTCCACCTTTTTTTTCTTTTGTAGTTTTCACATGTTTTTTTACCATGTTAATACCTTTAACTTTTGCCCTATTATTTTTTCTATCAATTTCAATGACATCACCATCTTTATTTTTATCTTTGCCAGTTAATATCTTCACTTTAATACCTTTTTTAATCATTATAATACCTCTGGTGCCAATGAAATTATTTTCATTTGTCCTCTATTTCTTAATTCTCTAGTAACTGGTCCAAAAATCCTAGTGCCTATTGGTTCCCCTTTATCATCTGTCAGAACAGCTGCATTGTTATCAAATCTTACTTTAGATCCATCATTTCTGTGAATCCCTTTTTTAACTCTAACTACAACAGCTTTGTGAACAGCACCTTTTTTAACTTTTCCCTTTGGAATTGCTTCTTTAACAGCAACAACTATCGTATCACCAATACTTGCATATCTTCTTTTAGATCCACCTAATACTTTAATACATTCAATCTTTTTTGCACCAGTGTTGTCTGCAACAAATAATTCTGTCTGAACTTGTATCATTTAAAAACTCCTATAACTTCAAATTTTTTTGATTTTGAATAAGGTCTACACTCTTGAATAGATACTTTGTCTCCATTTTTGTATTTATTCTCTTCGTCATGAACACTATATTTTTTTCTGGCTTTTATTACTTTTTTTAATACTGGATGTTGGTATTTTCGCTCAACTAGAACTGTTATGGTTTTATTTGGCTTATCGCTGACAACTATTCCATTTAATATTTTTTTAGGCATCTTTTCTCACTACTAATGTTTTTAATCTTGCAATATTCTTCTTCGTTTCACTTATCTTTGATGGACTTTTAATCTGACCATTTATTTTTTGAAATCTAAAGTTAAAAAGATCTTTTTTTAACTTTTCAATATCTTTCAAAGCTTGTTCTTTGGTCATTTTTTTTATATCACTTTTTTTCATTTAAACTCTTTTAATAAATTTACATTTTATTGGTAATTTTGCCGAAGCTTTGTAAAGAGCTTCTCTAGCAATTTCTTCTGTTACACCATCTACTTCAAATAAAATTCTTCCTGGTTTAACTCTGCATGCCCAATATTCAGGAGATCCTTTACCTTTACCCATTCTTACTTCAGTTGGTTTCTTTGATACTGGTATATTAGGAAACATTCTTGTCCAAACTCTACCTTGTCTTTTCATATGTCTTGTTAACGCAACCCTAGCTGCCTCAATTTGTCTGGATATAATTCTCTCAGGCTGAGTAGCTTTTAGACCAAATGAACCGTAATTCATTGCATTACAACGTGATGCGGTGCCGTGAATTCTTCCTTTGTGTGCTTTTCTAAACTTTGTTCTAGTGGGTTGTAACATTGTTACTTTTTATTCCTTTCCTGACTAAATTCTTTTGTAAAAATTTCACCTTTGTATATCCAAACTTTAATACCAATTATTCCATAAGTGGTTAAAGCTTCTGCTTCAGCGTAATCAATATCTGCTCTTAAAGTATGGGATGGAATACTTCCATCTCTTAACCATTCTGTTCTTGCAATTTCGTTTCCACCAAGTCTTCCACTACAAGACACTTTAATTCCTTTAGCGCCTAATCTTAATGCAGATTGCATAGCTCTCTTCATTGCTCTCCTGTACGAAACACGCTTGACTAGCTGCTGAGCAATGTTTTCTGCAACTAAAAATGAATTTGTTTCAGGCTTTTTAACTTCTTTAATATTTAGCACTATTTCATTAGCACTCAATTTAGATAATTTGCTCTTTATTTTTTCTATATCACTCCCTTTTTTTCCAATTACAAAACCAGGTCTAGAAGTATAGATTGTTACAAAACATTTTTTTGCAGATCTTTCAATCATGACTTTTGAAACTCCTGAGTTAATAACATTTTTTTTAATAAACTCTCTAATTTTAAAATCTTCAATTAAGTATTTTCCAAAATCTTGCTTCTTTGCATACCAAACAGAATCCCATCCTCTATTGATACCTAACCTTAAACCTACTGGATTAACCTTTTGTCCCATGTTCCTTCTCTTTTTGTTGCATTTTTTCACTCAAAACTATTGTTACATTTGAGTAAGGTTTCATTATTTCTGCGGCTCGACCTTTTGCTCTTGCTCTAAATCTTTTCATTATTACCTGTTTTCCACAGAAGGCCTCTTTAACTACTAAATTGTCAATATCGTATTGAAAATTATTCTCAGCGTTTGCAACTGCGGATGAAATTGTTTTTTTTACATCTTTAGATATTCTTTTTTCAGAAAAAGATAAATCTCTAATTGCAATTTCTACTTTTTTACCAACTATTGATTTAAGTAAAGGTTTTAACTTTCTTACACTAGATCTAACATTTTTGTTTATCGATCTAACTTGTTTTAAATCTATATCTTTTTTCTTGCTCATTTTTATTTCTTATCAGCTCCTTTTGCTCCACCCTCGACTTTTGCTTTTTTGTCAGCAGGTGTATGACCAAAAAACTGTCTTGTAGGAGCAAATTCTCCAAATTTATGACCTACCATATCTTCAGAGACAGTTATTGGTATAAATTTTTTTCCGTTATAAATTAAAAAACTAAATCCTACAAAGTCAGGTATTATTGTAGACTTTCTTGACCATGTTTTAATTGGTTTTTTATTAGGATCATTTTTGATTTTTTCAACTTTTTTAATCAAACTCTCCTCAACAAACGGTCCTTTCCAAACAGATCTTGCCATATATTAAGTTCTCTTCTTCTTTCTTCTTCTAATTATAAATTTATCAGTTCTCTTATTGTCTCTTGTTTTTAATCCTTTAGCTGATTGTCCTGTAGGAGAAACAGGATGTCTACCACCTGCAGATTTTCCTTCACCACCACCATGAGGGTGATCTACTGGATTTTTAACAACCCCTCTTGTATGTGGTCTTCTTCCCAACCATCTTGATCGACCAGCTTTACCAATTTTAATATTTTTTTGATCTGGATTAGATAATACACCAATTGTAGCCATTGCTCTTGAATCTATTTTTCTAACTTCACCAGAAGTCATTTTTATAATTGAGTAATTTCCATCAATACCTGAAATCGTTACTGAAGAACCTGCTGCTCTTGCTATTTTTCCACCAGCGCCAGGCTGTAATTCAACATTATGTATATCAATACCTACTGGAATATCCTGTAATGGTAAACAATTTCCTATTTTGATTTCTGAGGAAGAGCCATTTTGAATGTGATCACCAACTTTTATTTTTTGTGGCGCAAGATAATAGAATTTTTGGTTATCTTCAAATTTAACTAACATTATATGACATGATCTGTTTGGATCATATTCAATTCTTTCCACAATCGCTTTCATATCTTTCTTTTTTCTATAAAAATCAATTTTTCTATATTTGTGTTTATGACCTCCACCATGATTTCTGGATGTTATTCGACCATAATTATTTCTTCCTTTTGAAGAATAATTTGCACTTGTTAATGGCTTGTAGGGCTTACCTTTCCACAAACCTTCTCTACTTGTTAAAATTGTACCTCTGGTAGATTTCGTATAAGGTTTGAATGTTTTTAATGCCATAATTTAAATTCCTGTTGTCAGGTCAATATTTTGACCTTTTTTAAGGGTAATAATTGCTTTTTTAAAACCCTTCTTTTTAACTCTTTTTCCTCTAGTAGATTTAATTAGTGTTTTTTTATTAATAATATTAATTTTTGTTACGTTGACTTTAAAGATTTTTTCTATTGATCCTTTTAAGGTTTTTTTATTTGCACTTTGTGGCACTTTAAAAACAATTTTATTTTGTTCTGATAGATTTGTTGATTTCTCAGTGACTACAGGAAATAAGATTTTATCGTATAAGCTAAGTTTATCCATTATTGATACCTTTTTTCCAATTCTTTAACTGAACTCTCAGTAAAAATAACTTTTTTATATTTGACTAAATCATATGCACTGAAATGATTTGCATCGGTTAATTTGACATTAGGGATATTTTTAGTTGACCTTAAGATATTATCTTTTGATTTTGTATCCACGATTAATATTGAGTTATTTGCATCAAACTTTTTTAAAAGTTCATACATTTCTTTTGTTTTTTGAATTTTTTTTCCAAAATCATCAAAAATAATTATGTTATTTGATTTGTTTTTTTCAGTAATGATTGAAGCTATACTCATTTTTTTTTCACTCTTATTCAATTTTCTGGTTTTATAATTATCTTGACCTTTTGGTCCATGAGCTATTCCTCCACCTACAAATATAGGAGCTTTTTTACTAGAGTGTCTTGCATTACCAGTTCCTTTTTGTGAATAAATTTTGGACGTTGATCCTGTTATTTCATTTCTTTGCTTTGTCTTTGCTTTTCTACCTTTAAAATTAGCATTTAATTTATAGATTGCACCACTCACTAATTGATTGTTAACTTTAGCACTAAAGATTTTATCTAGCACTTCTATGCTTTGTTTTTTTCCATCAATACTTAATTTATCTATTTTCATTTATTTTTTCTTTTTATCTGCTGATTTTTTTTGTTTTTCAATTTGTTCATTTTTTTCTTCGATTGACATTCGATTAATATCTTTGACTGATTTTCTGATTAAAACTTCTGTATTTTTTGATCCAGGAATAGAACCTTTTAAATATAGCAAATTATTTTCTCTATCAGCTTTTATAACTTCAATATTTTGTATAGTTCTAATTTTATCTCCCATATGACCAGCCATTTTTTTTCCTTTAAAAACTTTACCTGGATCCTGCCTTTGTCCTGTTGAACCATGAGATCTATGAGAAATTGAAACACCATGAGTAGCCCTTAATCCTCCAAAATTATGCCTTTTCATTGAACCTGCAAATCCTTTACCAATTGTCTTAGATTTAACATCAACAAATTTAACATTCTCAAATATTTCTAATCCAATTTCATTTCCTTCTTTGAAATTTTCAGTGCTTTCTAACCTAAACTCTTTAAGTGTTTTTTTTGGCTCTGTATTTTTTTTAGCAAAATAACCTTTCATTGCTTTGGTTAACTTTGAGTTTTTTATTTTTCCAAATCCTATTTGAACAGCGCTATATCCTCTGTTTTCTTTATTAATAACGTTTATTATTCTTCCAGTTTCCATCTTTAACACAGTAACTGGAACTGATTGGCCAGTTTTAAAAAACTCTCTAGACATTCCTATTTTTTTTCCAATTAAAGCTAAATTATCCATTATATTTTAATCTCCACATCTACCCCTGATGCTAAATCAAGTTTCATTAGTGCTTCAACTGTTGCAGGTGTAGGTTCAATAATATCAATTAATCTTTTATGAGTTCTGGTTTCAAATTGTTCTCTACTTTTTTTATCAATATGTGGTGATCTTAAAACAGTATATCTCTCTATTTTTGTTGGTAGAGGAATAGGACCCTTGATATTAGCTCCAGTTCTTTTAACCGTATTTACGATCTCCTCAGTGGATTGATCCAAAACCTTGTTATCGTAAGCTCTTAATTTTATTCTAATATTTTGTTTATCCATAATTAACCTGTTTTCTTGGTTACCTCATCTTGAACATTTTGTGGAACCTTGTCATAATGATCAAAAAACATTGAGTATTGAGCTCTACCTTGTGACATAGATCTTAAGCTATTAATATAACCGAACATATTTGCTAATGGCACCATTGCTGTTATTACTGTTGCATTTCCTCTTTGCTCTTGTGTACTTATTTGACCTCTTCTACTATTCAAATCACCTATTACATCCCCCATATAATCTTCTGGAGTAACTACTTCTACTCTCATTACTGGTTCTAAAAGTTTTAATGTTCCTCGAGCACATGCCTCTTTAAAACATTGTCTTGAAGCAAGTTCAAAAGCTAATACACTTGAGTCAACATCATGGTGTAAACCATCTAAGATCGTAACTTTATAGTCAATTAAAGGAAATCCAGCTAGAATACCACCGTCAGCTATTGTCTCTACACCCTTTTCAACACCCGGTATAAATTCTTTTGGTATTGCTCCACCTTTTATTTTGCTTTCAATTTCTCGACCTTTGCCTGGATCTAGTGGTTCAACAGATAATTTTACTCTGGCAAACTGTCCCGCTCCACCACTCTGTTTTTTATGTGTATAATCAAATTCAGCAGCATTTAATATTGTTTCTCTGTATGCAACTTGAGGTGCTCCTACATTTGCTTCAACTTTGAATTCTCTTTTCATTCTATCAACAATAATATCTAAATGTAATTCACCCATACCTTTAATTATCGTTTGACCTGACTCTTCGTCTGATGACACTCTAAATGACGGGTCTTCTTTAGCTAATCTTCCTAATGCTTCACCCATTTTTTCCTGATCAGCTTTTGATTTAGGCTCAACTGCAATTTCTATAACTGGATCTGGGAATTCCATTGGCTCAAGTAATACTGGTGCATCTTTATTTGCCAATGTATGACCTGTTATTGTATTTTTTAATCCAGCGAGCGCAACTATATCACCTGCACTTGCTTCTTTGATATCTTCTCTAGAGTTGGCATGCATTAGTAGCATTCTTCCAACTCTTTCTTCTTTATCTGAAGAAGTGTTATAAACTCCAGTTCCAGATTTGACTGTTCCTGAATAAATTCTAATAAATGTAAGACTTCCTACAAATGGGTCTGTAGCTACTTTAAAAGCTAATGCTGAAAAAGGCGCACTATCCTCAAACTTCATTTCAATTTCCTCATCAGATCCTGGTTTTGTACCCATAATAGATCCAAGATCTTCTGGACTAGGTAAGTAATCTACAACTGCATCTAATAGAGGTTGAACACCTTTATTTTTAAAAGCGGAACCCGTTAAAACTGGCACAAAATCGAAGTTTAAGCATCCTTTTCTTACGCATTTAATCAAATCTTCTTGTTTAATTTCTTCACCACCTAAATAGGCTTCCATTAGTTTTTCATCTTGCTCAACTGCTGTCTCAACTAATTCTTGTCTATATTTATCACATGTCTCTTTAAGATCATCTGGAATGTCTTTTTCTTCCCATTCAGCGCCAAGGTCCTCGTTTTTCCAAACAATTGCTTTCATTTTAACTAAATCAACAACACCTTGTAATGATGCCTCTATTCCAATAGGGACCTGCATAACTAAAGGTTTAGCTCCAAGTCTATCTTTAATCATATCCACACATCTAAAGAAATCTGCACCAGTTCTATCAAGTTTATTGACAAAACAAATTCTAGGAACTTTATATTTATCAGCTTGTCTCCAAACTGTTTCAGATTGTGGTTCAACACCAGCAACACCATCAAATACTGCAACGGCACCATCTAAAACTTTTAAAGATCGTTCAACTTCAATTGTAAAATCTACGTGTCCTGGGGTATCTATAATATTAATTCTATGCTCTTTCCAAAAACAAGTGGTTGCAGCTGATGTTATTGTAATACCTCTTTCCTGCTCTTGTTCCATCCAATCCATTGTGGCAGCACCATCATGAACTTCACCAATTTTGTGACTCTTACCCGTATAATATAAGATTCTTTCTGTAGTTGTGGTTTTGCCAGCATCTATATGAGCCATGATGCCAATATTTCTGTATTTATTTAGTGGATGAGTTTTTGCCATATTATTTACCATCTGAAATGAGCAAAAGCTTTGTTTGACTCTGCCATTTTATGTGTATCCTCTTTCTTTTTTATTGCTGAACCCCTTTTTTGATAAGCATCAAAAATTTCATTAAATAATTTATCGGACATTTTTTTATCTTTTCTTTTTCTTGATGCATCAATAATCCATCTTAATGCTAATGCTTGAGATCTTTTAGCTTTAACTTCTACTGGAACTTGATAGGTGGCTCCACCAACTCGTCTTGATCGAACTTCTACAGTTGGTCTAACATTATTTATTGCATCATTAAATACTGTTAAGGGTTCGTCTTTTGATTTTGATTTAATTTTATCAATTGCATCATAAACAATTTTTTCTGCTATAGTTTTTTTACCGTCTAACATTATTGAATTGATTAATTTTGGAATTATTACTGATTTATATTTAGGGTCTACAATAGGAATTTTTTTAGGAGCTTTTCTTTTTCGAGACATTTTTATTTACCTTTTTTCGTCCCATATAATGAACGTCTCTGTTTTCTGTTTGCAACACCTTGAGTATCTAAATTACCTCGAAGTATATGATATCTTACACCAGGTAAATCTTTAACACGTCCACCTCTTATTAATACTACTGAGTGTTCTTGTAAATTATGTCCTTCTCCAGGAATATATGCTGTAACTTCAAAACCATTTGACAATCTAACTCTTGCTACTTTTCTTAGTGCTGAGTTTGGTTTCTTAGGAGTAGTTGTATAAACTTTTACGCAAACTCCTCTTTTCAAAGGTTGTTTTTGTAATGCTGGAACTTTATTCCTAGCAATTTGTTTTTCTCTTCCTTTTCTTAACAACTGGTTAATTGTTGGCATAATAATTTTATATAAGTTTGATTTTAGAGGAAATAACTGTCAGGTTATTTGTGGCAGCGTTTAGTGCACTAGTCACTACATTCCAACCAAAAACACGCACAAAATACTATAGAAATTCTATTTGTCAAATCAAAAGACTTAGAAAAATGGGGATTTTTTATTGATTTACGGGGCTTTCTGCTTGCTCAATCTTTTCGTTCTCAGCAATGAATTTTTCATCGTCTAAACGAGCTTTCTTGTTCCACAGATTTTTAACAGATCCAGTACCAGCAGGAACCAATCTACCAACAATAACATTTTCTTTTAATCCAGATAATTTATCTACCTTACCTTTAATAGCTGCATCAGTTAAAACTCTTGTAGTTTCTTGGAAAGAAGCTGCTGAAATAAATGACTCTGTTTGTAGTGAAGCTTTAGTTATTCCCATTAAAACTCTTTCTCCAACTGCAGGATTTTTACCATCTTTAATTAGCTGCTCGTTCATATTTTCAAATCTTATTCTATCAATAATTTCTCCAGGAAGTAATGAGCTGTCGCCTTGAGTTTTAACTTCAACTTTTTTAAGCATTTGTCTTAAGATAACTTCTATGTGCTTATCATTTATAATTACACCTTGAAGTCTATAGACATCTTGAACTTGGTTAACAAAATATTCAGTTAATTCTTCTATACCTAATATTCTTAGAATGTCATGAGGTAATGGTTGACCATCTAACAAGTACTCACCTTTTTTTATTTTTTCTCCTTGATTAAAATTAATATGTTTTCCTTTTGGAATTAAATAACTTGAAGTATCACCATTTTCAGATTCAATTGTTACTCTTTGTTTACCTCTTACCTCTTTACCAAATATTACTTTACCATCATTCTCTGCAATAATTGCACTATCTTTTGCTTTTCTTGCTTCAAATAATTCAGCAACTCTCGGTAGACCTCCTGTTATATCCTTAGTCTTAGTTGTCTCTTTAGGTAGTCTAGCTATTACATCACCTGCAGAAATTTTTTGACCATCTTTAACAGATAAAATTGAGTCTGGTACCAAGTAATATCTTGCCTCATTGTCATCAGCTTTTTTAATAACATTACCTTTTGCATCTCTTAAGGTAATTCTTGGTTTTAAATCTGTATTTTTAGATTGAGTTTTCCAATCAACAACTGCTTTTGTAGAAATTCCAGTTGCATCATCTGTTGTTTCTGCAATTGATACACCATCTATTAAATCTACATAATTAGCTATTCCATCTTTTTCGGCAATAACTGGAGTTGTATATGGATCCCACTCACATATTTTTGATCCTTTTTTAACTTTATCTCCGTTCTCAAAGAAAAGTTTTGATCCATATGGCACTTTGTATGATGCTACCTGAAGCCCATTATCGTCTTCAATTGACAGCTCAGTATTTCTGCCCATTACAATTAAATTTTTTTTAGAGTCTACTAATAGATTTGTGTTAACAATTTTTAAAATACCATCATTATTTGACACTATTTGAGAGTCTTGTTTAACTGATGCAGTTCCTCCAACGTGGAAAGTTCTCATTGTAAGCTGAGTTCCTGGTTCTCCTATTGATTGAGCTGATATCATTCCAATCGCCTCACCAACATGTACCATTTTTCCTCTTGAAAGATCTCTTCCATAAGAAGTTGCACAAACACCTTCCTTCAATCCACATGTCATTACTGAATAAACATTAAGGCTCTTCACCCCAGCAGAATCTATTTTTTCACATCCTGCTTCATCAATCATTTGATCTTTTTTGATTAAAACATCTCCAGTTAATGGATTTTTTACATCTTTTGCTGCTACTCTCCCGAGAGCTCTTTCAGATAAACTAACCATAATATTTCCACCTTCTAATACTTCCGTTAGTTTTATTGAACCACATTTGGCAGTACACTTAGAAGAAGTTATGGTTAAATCTTGCGCAACATCGCAAAGTCTTCTAGTTAAATATCCAGAACTAGCAGTCTTCAATGCAGTATCAGCTAGTCCTTTTCTAGCACCGTGTGTTGAATTAAAATACTCTAAAGCTGTTAATCCTTCTTTAAAGTTTGATGTAATTGGAGACTCAATAATTTCTCCAGATGGTTTAGCTATTAAGCCTCTCATACCAGCTAATTGCTTCATTTGAGCCGCAGAACCTCTTGCGCCACTATCTGCCATCATAAATACTGAATTAATTTTTAGACCATCTTCTGTCATCTCTGTAGCTGAAATTCTTTTCATCATTTCAGACGCAACTTTATCCGTACATTTTGACCAAGCATCAATAACTTTATTATATTTTTCACCTCTAGTTATTAATCCCTCTGCGTATTGGTTTTCATAATCCGATATTAATTTTTTTGTCTCATCAATTAATTGTTGTTTGTTATCTGGAATTACTAGATCGTCTTTACCAAATGATATTCCAGCTTTAAAAGCATGTTTGAAACCAAGGTCCTTTAATTTATCACAAAATATTACTGTACTTTTTTGACCAGAAAACCTGAAAACATGATCAATAACCTCAGATACTATTTTCTTAGGCAATAATCTATCAACTAAAGCAAATTTATTATTTATATTTTTTGGAATTAAGTTTGCTAATAAAAATCTTCCCGCTGTGCTTATGTGTTTTTCATATTTAGCATTACCTTTTTCATCAATTGTTGCAAATCTTGAAACAATTCTTGAATGAACTTTAATTTGACCAATTTCTAGAGCATGCTCTATTTCTGAAGTATTTACAAAATATCCCTCAACTCTATCAGTTTGATATGGTGGTTGAGAAAGATAATAAATTCCTAAAATCATATCCTGACTTGGGACGATTATCGGTTTTCCATTTGAAGGACTTAAAATATTATTTGTAGACATCATTAAAACTCTTGCTTCTAATTGTGCTTCTAGACTCAATGGTACATGAACTGCCATCTGATCACCGTCAAAATCTGCATTAAATGCAGCACAAGTTAGTGGATGTAATTCAATTGCGTTACCTTCAATTAATTTTGGTTCAAATGCTTGAACTCCTAATCTATGTAGCGTTGGAGCTCTGTTTAATATAACCGGATGTTCTCTTACAATTAATTCTAGAGCATCCCAGACTTCATTTCTTTCTCTTTCAACAAGTTTTTTCGCTTGTTTTATTGTAGAGGCTAAACCAAGTTTATTTAATCTTGCATATAAAAAAGGTTTAAATAGTTCTAAAGCCATTTTTTTTGGCAAACCACATTCATGTAATTTTAAGTCTGGTCCAACAACAATTACTGATCTTCCAGAATAATCAACTCTTTTACCTAATAAATTTTGTCTAAATCTTCCTTGTTTACCTTTTAACATTTCTGCCAAAGATTTTAGTGGTCTTTTTCCTGTACCTGTAATTACTCTTCCTCTTCTTCCATTGTCAAATAATGCATCTACAGACTCTTGAAGCATTCTTTTTTCATTTCTAATAATTATGTCTGGAGCTTTTAAGTCCATTAATCTTTTTAAACGGTTATTTCTGTTTATAACTCTTCTATATAAATCATTTAAATCAGATGTAGCAAATCTTCCTCCATCTAATGGAACTAATGGTCTTAGTTCTGGTGGGATTACAGGTATTGTTGTTAAAATCATCCACTCTGGTTTATTTCCAGTTTCTATAAATGACTCAATTAATTTTAATCTTTTGATTGATCTTTCTTCTGAAACTTTTGATTTAGTTTCTTTTATTGATTTAATTAATGTTTCTTTCTCCTGTTCTAAATTAATTGATTTAAGTATTTCTAATATTGCTTCAGCTCCAATACCTGCTGTAAATGACTCCTCGCCATATTCGTCTTGATATTTTATAAGTTCTTCTTCTCCTAAAAGTTGATTTTTCTTTAAACCTGTTAAGCCTGGCTCAATAACTATGAAATTTTCGAAATAAAGTACTCTTTCTACCTCTTTAAGTTTCATGTCAATCGCAAGAGATATTCTACTTGGTAAAGATTTAAGAAACCAAATATGAGCAACTGGTGTTGCCAAGTTTATATGGCCCATTCTCTCACGTCTTACATTTGATTTTGTTACCTCAACTCCACATTTTTCACATATAATTCCTCTGAATTTCATTCTTTTATACTTACCGCAGAGGCACTCATAGTCTTTTATTGGACCGAAGATTCTTGCACAAAAAAGTCCGTCTTTTTCAGGCCTAAATGTTCTATAGTTTATAGTTTCAGGTTTTTTAATCTCACCATATGTCCAGGATTTAATCTTTTCAGGACTAGCTAAAGTAATTTTTATACTGTTAAAATTTTGCGCTTCAGATATTTCTGAAGATTTAAATAAATCTGTTAGTTCTTTACTCATTTAATTTAACTCCACATTTAATGCTAAAGATTTAATTTCTTTTACTAGGACGTTGAAAGATTCTGGTATGCCTGACTCAAAATTTTCTTCCCCTTTAACAATAGTTTCATAAACTTTTACTCTTCCCGCAACATCATCAGACTTAACAGTAAGAATTTCTTGTAGAGTATATGACGCTCCATAAGCTTCTAATGCCCAAACTTCCATTTCTCCAAATCTTTGTCCACCCAACTGAGCTTTGCCACCGAGAGGTTGTTGAGTTACCAAACTATAAGGGCCAGTGGATCTAGCATGTATTTTATCTTCGACCAAATGATGGAGTTTTAACATATAAATTGTTCCAACTGTAACTGGTCTATCAAATTTTTCTCCTGTTCTACCATCCCATAAAGTTGTTTGTCCTGAGTTTGGTAAATCAGCTAATTCTAACATCTTAGTAACATCATTTTCTTTAGCTCCATCAAATACAGGTGTAGCAATCGGTACACCATTCCTAATATTAGAACATAGATCTTCAAATTCAGAAGAGTTTAGTTTTTCTATATCATCATTAAATATGTCGTTACCATAAACTTTTTTTAAGAAAGATTTAATTTTTTCAGTTTTCTCGATTTTCTTTTGATTCTCATTTACAAGTTGGTTTAATTTTTCTCCCAATTCAGTACATGACCATCCTAAGTGTGTTTCTAATATTTGACCAACATTCATCCTGCTTGGTACACCTAATGGATTAAGAACGATGTCTACTGGTTTCCCATTTTCTCTGTAAGGCATGTCTTCTACTGGAACTATTTTACTGACAACTCCTTTGTTACCATGCCTGCCTGACATTTTATCACCTGGTCTTAATCTTCTTTTAATCGCGACAAAAACTTTTACCATTTTCATAACACTTGGTAATAAATCATCTCCTTGTCGTATCTTTAAAACTTTATCCTCAAATCTATCTTGAATATCTTGTTTAGCACTATTGTATTGGTCTTTAATTTGAGAAAGTGAAGATTCTTTATTTTGATCCTCAATAGAAATTTTAAATAAATCTGAAACAGGTAGATTATTAATTATATCATCAGATAATGAGGTATTAGCTTCAACATCTTTAATTTTTTTATTAATTTTTGTACCATTTAAAATTGATGAAAGTCTTTGTTTAATACTTCTTTCCAAT
The DNA here is from genome assembly GCA_902555065.1 of uncultured Pelagibacteraceae bacterium. GTDB lineage: Bacteria > Pseudomonadota > Alphaproteobacteria > Pelagibacterales > Pelagibacteraceae > Pelagibacter. The sequence goes on from CACDQQ010000012.1 coordinate 18,491, forward strand.
ATTTCTTCCTCTACCTTTTTATCTTCTTGTACGCTTTCAATTTCTGCTCTTTCAATAGTTATTGATCTCTCATCTTTATCTATACCATGTCTGTTAAACACTCTCACATCTACTACTATTCCACCACTTCCACTAGGCATTTTTAAAGAGGTGTCTGTAACATCTATCGCTTTTTCACCAAATATTGATCTTAATAATTTTTCTTCAGGGCCTGAAGCTGTATCACCCTTAGGTGTAACTTTACCTACAAGTATATCTCCTGGTTTTACCTCAGCACCAATATAAACAATGCCCGACTCATCTAAATTCTTTAGAGACTCCTCATTTACATTTGGAATATCTCTCGTAATATCTTCTTCACCCAATTTTGTATCTCTAGCCATGACTTCGTATTCTTCAATATGAATAGATGTGAAAACATCATCTGTTACGCATCTTTCTGAAATTAATATTGAATCTTCAAAATTATAACCTTGCCAAGGCATGAATGCTACAGTTACATTTTTGCCTAATGCCAACTCTCCAACTTTTGTTGAAGGTCCGTCAGCTATAATGTCACCAGATTTTACTTTATCACCTACCCTAACAAGTGGCTTTTGATTAATGCAAGTATTTTGATTTGATCTTTTAAACTTTTGTAAATTATAAATATCAACACCAGACTTTGAATAATCTTTCTCACTTGATGCTTTAATAACAATTCTTTTACCATCAATTTTATCAACAATTCCATCTCTTTTTGCTACTATTGTTACTCCCGAGTCTAAAGCAACATCACTTTCAATACCTGTTCCCACAAGAGGAGCCTCAGGTTTTAGCAACGGAACTGCTTGTCTCATCATATTAGATCCCATAAGCGCTCTATTTGCATCATCATTTTCTAAGAAGGGAATTAGTGATGCTGCAACTGAAACTAACTGTTTTGGTGAAACGTCTATGTAATCTATATTTTCTGGTTTTGCTAAAATAAAGTTTAAATTCTGCCTGCAAGAAACTAATTCTTCTGTGAATTTACCGTTTTTATCAATTAATGAGTTAGCCTGAGCAATGGTAAATTTAGTTTCTTCCATTGCTGATAAATATTCAATATTGTTTTGAACTATGCCATCTTTAACCTTTTTATATGGACTTTCAATAAATCCATACTTGTTTATTTTGGAATATGTTGAAAGACTATTAATTAAACCGATATTTGGTCCCTCTGGAGTTTCTATAGGACAAATCCTTCCATAATGAGTAGGGTGCACATCTCTCACTTCAAAACCTGCTCTCTCTCTAGTTAATCCACCTGGTCCCAAAGCTGACACTCTTCTTTTGTGTGTAATCTCAGATAATGGATTTGTTTGATCCATAAATTGAGATAATTGTGAAGTTGCAAAAAAATCTTTTAATGAAATAGTTAGAGGTTTAGCGTTAATAAGATCTTGGGGCATAACAGACTCAACATCTAATGTTGTCATTTTCTCTTTTATAGCTCTTTCCATACGGTAAACACCAATCCGAGCCTGATTTTCAACAAGCTCACCGACAGACCTAACTCTTCTATTTCCTAAATGATCAATATCGTCAATTTCATCTTTGCCATCTCTTAAATCAAGCATTTTTTGAATAATTGATAATATGTCGTCATTTCTTAGGATTGTGACTTTGTCAGAACAATCTAAGTTTAATCTTGAATTCATTTTAACTCTTCCAACATCAGATAAATCGTATCTATCTGAGCTAAAAAACAAGTTATTAAATATTTGAGTCGCAATTTCGATTGTTGGTGGCTCT
>CACDQQ010000013.1 GCA_902555065.1 uncultured Pelagibacteraceae bacterium
TATACTTTTCAATACAAACGCATCTGCAGGAGATGATGGGAAAATTAATATTAATGAAGTAAACAATGAATATGTTGAAGTGAATGACTGTTTTGAAAATGTTAATCGAGGTATATTTGGTTTTAATCAAGTGCTAGATAAAATAATTTTTAAACCTTTGGCTAAAGGTTATAGAATGTTTCCTCAACCATTTAGGTCTGGAACAAGCAATGCTCTTAGCAACTTAGGTAATGTAGTAACAATTCCTAACAATATACTTCAAGGTCAAATTAAAGACGCTGGGGTGAATTCAGCTAGATTAGTTATAAATTCAACTTTAGGAATTGCGGGAATATTTGACGTTGCTTCTTACTATGGTTTAAAAAAACGTGATAAAGAAGACTATGGACAAACATTTGGAGTTTGGGGTGCTGGACCTGGTTGTTATTTTGTATTACCAGTTTTAGGTCCAACTACTGTCAGAGACTCGATTGGATCTGTTGTAAATATCATTGGTGGAGATGCTTGGTACAATATTACTGTAGTTAATGATACAAAATATTTTTCTGAAGCAGATTATTATGCATCAAGATTATTAAGTGGAGTTGACTTTAGAGCAAAAAATTTAGAATCTTTCGATAGTCTTGAAAATACCTCTGTTGATCTTTATGCATCTGTAAGAAGTCTTTATTTGCAAGACAGATATAGAAAAGTAAGAAATATAGACGAAACTACTGACACTCTTAGTGACGATGACTGGGAAGAGCTAGATACTCAATAATTTATCATTAAATGAAATTACTAAAATATTTAATTTTTTTTTTATTTTTAACTAATTCTTTAAACGTAACATTTGCAAAAGATCCTAGCGCTTTAATAAATGAAATTGTTGATGAAGCAGCATCTATATTGTCAAGCGACGATCCAGTTGAGTCGAAGATAATAAAATTAAATGCGATTGCGGAAAGAAGTGTGGATATAAATGGAATAGGCATGTACACGCTTGGAAAGTACAGAAAATCGGTGGATGATGAACAAAAAACTAAATATCAGAAGCTTTTCAGAAGTTATTTTTTAAAGAGTTTTTCTAGCAGACTGGTAGATTATACAAATCCTAAAATTAATGTTATTTCTCAAAAAAAAATAAATGATAAATATACAATTGTTAACAGTGTACTAGAGGCAACATCAAAAAGACCTCAAGTAAAAATAGACTGGAGAATATATACAAAAAATCCTGACAGACCTTTAATTAGAGACTTGATTGTCGAAGGGTTAAGTTTAGCAAGAACTCAGAAAGAAGAGTTTAATTCAATTATTCAGAATAATGATGGAAATATAAATGCATTATTTAAAACACTTGAAGAATTTTTAATTAAATAACTAATAAAATCCAATTTCTCCCATGCAAATATCAGATTCAAAATTATCAAATCCAGCCACTAATCCTATGGATTTTATATTTTGACCCAAAATACTTTTGGGTTGATAAAAATTTGATTTTATAAATTTATAAAAAGGTGCTCTTATTTCAATCCAACTATTAGTGGAATGGAAAGTGAAAAAATAATACTGCCATGGGGCAAAAGTTAATTCAGTTCTTAAATGTAAGCTATAATTTTTTTTATTACCATAAACTATAAAATAAATACCTTTATAATGACTAGTATTAATTTCTGGATTTAATTTAGTTCTAATCTGAATAAATCCACCATTATTTTTTGTTGTTACACTACCCGTCATTCTATAGCACTTACGTCCTTCAATTTCGTCTATTTTAAATTTGCCTGTAGATAATCCTCCCATAACTTGGTCGGTAATGAAGTTCCATTTTTGAGATTGATTTGTTACTTTCGGATTTTTTAATTGATCTAAGACCATATCGTTAGCATGAGTATTATTTTGATATATAATAATGAATATTAATATTATTATTTTTTTTGAATATGAATTATTTTTTTTTTGCAAGTTGCTGGAGTAAGTAAATTTCTTTTTCAGTAAGAGTATTTTTTTGCTCTTTTATTTGGTCTTCTAAACTAAACAAGGTTATAAGAGAAAGCAAAGACACTAACGCAGTTAATATAATAAAATAAATTGAACTCAAATTGACTACAACTAATAGTATAAAAACACTCGCCCAACCAACGAAAACTCCCCTTAAAATAGTGCGATGACTTTTTAGGTCAGGTATTTTTATAAATTGAATAAATAAAAGAATTAAAAGAAGCATTATTCCAGAAATAGAGACTCTTAATAAAACTAAAGTATCTAATCCACCCCCATACAATTCTCGATGAATTAAATATGCTACAAGACCCTTATATGAAAAATAACTAAGAATTATAAAAAAAACAAATATAGAAACAAAATAAGATACTCTAGGTTTTATTTTAAATTTTATTTTCATTATTTAAGAAATAAATTTAGTAATGAATATCATGGTTTATAGTAAATTACTTCTTATTTTAATTAAATGATGGTGGGCCCGCCAGGACTCGAACCTGGGACCAATACATTATGAGTGTACTGCTCTAACCAACTGAGCTACAGGCCCTTGAGATTGTTTAGGTTTTACTTCCTTTTTAATTTTTGATCAAGATAAGAATAAAGGTGATAATTAATTAAATATTTGTTTAAATATTTAAATAAATTAGAAATTCATATATGAAAGACGATTTTGGATTTAAAACATACAATAAAATTTTCTTTAGTTTTTTATTCATTCTTATTTTATATTCTTTTGATTATAGTCTTGGCTGGGGATTAAACTTGATGTTTCCAAGTACCTATTTTTTTACATTAGGAACTGGTAATAATGGGTATAATTCTTTTATTTGGAACGAAAATGGCTTAATAGAGTACTTTCAAATAATATTGACTATATTTACACTTATTGTCTTATTAAGAATAATTTTAACATACAAATATTCAAATTTAATAAAAATATTGATTTTTTTTCAATTTTTTGGATTAGCTTATATAACTATTGAGGAAATTAGTTGGGGTCAACACTTGATAAAATTTAATAGTCCTGATCTATTTTTAGACGAAGGCAGTATTTTTTATAACAAACAAGGTGAATTTAATTTTCATAACACGTCTAATTTATTTAATGAAATTCCAAGAGCATTAATACTTTTATGGTGTACCTTATCAATTCCTATCATCAAATTAATAAATGAAAAAAATAAATCTGATTTAATTTTATTTATTAAACCAAATGATAAACTTTTAAATTTAGGTTTATTAATCTTATTCTTGTCATTGCCAGATTTAATTATCAACAAATTAGAGTTAATTGACAATTCAAAATTATTTATATTTAATTATAATGGATTTGAAAGATATGACTTATTTCAGTTTTTTTTGAATGCTATTTCATTAAATTTTATAAGATTTTCAGAATTACAAGAAATCTTAATTTATAACTACTTTCTGTGGCATTCATTATTTCTTGCAAAGACTTTAGTTAAAAAATCTAATTAAATATATTATACAGTTTTACTTAAATTGGTGGGCCGTGTTGGTTACGCTCCAACTACCCCTGCAATGTCAATGCAGTACTCTACTATTGAGCTAACGGCCCTAACTTTCTAGAAAGCTTTTTAATTGCTTGGATCTACTTGGATGTTTTAGTTTTCTCAAGGCTTTAGCCTCTATTTGTCTTATTCTTTCTCTTGTCACTGAAAACTGTAGTCCAACTTCTTCTAATGTGTGATCAGTGTTCATGCCAACTCCAAATCTCATACGTAAAACTCTTTCCTCTCTTGGAGTAAGAGTAGACAAAATTTTTGTAGTTGCCTCACTCAAATTAGATTTAATTGCTTGTTCTAAAGGAGCTAATGCTTTTGTATCCTCGATAAAATCTCCTAGACTGCTATCCTCCTCATCTCCAACTGGCTTTTCAAGTGAAACAGGTTCTTTTGAAATTTTGAGAACTTTTCTAACCTTCTCTAGAGGCATTCTCAATTTCTTTGCAAGCTCTTCGGGTGTTGCCTCTCTTCCAAATTCACTAAGTATTAGTCTCTGTGTTCTTACTATTTTATTGATGGTTTCTATCATATGAACTGGTATTCTAATCGTTCTGGCTTGATCTGCAATTGATCTGGTAATTGCCTGCCTTATCCACCAAGTTGCATAAGTCGAAAATTTATATCCTCTCCTATACTCAAATTTATCTACTGCTTTCATCAAGCCAATATTGCCTTCTTGTATTAAGTCTAAAAATTGAAGACCCCTATTAGTATATTTTTTTGCAATTGAAATAACTAATCTTAAGTTTGCTTCAACCATTTCTTTTTTAGCAATTCTTGATTCTTTCTCTCCTTTTTGAACTCTACTAACAAGTTTTTTGTATTCTGTTACAGAAATACCTAGCTTATTACTAATTTCTACTAATCTGTCTCTTATATTTTTAAATTCGTTTTTATTTTTATTAAAAAATTTTTTCCATACTTCATTTGTTCCTAAAAAATCTTTTAAATTGGGATTTATTTCATTACCAATATAAAATTTAATGAATTCATCTCTAGAAATTTTTGACTCTATTGCTAATCTTAACAGGTTTCCTTCCAGAGAAATAATTTTTTTATTTTCTGAATAATGTTTTTGAACAAGCTCTTCTAAAACAGATGGTGATAACTGAAGAGATTTAATATTTTCTAAAATATCATCAACTATTTTTTTATAATTTTTATCCTTTGATGGAGAGAATTTTTTTGAAGTAAGGACACACTCTAACTTCTCTTTTTGATACTTTATTAATTTATTATATTCTTTTGTCAAATTATGAATTGTATGTAAAACTTTTGGTTTTATCTCTGTTTCCATCGCAGCAAGAGTTGGATTAAATTCGTCTTCTTCTGAATTATTACCATCCACCGAAGTTTGCTCTTCATCTTGTTTTTTGGATTTTGATCCATTGGCACTTTCATCGTCATCCATATAATTTGTATCTATGTCAATAATTTCTCTTACCAAAATTTCATCATTCTGTAATTTGCTGTCCCAATCAAAAAACTGTTGAGCGGTTATTGGGCTTTGTGATAAAGCATTTAGCATAACATCTTTTCCAGCTTCAATTCTTTTTGCGATTGCAATTTCACCTTCTCTTGATAATAGCTCAACTCCACCCATTTCTCTTAGATACATTCGAATAGGATCATCACTTTTTTCTAATGTTTTGCCTTCTTCTTTTGAGGAAGCATCTTTTTTCCGCAAAATTTTGTAGTCAGATTTTTTTTCCACAAGCACAATGCTCTCATTAAGTATATGGATAAATGCTTGAGCTAAATTTTCGCTGGATAAATTTCTTTTTCCCAAAGATTTATTTAATTCTTCATGTGTAATAAATCCCCTATGGATCCCTCGACCCATAAGTCTTGCAAATGATTTTGTAATTATTCGTTCCACAATATAAAGTTTGAAGGAACTATATAGTGTCTAATACGAAAAAATCTATGTGATTTTTTTTATTTTTAGTTGAATTTTTGTTGTTTTTTTAACTCTTTTATCTCATTAAATGTTGTCTCGCTCATATCCTTGGAAAACTTTGATTCTAGTTCTGATATTCTTTGCTCTAATTCATAATTTTTAAGATCCTGAATAATTTCAGTAAAAATTTCTAAAATTTTTTCATCATCATTCATATTTTTTGAAATTATATGCTTTACTGATGCGTAGTTCATTACTCTATTGACGAGATTCGTGTCTACATTTAATTTTTGAATATCTAAATTTAATAAATTTTCTGATTGATTTAAAATTTCAGTAAATAATTGCTTATTTAAATCACTGTATAATTTCACACTGTCTATTAAGTAGAAATTTTCTCGAACTAACTTTGGCTTAGTAAGCAAAATATATAAAAATGAAAATTCTTTTAATTCAAAAGACTTTAATGTTTTTGTTTCATTATAATAACTTTTAGTTTTAGCAAGAGATTTAGGGAATATCTTGTAGTTTTTCTGAAATTTTGAATTAATATTTGGTGTTAACTCTGAAACTTTTTCAAGAAAATATTCCAGCGTATATTTTTTTACAAAACTGTCTTTAATATTTGATGCAATTTCTCTAAGTTTTTTTTCAAAAATAGCTTTTGAACTGGGGCTTTCATTTGTCTGACTAATATAATGTTCGAATATAAACTTATGTATAGGTATGGATTTTTTCTCTGAAATTTCTAAAAACTTTTCTTTACCAAATTTATTTACATAATTATCTGGATCTAGATTATTTTCCAAAAGAAGAAATGAAATTTTTTTATCAGGTTTTAGTTCATCAATAATATTTTCTGCAGCTCTTATTGCAGCTTTATAACCACTTTGGTCGCCATCAAAGCATATAACGATATGGTTATAGAATTGATTCAAAATTTGGATTTGTTTACTAGTCAAAGCGGTTCCTAGATTAGCGACAGTATTTTCTATTCCATTTTTTGATAAACCAATAACATCCATATATCCTTCAACTAAATATACATTTTCTAATTTATTTGATAACTTTCTTGCTTTATCAAGATTATATAAATTTGATCCTTTCTTAAAAAAAGGGGTCTCAGGTGAATTAATATATTTAGCTAAATTTTTATTATCCTCTATAATTCTTCCGCCAAAACCTATTATATTTCCTGAAATATCATTTATTGGAAAGATAATTCTGTTTCTAAATCTTGATATATATTTCTTTTTCTTCTCATCGAAATAAAATAGGCCTGTATCTTTAATGCTTTCTACATCGAAATCTTTTTTTAACTTTTCAAAGTAATCTAAATCTTCTGTCACAAAACCAAGATTAAAATTTTTTACTTCAATACCGGATAGTCCTCTTGCTTTAAGATAATTTTTTGCTTTAACTGATTTTTCATTTTTAAATAACTCATTTTTATAATATTCAGAAAAATTCTGATATATAGATTTATATATTTTCCATTTATTCTCTCTTTCCACATCTTGTTTTGAAAATGTATAAGGTTGCATCCCTGCAAGATTTGAGAGCATTTTTACCGCTTCACCAAATCTAAGATTTTGAGTTTTCATTACAAAATCAAAAATATTTCCATGCTCACTTGTGCTAAAACAATGATAAAATTCTTTTTCATCATTTACTGTAAATGATGGAGTTTTCTCTGTTTTAAATGGAGATAAACCAACAAACTCTTTACCTCTTTTTTTTAGTTTAACAGTTTTAGAAACTACTGTTGAAACTTTTAGTCTGGTTTTAATTTCGTCTAAATATTCTTTTGGATATTTCATTAACTATTAAGCAAATTTTTAATAATCTGACCTGCCTTAGAGAAATCAAGTGTATCAGCATGATTTTTTTTTAATTCACCCATTACTTTGCCCATATCCTTAATTGAAGAAGCTCCAGAACTTTTTATGATTTCTTCACAAATCTTTTTTGTATCTGCCTCAGATAATTGTTTAGGTAAATATTCAGATAAAACATCAAGCTCCCCTTGCTCAATTTTTAGTAAATCCGATCTGTTATTTTTTTTATATATTTCTATTGATTCGGTTCTTTGTTTGATCATTTTTTTTAAGAGCTTTTTAATATCCTCATCATCTGTCTCCTTTTTATTTGGGCCAGATCTATTGTTAATATCTAAGTCCTTAACTCCTGATAAAATTAACCTATAAGTTGATATCTTATTTTTATCTTTTGATTTTAAAGCATTTTTGTAATCGTTATCTATTTTATCTCTCAGGGACATACTAGAATGTACTTCATAGACAAAATTGTTCAAAAGAAAAAATTGTATTTTTAAAAAATTATTATAGATCTGTTGCGGATAAATACGTTTTATTGTATTAACCTTTAACTTATGAGTTGTAATTGACTTTAAAACGAAAAAACAAAATCTCAAATCTCTCAAAATATAAAACAGCTATTTTAGTTCTTGAAAATAAATCAGTCTATAAGGGTATTGGGCTAGGATATGTAGGTGAGGCAACGGGAGAAGTATGCTTTAATACCTCATTAACTGGTTATCAAGAAATCATATCTGACCCATCTTATGCTGGACAAATAATAAATTTTACATTTCCTCATATTGGTAATGTAGGAGCTAATAATGAAGACATAGAGTCTGATAAAATATGGACGAGAGGAGTTATTTTTAATTCAGAAATAACAAATCCCTCTAATTATAGGTCTCTTCAAAATTTAGATAAATGGCTTAAAAAAAATAAAATAGTAGGCATAACTGGTCTGGATACCAGAAGTTTAACAAATTTTATAAGAGATAAGGGTGCTCCAAAAGGAACTATATCAAACAATAAAAATGGTAAATTTAATATCAATAAACTAATAAATAAATCAATTAAATGGCCTGGTTTAAATGGAATGGATTTGGCTCAAGAGGTCACAACTAATAAAACGTATATTTGGAAAGGATATAAAACTTGGAAAAAAAATAAGGGTTATGAAAAAAATAAAAAGAAAAAATTTAGAGTTGTTGCAATAGATTATGGAATTAAAAAAAATATACTTAGGTATTTCTCTGACTTTGACTGTGAAGTTAAAGTCGTTTCCTGCAAAGAAAATGCAAATAAAATACTTAATCTAAATCCTCATGGAATTTTTTTATCGAACGGTCCAGGAGATCCTGCTGCAACAGGAAAGTATGCGATTAAAGTAGTAAAAAATTTAATTAAAAAAAATATTCCTTTATTTGGAATATGTTTGGGTCATCAAATATTAGCTTTAGCATTAGATGCAAAAACAAAAAAAATGAAATTAGGGCATAGGGGAGCAAATCATCCAGTTAAAAATTTAATTACAAAAAAAGTTGAAATTACAAGTCAAAATCATGGATTTGAAGTTGTAAAAGAAAGTTTAAAAAAAAATACAGAAATAACTCATCTATCATTATTTGACAATTCTATAGAAGGAATAAGATTAAAAAATAAACCAGTTTTCTCAGTACAATATCATCCTGAAGCTAATCCCGGACCACAAGATAGTAAATATCTATTTAGTAATTTTATTAAAGATATAAAAAAATATGCCAAAAAGAAAAGACATTAAAAAAATTTTAGTCATTGGAGCTGGTCCAATTATCATTGGTCAAGCTTGTGAATTTGATTATTCAGGAACGCAGGCATGTAAAGCATTAAAGGATGAAGGCTATAAAGTAATATTAATCAATTCAAATCCTGCTACTATAATGACTGATCCAGGAGTTGCTGATAAAACTTATATCGAACCAATATCTTTGGAAGTGCTCGAGGAAGTTATCAAAAAAGAAAAGCCTGATGCTATTCTGCCTACAATGGGTGGTCAAACAGCATTAAATCTTGCAATTAATGCAGAAAAAATTGGTTTGCTTAAAAAGTATAGAATTGAACTTATTGGAGCAAACTCCAAGGCAATAGCCAATGCTGAGGATAGAAAAAAATTTAGAAAGAATATGTCAGATATTGGTATTGATTTACCAAAGTCTGAGGTTTTGAACAAATTTTCAAACGCAAAAAAATGTTTAAACAAAATTGGTCTCCCTGCAATTATAAGACCTTCATTTACATTAGGTGGATTAGGTGGGGGAATTGCAAGAACAAAAAAAGATTTTTTTAAGATTGTTAAAGAAGGAATGAACGAGTCTCCTCAAAATCAGGTACTAGTTGAAGAATGTTTGGATGGTTGGAAAGAATTTGAGATGGAGGTTGTCAGAGATAGAAATGATAATTGTATAATTATCTGTTCAATAGAAAATGTTGATCCAATGGGAACTCATACGGGTGACTCTGTTACTATAGCTCCAGCATTAACATTGACAGATAAAGAGTATCAAGTAATGAGAAATGCATCAATTGCTTGCTTAAGAAAAATTGGTGTTGAAACAGGAGGTTCAAATGTTCAATTTGCCATAAATCCAAAAAATGGAAGAATGGTAATTATTGAAATGAATCCCAGAGTATCAAGATCATCTGCATTAGCTTCTAAAGCAACTGGGTTTCCGATAGCAAAAGTAGCCGCAAAATTAGCAGTTGGTTATACTCTAGATGAACTACAAAATGAAATAACAAAAGTAACACCAGCTTCTTTTGAACCAACAATTGATTATGTTGTTACAAAAATCCCAAGGTTCACGTTTGAAAAATTTTCTGACACCGAAGCAATTTTAGGAACTTCAATGAGATCAGTTGGTGAAGCAATGGCAATTGGGAGAAACTTCAAAGAATCTTTTCAAAAAGCTTTGGTTTCACTTGAAACCGGCTTATCAGGATTAGATAATATTTTTAAATATTCAAAAAAAGAAATCTTAAAAAATTTAAAAATCAATATTCCAAATAAATTATTATTAGTCGCTGAGGCTTTTAGAAAAAAAATATCTTTAGATGTCATATATAAATTATCAAAGGTAGATCCTTGGTTTTTAAATCAAATTAAGGAAATAGTTGATGAAGAAAAAATATTAAATTTAAAAGGACTACCCAAAACTTTTGAGGAATTTAATAGAATAAAATCAATAGGCTTTTCTGACAAAAAGATCTCACAATTAACTGGTCAAAAAGAAACAATTGTCAAATCAAGAAGAAAAGGGCTAAAAGTTATGCCTGTTTTTAAGAAAGTTGATACCTGTGCTGCTGAATTCAAATCTTTCACACCTTATATGTATTCTACGTATCAAAGAAATTTCTCTATTAAAACTGAATGCGAAGCTGAGCCAAGTAATAAAAAGAAAATAATAATTTTAGGTGGGGGACCAAATAGAATTGGTCAAGGTATTGAGTTTGATTACTGCTGTAGTCAGGCTAGCTTTTCTTTGAAAGAAGCAGGATTTGAAACAATAATGATAAATTGCAATCCTGAAACTGTTTCTACAGATTATGACACGAGCAATAGATTATACTTTGAACCTTTGATTGAAGAGTATGTTGAGAATATAATTTTAAAAGAAAAATCAAAAGGAAATCTAATTGGTGTTATTGCACAATTTGGAGGTCAAACTCCTATCAAATTAGCTAAATTTTTAGACGAAAATAAATTACCTATTTTAGGGACACAATATAAATCGATTGATCTTGCAGAAGATAGAGACAGATTTAGAGAGTTACTTATAAAACTTAAATTAAAGCAAGCAGAAAGTGGAATAGCATACAAGTTCAATCAAGCTATAAATGTTGCTGAAAAAATTGGATTGCCAGTCGTTGTGAGACCTTCTTATGTCTTGGGCGGAAGAGCTATGGAAATTGTTCATGACAAAAGTCAATTGAAACAATTTATAAATGAAGCCTTCAAAGCATCAGAACAAAATCCAATCTTAATTGATAAATTTATCGACAACGCGATGGAAGTAGATGTAGATGCGATTTCTGATGGAAAAGATGTTTATGTTGCTGGAATAATGCAACACATTGAAGAAGCTGGAATTCACTCAGGAGACTCTGCTTGCTGCTTGCCACCGGTATCAATAAAGGCAAATCTTTTAAGAGAACTTAAAATACAAACAAGAAAATTAGCTCTGGCTTTAAAAGTTAAAGGATTTTTAAATATTCAATTTGCAATTAAAAATGATGAGATTTTTGTAATTGAAGTCAATCCTAGAGCAAGCAGAACTGTTCCTTTTGTTTCAAAAGCAAATGGTATTCCACTTGCAAAAATTGCATCAAGAATAATGTCTGGGGAAAAGTTAAGTAAATATAAATTAAAATATAAAACCAATAAAAAATTTGCTGTTAAGGAAGCAGTATTTCCATTCAATAAATTTCCAGATAGTGATTTATTACTTGGCCCTGAGATGAAGTCTACTGGTGAGGTAATGGGTTTTGATGATGATTTTGGAATGGCAGTTGCAAAAAGTCAAATTGCTGCTTCAAATTCATTGCCAACTAAGGGTATGGCATTCTTATCAGTAAAAGACTCTCACAAACAAGAAATAATCGGTATTGCTCAAAGATTGATAAAACTTGGATTTACACTTTCTGCAACCAAAGGAACTTCTGAAATTTTAAAGCAAAATGGAATGAAATGTAAAAAAATTAATAAAGTAAGCAGCGGGAGACCACATATAGTAGATGTTTTAAATTCAAAAAAAATATCATTGGTAATAAATACTGGAGGTGGAAACTCTGAGCACAGGATTAGTGATGCTAGAGCATTAAGAAGAGGAACTCTTGCAAACAAAATTCCTTACTGTACGAACATGTCTACAGCCTATTCATTTTTAGAAGCAATAAAATCATTAAAAACAACAAAGTTAAGAGTAAAATCTCTGCAAGATAATTAATTTTAATTGACTTTCCAATCTGTCTCGAATGTAACGTAATTTACTTGAAGACATCTTCTTTCTTTTACTATTTCTTTTTTTTCCATACCGTGCCAAGTGTTAGGACCACTTGAGAAGAAATAACCATAATTATCTTTATAAGGAACAGTTTTTGCCAATTTTAGATTTTCGTCATAAAAATCTGTGCCTAAATCTTCTTTTTCATTATGTTTATTTACAAATAATAAACATGACATCAGTTTCTCTTTAATGTCACAATGCGGTTTTAACCAAAATCCTTTTCTATCACAGATGACTTCGACTCTTACATATGAATTAGAAAGATCTTTATTTATCATTTCAGAAATTTTTTTGTAAGTTGATGGATTTTGAAGTTCTTTAATAAATTCAACAAGATTAGGAAATTGATTTGAATTTTCTTTTGTCACAAAACATCTAAATTTTAATGCTTTGCCTCCGTCTGATATACCTTCTCTAAACTTACCTTCACCTCCATCAATTGCTCTTGTGCCATCATAGTTTAGATTATGTTCTATCGGATTAGCTATATCAGCGTTTACAATTTCCTGAACTTGGCCGTCAGTTAGTGGTTGATTCAATTCCCAATGTTCAAAAGGAGTTTTGTGATTTGATGAATTTTTTAATATTGAATTTAAAAATGCCATTATAATTGAATTTTATCTTTAATGATATTTGCTACTCTATTCGTTTCATCTAATTTTTCATAGTTCCAATTTTCTAATTTTTCTCCTAATTCCCTAACAATTTTCATTTCTTGAAATAATTTTCTAAAATTTTTAAATCTTTTATCGCTTTTTTTAGGTGGAATAGTGGCAATATAAATTGGCTTACCTGTTAAAGCTGCCTCTGAAATCATAGAGCTTGAGTCACAAGTAATAACTAAATGTTTTGATTGTGAAAGAGCACTTAAATAGGCTTTTTTATCAACACCATCTAATACTAAATGATCATTTCCAAAATATATTTTTGCATGTTCTATAGTTCCCTTTGGCGTTCTCATAGAAGGGATAACTACTAAATTAAGATTATTTTCTTTAACTAGATAATTTACTTTTGAAAAAATTTCTTGGATATTTCTATCTGAATAATCATAGTACTGAGTAGGACCGCCAATTATTAATGAAATTATATTTTTATCCCTCAATTTGCTTGAAATATTAAACAAATATTCTTTATCTTTTTCAATTTCTTCACTTGTTAAATAATGAATGGCTCCTTTTGTTTTTAATACATTATCTCCATCAAGATTATCGTGCTCAGGCACTACAATTAGATCAAAATTATCTACTTTGATCTTTGGGTTTTGAATATGAATGTTAAATACTTTTTTCTTTGAATTTTTTTTTAGGAATAATGATGGAATAATACTTTTTCTCCCGCATGAAATTATTACATCAACATCTTCGCATTCAATTTTTTTAAAAACTGAGTCGGATATCGGAGTGAATTTTGGTGGTATAACTTTCCAGAAACCTTTTGTTTCAACTGTGTGGTGAGAATAATTTATATCTAAAGCTTTAGCCAAACCTTCTACTTGGCTAATCATCCCATGCATACCTTCTGTTAATAATATACCTTTCAATTTAGTCATTAATCATTATATAGCTTTCATATGAGTGAAAATCCAACTAAACACACAAAAGTGTTAATAATTGGGTCAGGTCCTGCTGGATATACAGCAGCAATTTATGCTGCAAGAGCAATGTTAAAACCAATATTAGTTCATGGTATGGAACCTGGTGGCCAGTTAACAACTACAACTGATGTTGAAAATTTCCCTGGATTTAAAGATGTAATACAAGGACCGTGGCTTATGGATCAAATGAAAGGTCAGGCAGAAGTTGTTGGAACTGAAATGATACAAGATCATATAGCGTCAGTAGACTTAAAATCTAAGCCATTTAAAGCTGTTGGTGATAGCGGCCAAATTTATGAAGCAGACTCAATTATTATTTCAACTGGAGCTCAAGCTAGATGGTTGAATATAGACTCTGAACAGAATTTTAGAGGTTTTGGTGTATCTGCATGTGCAACATGTGATGGATTTTTCTTTAAAGACAAAACTGTTGCTGTTGTTGGGGGAGGAAATGCTGCAGTTGAAGAAGCTATGTTTTTAACAAAATTTGCCTCAAAGGTTCAGCTTATACACAGAAGAGATAATTTGAGAGCAGAAAAATTACTTCAAAAGAAATTAATGGAAAATAAAAAAATTGAAATAATTTGGGACTCTGTTGTTGATGAAGTTATTGGGGATAATGATCCTAAAAATGTAACTGGATTAAAAATTAAAAATGTTAAAACAAATAAAATAGACGAACTAAAAATTGATGGATTGTTTATAGCTATAGGGCATGATCCAGCAACATCATTATTTAAAGACCAACTAGAAATGGATAATGAGGGTTATTTAATAACAAAACCAGAATCCACAGAAACAAATATACCGGGAGTTTTTGCTGCTGGTGATGTAAAAGATAAAATATTTAGACAGGCCGTTACAGCAGCTGGTATGGGATGTATGGCGGCATTAGAAGCTGAAAAACATTTATCCGAATAGATGAATGAAACAGTATTGTTAACAGGTATAAGTGGATGGATCGCTAAACACACCGCAATTGAACTATTAAATTCAGGATATAAGGTTTTAGGAACTGTTAGAAACTCCAATCTAATTGATCAAACAAAAAAAACTATAAATAAATATGCGTCAATTGATAAATTATCATTTGTCGAATTAGATCTTTTAAAAGATGAAGGTTGGGATGAAGCATTAAAAGGTTGTAAATATGTAATGCACGTTGCTTCCCCTTTCCCTTTAAAAACTTCTAGAGATCGTGAAAGTCTTGTTCCAACTGCTAAAGATGGGACCATAAGAGTTTTAAAAGCTGCTATTAATGCGGGAGTCGAACGTATAATTAAAACATCGTCAATTGTAGCAATGTTTAGAAAGCCTAATAGGACAAATCCATATACATTTGGTGAAAATGATTGGAGTGACGAAAATTGGCATGGTTGTAATGATTACTTTGTTTCAAAAATAAAAGCTGAAAAAGCTGCTTGGGAATTTATGGAAAATAAAGGTTTAAAAAATAAGTTGATATGTATATGTCCTGGAGGTGTTTTTGGTGACGCTTTAGATGCAAAAGAAAAAACTTCAATAAGCTATATAAAATTATTTCTTAAAGGTAAATATCCGGGTGCTCCTGATTTTAGCATCTTGGTATCTGATATGAAGGATGTTGTAAAAGCTCACATCAATTCTTTAACAAGACCAGATGTTGGTGGAAGACGACTGATAATTGGCTCAGAGGTCAAAAGAATGATAGATTTTTCTAATATTATGTCTGAAGCATTACCTGAATATTCAAAAAAACTTCCAAAAAGAGTTTTGCCAAACTTTTTGATAAAAATAATTAGTCATATAGATACAAGTGCAAAAATGATGGTCCCTGACCTAGGAATTCAAATGCAAACCGATGCTTCGTATGCTGAGGATTTGTTAGGATTTAAATTTCAGCCAGCAAAAGGGTGTATCGAAGAAGCAGCAAAATCAGCAGTTAGACTCGGATTAGTATAATATCAGTAATTTACAAGCTATTTCAGTATAGAATAAAAAGTTATTATAAATTATAAAAGAATGTAAATGGAAAACATTGTAAAGCAAATCCAGCTTGTAGCATTAGTAATCATTTTAGTTAGTACAGTTATTGCTTTTGGGCAAGAGATGTATCAGATGATACTCGTGCAAAGAGTTACTTTAGCAGATCTACTTTTGCTTTTTCTATATCTTGAGGTGCTTGCAATGGTTAGAGTTTTTTGGGAGAGCCAATCAATTCAAATTACACTGCCGTTATTTATTGCTATAACTGCACTTGCTAGATTTATTATTTTACAAGGAAAATCTCTTAATCCAGAAATATTACTATATGAAGCTGGAGCGATTGTTTTAATTGCTTTAGCAATTGTAATCTTGAGATTTAGAAATTCTTCACTAATTGGACTAAACAAAAAAAAATAGGTTTATCCTAAATCCTCACAAAACTTTTTAATTCTAGACATTGCTATTTTAAGTTTTGCCATTGAAGTCGCATATGAAATTCTAAAATATCCATCTAAACCAAATGCTGAGCCTTGAACAGCTGCAACATTTTGTTTTTCTAATAGTTGTTGGACAAAATCAGTATCTTTTTTAAGTTTAGTTCTTTTATTTAATAGTTTTTTACAATTTGGAAATACATAAAATGCACCATTAGGTTTCAAGCAGCTGATACCATCAATATTATTTAAACTTTTGACAACAAAATCTCGTCTTTCTTTAAATGATTTTGCTCTTTTCTTTATAAAGTCTTGTTTACCATTTAAAGCTTCAACAGCCGCTGCTTGACTAATTGATGACGGATTCGAAGTAGACTGAGATTGAATTTTTCTAATTGCAGAAATTATTTCTTTTGGTCCAGCTGCGTAACCAATCCTCCAACCTGTCATTGCATAAGATTTACTCACTCCATTCATTGTTAATGTTCGAGATTTTAATTTTGAAATTTGAGCAATAGTAAAAAATTTAAAATTATCATATTTAACATGCTCATAGATATCATCACTCAAAATGTGAACTTTTTTGTTTTTAATTAAAACCTTAGCTAATTTTTGAATTTCTAATTTACTGTATCCAGATCCAGTAGGATTAGATGGTGAATTAAGAATTATCCATTTCGTTCTTTTTGTAATTGCAGCTTTTAATTTTACAGGTGTAATTTTAAATCCATCTTTTTCATCACATTTTACTATCTTTGGTTTTCCTCCTGCTAGTAGAACCATATCTGGATATGAAACCCAGAATGGCGCTGGAATAATAACTTCGTCTCCTTTATTTAAAGTTGCCATAAAAGTGTTATAGAGAACTTGCTTCCCTCCAGTTCCAACTGTGATTTCGTCTAGTTTATAATTTAGTTTATTTTCTCTTTTAAATTTTTTTAAAATTGCTTTTTTTAATGCTGGAGTTCCATCAACTGCAGTATACTTTGTATCTCCGTCTCTTATTGCTTTAATAGCTGCATTTTTAACATTGATAGGAGTATCAAAATCTGGTTCCCCTGCCCCAAGTCCAACTACATCTTTTCCTGCAGCTCTTAATTCTCTTGCCTTTTGAGTAACTGCAATAGTTGGAGATGGTTTAATTCTTTTTAAATTATTAGATATTATGCTCATTGAATTATGAAATTATTCAATTACGTTGTTTAATATATGGAGAATACATATCAAGACCTAATTACAGACATTCAGAGCAAAAACCCAAAAATCGGTGGAAAACTCGAAGGTGGAAAAAAATTCAAAATAAAGTCAGATTTTACCCCAGCTGGTGACCAGCCAGATGCAATTAAGAAGCTTGTCCAAGGAGCTAAAAAAAATGAGTTTAATCAAGTATTATTAGGAGTAACTGGATCTGGAAAAACTTTTACAATGGCAAAAGTTATAGAAGCTACAAATAGACCAGCATTAATATTGGCACCAAATAAAACTTTGGCAGCTCAACTTTACGGTGAGATGAAAACTTTTTTTCCAGATAATGCTGTTGAGTATTTTGTATCTTACTATGATTATTACACTCCAGAAGCTTACGTTCCAAGATCAGATACCTACATAGAGAAAGAAGCATCTATAAACGAGCAGATTGATAGAATGAGACACTCAGCAACAAGATCCCTTCTTGAAAGAGACGATGTTTTAATTGTTGCAAGTGTTTCCTGTATTTATGGTTTGGGATCAGTCGAAGCTTACAGCAAAATGACTTTAACTCTTCAGAAAAACTATGAATATAATAGAGAACAAATAATAAAATCTCTTGTTGCTCTTCAGTACAAGAGAAATGATCAAAATTTTTTTAGAGGAACATTTAGGGCAAGAGGAGAATATTTAGAAATATTTCCATCTCATCTAGAGGATAGAGCATGGAGGCTAAGTTTATTTGGTGATAAACTTGAGAAGATTGAGGAATTTGATCCTTTGACAGGAGATCAGGTTAGAGATCTTAGTTTAGTAAAAGTTTATGCTAATTCTCATTACATCACTCCTAAACCAACTGTAGAACAAGCAGTTATTAAAATAAGAAAAGAATTAGAGGAGACTTTAAAAAAACACAAATCAGAAAACAAATTATTAGAGGCGCAACGATTAGAAGAGAGAACTAAATTTGATTTAGAAATGATTGAGGCAACTGGATCTTGTGCGGGAATTGAAAATTATTCAAGATTTTTATCTGGTAGAAAACCAGGAGAGCCGCCACCTACTCTTTTTGAATATTTTCCTGATAACACATTAGTTTTTGTAGATGAGTCTCATGTTACAGTTCCCCAACTTAATGGTATGTTTAAGGGAGATAGATCTCGAAAAAGCACGTTGGCTGAGTATGGTTTTAGATTGCCTTCTTGCATGGATAACAGACCTCTAAAATTTGAAGAGTGGGATTTGATGAGAACACAAACTGTATTTGTTTCAGCAACTCCTGGCCCATGGGAAATGGAACAGACTAAAGGTAAATTTATTGATCAAGTCATAAGACCTACAGGCTTAATTGATCCACCAGTTGAGATTAGACCAGCTAAAAATCAAGTAGATGATCTTATGCATGAATGTAAAAAAGTAGTTGAAAATAATTATAGAGTTTTGGTTACAACACTTACAAAAAAAATGGCAGAGGATTTGACCGAGTATCTTCATGAAAATGGGATAAAAGTAAGATACCTTCATTCTGATATAGATACACTTGAGAGAATAGAGATTATGAGAGATCTCAGAATGGGTGTATTTGATGTTCTAGTTGGAATAAATTTATTAAGAGAAGGTTTAGATATTCCAGAATGTGCTTTAGTTGGAATACTAGATGCTGATAAGGAAGGGTTTTTGCGATCAGAAACATCACTAATTCAAACAATAGGAAGAGCCGCAAGAAACGTAGATGGAAAAGTTATTCTTTATGCCGATAAGGAGACAAAAAGTATAAAGAAAGCAATTAAAGAAACTGAGAGAAGAAGAAAGATTCAATTAGAGTACAATAAGAAAAATAAAATCGATGCTAAATCTGTAAAAAAAGAAATAAGTGATATTTTAGAAAGTGTTTACGAGAAAGATTACGTCAAAATAAGCGAAGGTTCCAATATTGGTGGTAACCTTAAAAAACATTTAAAAGGATTAGACAAAAAGATGAAAGAAGCTGCATCTAATTTGGAATTTGAGGAAGCGGCTAAAATTAGAGATGAGATGAGAAAGCTTCAAAGTACTGAATTAGAAATTACTTTAAACCCCAAAATTAGACAGTACGATGTTAAAAATAAAATTTATCCTAAAGGTAGATCAACACTTGGTATGCCTGGTACGAGAGTTACAAAAAAAAGAGATAAAAAATGGAAGCACGGAAGATAATAATTACTGGAGCAGCAACTCGAATGGGAGCTGCGATAGCTAAAAAATTATCTGGGCCTAATATTGAAATTGTTATCCATTATAACAAATCTAAGTCCAAAGCAGAGAGTCTTAAAAAAGATTTAAATAAAAGTGGTACAAAAATTTATTTGGTAAAAGCAGATTTGACT
>CACDQQ010000014.1 GCA_902555065.1 uncultured Pelagibacteraceae bacterium
CAAAAAAAGCTGCCGGCAAAACAAAATTAATTGGAGTTACAATATTAACATCATTAGATAATGAAGCTATTAAAGAAATCGGATTTAGCAAGAATGTAAAAGAATTAGTTCTTCATCAAGCAAAATTGGCAGCTAAAGCAAAGTTAGATGCTATCGTATGCAGTGCTCAAGAAGTTAAGCTAATAAAAAAGGTTTTTAAAAAAGAAATTATAACTCCAGGAATAAGGTTAAATTCTAAAAAAGACGATCAAAAAAGAGTTGCTTCACCTAATGAAGCTTATAAAAACGGAGCAAACTGGCTTGTAATAGGAAGAGATATTACAAATGGTAACATTAAAAGTAATATTCAAAAATTAATTAATCATTTAGATAAATGATAAAAGGTTTAAAAATTTGCGGGGTCTCAGATCCCAAAACGTTAAACTATATCTTAAAACACCCTAATCCACCAAAGTTTATTGGCTTCATAACAAATTATAGAAAAAGTAAAAGATTTGTTGAATATGAAAAACTAAAAGAACTACTTAATGTAGATAAAAGAAATATAAACTTTACTTCGGTGCTTGTGGATCCAACTGATGAAATTTTAGAAAAAATTAAGAATTTGAATTTCGACTATTATCAACTCTATGATGTAGAGCCTGAAAGAACAAAAAAAATCAAATTAGAATATAAAATAAAAATAATTACTGCAATTACTGTATCGAGTAAAGAAGATGTAATAAAATATAAAGACTATTCAAAAATTTCAGATATAATTTTATTTGACTCGAAAGGATATCATAAATCTGAAAGTTTTGATCATAGTCTATTAAATGAGGTATCTAATGAAATGACTAAAATGATTGCAGGAAATATACAAATAGATGATATTCCGAATTTTAAAAATAGAGACTATATAATTGATCTTAGCGGAGCATTAGAGGATATTAATGGAAAAAAAGATATAAATAAAATTGATAAATTATTAAATTTGTTTGAAAAATATGAAAATTAAAAAAAGAATTCCACTAATTGATCAGGGAGACAAACTTGGTTTTTGGGGTGGAAAGTTTGGAGGAAACTACGTTCCTGAAACATTAAAAAAACCAATAGAAGACTTAGAAATTTTATTTAATAAATTAAAAAATGATAAGAAATTCATAGCTGAAAGAGATAAATATTTTAAAAATTGGGTTGGTGCTCCTACGAGATTCATAAAATTAAAAAATTTAACAAATCATATTGGTGGGGCTCAAATTTGGTCTAAAGTTGTATCAGATGCAAATGGAGGAGCACACAAAATATATAATGCTACTGTACATTGTCTTCTTGCCAAACGATCGGGTAAAAAATTTATTATTGGGGATACTGGTGCGGGTTATGCGGGCAAAATGTTGAGCATGGCTGCTAAAAAATTTGGTTTAAAATGCAAAATTTTCATGGGTGCTAAAGATATTTTAAGACAACAGCCCAATGTAAAAGCTATGAAAAAAAATGGAGCTGAAGTAATACCTGTATACTCAGGAAGTCAAACACTTGTTGATGCTGTTTCTGAATGTATGAGATTCTGGGTTGCTAATTGTGATACGACTGCGATGTGTGTTGGGAGCACTGTAGGACCAGCTATCTTTGTTCGTATTTGTGGATGGAGTACTAGTCAAATTTCAAGAGAGCTAAAGGTCCAATTAATTGATGAGTTTGGATCAATTCCAAAAAAACTAAAACTTTATAATTGTGTTGGTGGTGGAAGCTCTAGCTTCGGTTTTTGGAACGAATTTATGGATTATGATAAAAAACAGTGCGAATTTATTGGAGTGGAAGCTGGTGGGCCAACAAAAAGTAATAAACATGCAGCACCTTTAACTTATGGTTCGAAAATTGGAATTCTTCATGGTGCAGCTCAATATGTCAATCAAGACTTGGATGGACAGATTGAGGAAACCGAGTCAATTTCCGCTGGACTTGATTATCCTGGAATTTCTCCGCTACACTGTTTTTTAAAGGATACGAAACGAGCAAGATATACTGCAGCAAGTGATGAAGATGCTTTAAGCGCTTTTAAAACTGTGACTAAGTTTGAAAAATTAAGACCTTCACTAGAACCATGTCATGCTTTTTCAGTTGCAATAAAAGAAGCAAAAAAATTAACCAAAGATACTATAGTGGTTGTTAATAGTTGTGGTGATGCATACAAAGATCGTGAAATTTTAAAAAAAAGACTTGGAAAAAAATATGTTGAACCCAATTAGTCTAGCTTTTAAAAAAGCGAAAAAAGAAAATAGAGCTGCTCTATTAACTTATACTGTTGCAGGAGATAGCTCAAAAAAACAATCATTAGATATATTAAATTCAATTTCAAAGAATGCTGATATTTTAGAACTAGGCGTGCCGCATAACACTCCAGTAGCGGATGGTAGTCAAATCCAAACTAGTGCTTATAGAGCGATTAAAAATGGGATTAGAATGAATGATATTTTTAAAATCGTAAAAGACTTTAAAAAATCAAATAAAAATAAGCCAATTATATTGATGGGATATTTTAATATGATTTTTCAATATGGAGAAAATAAGTTTTTAAATAAATGTAATTCTTCAGGTGTAAATGGATTAATAGTTGTAGACTTACCTTGGCCAGAAAATAAGGATTTTGCTAAGAAATGTAAAAAAAAATCTATTTATTTTATTCAGCTTTTATCACCAACAACAACAATAAAAAGGCTTAAAAAAATTATAAGAGACTCTCATCCTATGAATTATTTTATTTCAATGTTGAGCACAACTGGTGGTAAACTAAAAGTTTCACCCAAAGATATATTAAAAAATTACACAAAAATAAAAAAAATTGATCCAAAAAAAGATATTGTTATTGGTTTTGGGATTACCGAAAAAACAATTGGTAAACTCAAATCTGCGGATGGATTGGTTGTTGGAAGTGCTATTTGTAAGGAAATTAGCAAGAGTTTAAGGCATAGACAAAATCCTGTCACAAATGTAAGTAGACTAGTAAAAAAATTAAAAAACAAAATTCTATGAACTGGATTACAAAAGCTTTAAGTTTTGGTGAAAAAATCAAACGAGTTTTAAAAAAAAGACCATCAAAAGAAGATATAGCAAACTCGGACTGGACTAGTTGTTGCAAAGGCCCAATATTAAAAAAAGATCTTGAAGAAAATTTATGGGTTTGTAACTCGTGTGGTAAACATCATAGAATTAATTGTCGACAAAGATTTGATATTATTTTTGGAAAAAATGCTTACGAAATACTTGATACACCAATTCCTGCAGAAGATCCTCTTGGATGGGTAGATACAAAATCTTATAAAGACAGATTAAAATCTGCACGAAAGAAAACCAATCAAAATTCAGCTGTGATGATTGCTAAAGGAAGAATAAATGGAATCGAAGTGACAGCTGGAGCAATAAATTTTGAGTTTATTGGTGGCTCTGTTGGTGCAGCTGAGGGCGAAGCAATTATTTATGGTGTTCAACACGCTATTGACAATCAAACACCATTTGTTTTCTTTCCTTGTGGTGGAGGACAAAGAATGTTTGAGTCTCCTATTGCACTTGCAAATATGACAAGAACTACCCTTGCTATTAATGAGCTTAAAAAAAATAATCTTCCTTATTTAGTTTGTTTTACAGATCCTACAGCAGGTGGAATTACAGCTTCTTTTGCGATGTTAGGTGACATTCATTTTGCCGAACCTGGTTGTTTGATAGCTTTTGCGGGGAAAAGAGTTATACAAGCAACAGTTAAAGAGGAATTAAGTTCTGACTTTCAAACATCTGAATTTGTCGAAAAACATGGATTTGTAGACAGAATTGTTGAACGAAAAGATTTAAAAACCGAAATAAGCTTACTATTATCAATATTGTTAAAAAAAGATAACGCGGTAAATGAAAATCAAATAAATGAAACTTCAGACAATATTGAACCGCTTGCAAAAGCTGCATCCTAAAGAAATCGACCTAAGTCTTGATAGAGTTAAGAACCTTTGTAAAAAATTAGGTAATCCACAGAATAAATTAAAATATATTTCTGTCGTTGGTACAAATGGTAAGTATTCAACTATACAGGCAGTAAGATCAATTTTAAAAACAGCCAATATAGATTGTAATATTTATACTAGCCCACATATTCAAAAAATTAATGAAAGATTTATTTTTAATGATGAAGAAATATCTGACGATAACTTGTCTAAGTTATTAATAGAAGTTGAAAATGTTAATAATGGTGAACAAATAACCTATTTCGAAATATTAACTGCAGCATATTTTTATCATGCAAGTAAATTTAAAGATAAAATAAATATTATAGAAAGTGGTCTATTTCATAGATTTGATGCTACAAATATTATTGATACTAATTTATCAAGTATTGTTACTTCAATAGGTTTAGATCATTTAGATTGGTTACCAAAAAATGAGCAAAAAATTGAAAAAATTGTTTATGAGAAAACGTCATCCCTACTAAATTCTATTATTGTAGTTAGCAAACAAAGCTCGGACGAAACATTAAATTTAATAAAAAAAACAATTAATGAAAATCAATCAAAAAAAATAATTTATAAAGATGATTTTAATTATTCATTAAGTGAGAATGATTTTATTTATTATGAAGATGAATATGGTGATTTAAAATTACCAAAACCAAACCTTTTAGGTAACTTTCAAATTGATAATTGTGCAACTGCTATTGCTACAGTAAGAAATTTACAACTGGGAGTAAAAGATGAAAATATTAAAGAAGGTATTACCAAGATAAAAAGTATTGCAAGACTACAAGAAATAAAATCTGGAAAACTTAAAAATTTTTGTAAGAATAATAAATTATATTTAGATGGCTCACATAATCCTTTGGGTGCAAAAGCTCTTAATGAATATTTAAACACTCTTAATTGTAAAAAACATTTAATTCTTGGAATGATGTCTAATAAAAATCACGAAGAGTATTTAAGCAAATTTACTTATATATCTTCCATAACAACAATTGATATTCCTAACCAACCAAATGCTATTAAAGGAATAGATTTAAAGGAAAAATTAAATAAATATCCTAATGTTCGTTATAAAAAATCTATTGAAGAAGCTCTTGTGTCCCTAAATGCAGAGAAAGGTGATTTGATAATGATAACCGGATCTTTATATCTTGCTGGTGAGCTACTTAATTTGAATTAAATATTTTCTTTTATAAAGGCAACTATATCGCTCTTTGGTGTGGCTCCAACTTTAGTTGCTTTTAATTCGCCACCTTTAAATAAAAGCATTGTAGGAATTCCTCGAACACCATACTTGGTAGGCATATTAGGCTCTGAGTCTATGTCATGTTTTGCAATGACAATATCGTTTGCCATTTCTTCCGAAATTTCCTCTAGGATTGGTCCAACCATTTTACAAGGTCCACACCATTCAGCCCAAAAATCTACTAAAACCGGTTTTTCGTTCTTTAAAACTTGTTCTTCAAATATTTCATCTGTAACTTTTAGTGTTGCCATTAGTTTTATATATAAATAAAAATTTTTTTATCAACAGTTAAAAAAGAAATATTAAAATTATCCACATCAAACATTTTCGTATTTTTTTTGTATTGACATTGCGTATTCATTAAACTCGTCTAATAATGCAAGCTTTTCATTATCATTTTCATTAGTATATTTTTCTCTGAGTGTATCAATTTCTGTATAAAGTGTAGGGATCGTCCACCATTTTTCTTTTTTTTCACTCAAAATACGTTTGGCAATTTCTCTCTTCATTGATTTAAGCATATTCTCTGGAAGAACTTCCGGTGCCTCCTGGAAAATAATTTTTTTTCCAAAACCAACTAATCGATCATCATCAAATTTGTCGAGTAGCTTAAGTTTATCTTTCCATGATGCCGCGTGCCATGCAGGAAATAAAGCTGTATCTTTATTGGACGTAAATTTAGTATATATACTCTCTTCAGCATATATATCTTCTTGTGTTTTAGATTGCTCTTTTTCTTCAGCCACCTCTCTTAATGCATGTAGTATATTTTGAGAAAATTTTTCGTTATTTTTTACTATATCTGCTCTTTTATTAATTAATGATTTATCCATTGCATTATATGGTTCTGCTTGCATTCCAAATTTTGAATCTACAATTATTGGGGCTTTATTAGATCTAATTGTTCTTAAAAATTTGGGAGACTTTTTCATCTCTACTTTAAGCTCATTTATTGATAAATTTAACAACGGTTCAATATCAATCCTTAAATCGAATGCATAATACCAGCCAGAATATAAAGGGTGCATACAATATTTATGGTGAAGAGGAGCAACTAAATGGAGTCTAGATTTACCATAATAATATTCATTTAAAGTAAATATTTCACCTTTTTTGATTATAGTTTCAGTATCTGATTTATTTGCAGTTTTAAAAAAAGACTCCCAAGTGTCTGGTTGTTTTTTTTTGACTATATTTAAAACTTTAGCAGTCATAATACTATCGCTTAAAGCACTATGGGCATCTGTTGCATCAATACCTTGCATTCTTGCTAATGATTCTAATTTAAATACTGCATTATTTTTTTCATTAAATTCTACTTCTAAAATTGAAGGATTAATTGCATATGCTGCGCGAGCAATATTAATCCCATCATGTCTCTTGTTTGGAGCTGAATTCGTTAAATATGGATATCTAATCCCTTTAAAAAACTCTTTTCTTATCATTTCATCATCAAATCCAATATTAGACCATCCAAGAAATACAGCTGGACTCCACTTTTTAAATATTTTTTCAACTTCTCCTAACATTTGATAATGAGAAAGATTAGTTTGAGTTAATTGTTTTATTGATGTCTTATTTACAATAAGTGCCATAGCCTGAAAGACCTCTCCTTCAGGTAAACTACACCTTAAATTAAACCTGTCTTTTTCTTTAAAATTCTCGTCAACTAAAACACCGCCTATTTCAATAATACTACCAAAATCTGTACTTGCACTAGATGATTCTATGTCCCAAATTGCTAAATTCATAATTTTATCCTCAAAATAGCTAATATTTAATGGATTTTTGGAAAGTTTTTTAAAGACTTAACCATTAGCATATAAACGATTAGCTCAGGTGTTAATATCTCTTTTATGGATAGGCTAAGTAAAGTCAAGATATATTATTTAACTCGTAAAACTTTTTAACCCTTCCTAAAAATAAATTCTGATACATTTCTAATATAGCTCCCTCAATTTTAAATTCTTGGAATAAAATGTCTTTAGTACATAATAAAATTATTCCTGCTTTCATCTTAGTTCCATGAACAACATCATGAGCTAAAGTGTAAGCTCCTAATTGTAAAAAGTAGTCTTGAATATAATCTGTTTTTTTTGGTTTATTCGCTTGTTTAAAATCTACAATAACATCTCTACCTTCATAAACTGCTATCATATCAGCTGTACCGGCATATTGATCTGGATAGTATAATGTTTCTTCAATGCCATATACTTCATTTAGTCTTCCTGTAATCCCTTTTTGAATAATTTCTTTAGCCATATTTTTGTATTGCTCATTACTCTCAAAAAAACTCTCGTTAATTCTCCCTCTTAAGTAGTCCTCAATATAAGAGTGCATAGAAGTACCCCTTGATGAAGCTTCTGTTTTAATTCTATTTGCTTCCTTAATTCCTACCCTTTCTTTCCAATTTGCAAGAGCAGCCTTCTCTTCTTCTGACTTTGTGGCGCCTAGAATTGTAGTAACACTTGGTAATTTATTCTCCCCTAATAAATATTTTCTATATCCATCTTCAATTGATCTTGAAGACTTAGGATAATTAAATTTATTATTCCACTTCATTAAATTTTTTGTTTTAAAATTAAATTAATTTTTTGCTTGTCTTGGAATATCCTCAAATTTTTCGACATTTTCTGTTTCAATAGCCTTTTCAATTTGCTCTGGATCTTTTATATTTTCTAATGTTCTTTTAATAGATCTTGCATCTGTTCCAAATTTGTCAACAGCTGTCATTGCCTCTTCTAGTTTTTTTCTGAGATTAACAATTCCATCAAAATGTTTTGTAAATCTTGTGCTTATTGTTTTTAAATGATCATATATTTCTGTTGCATGTTTTTGGACTTTTAATGTTTGAAAACCCATATGTAATGATTGTAAATACCCAGATAAATTATTTGGTCCCATAACAGTTACTTTATATTTTTTCATTAATTCTTGGCTCAATAATTCTTTAGTATTTGGATCTTGATAATTAGCT
Organism: uncultured Pelagibacteraceae bacterium; assembly: GCA_902555065.1. Lineage (GTDB taxonomy): Bacteria > Pseudomonadota > Alphaproteobacteria > Pelagibacterales > Pelagibacteraceae > Pelagibacter. The sequence goes on from CACDQQ010000014.1 coordinate 8,207, forward strand.
AACTCTAAAAACAAACTCTCTGTTGGCGCATACACAATTGCAAAATCAGTAGTTTTAGGTGGGACAATATATTTTTCATTTATACTCTTGGCTTTTTCTTTGAAAGCTTTTGCAAGTTTAGTTCTTGCATCCGCAATAGCTTTTTTATCGTCTTCTTGATGAGCATCTTGAATAGCTTTGAATCTTTCAACAGGAAAATGGCTATCAACAGGAACCAATACACCCTCTTGAAGTTTAATAGCAAATTCAATATTTTCGCTAGTTTCCTCCTTCATTTTAACATTTGAAAGGAACTGTGAAGAAGGTAGTAAATCCTTAATAAGTGAGCCCAGGCTGAACTCAGCTAAAGTTCCATACTTTTTGACTCCAGCTAAAATTTTATTAATGCCTTTCTGACTTTCGTTTAAATTTTCAACTTGGGAATTAAAAGCTGCAACTTTCTCATCAACTTTTGTCAGAGCTGCTGTCATATCTTTCGTAACACCAGTTGAAAGATTGTTAAAAGATGAGGACATCGAACTTAAAGATGTATTTATAGTAGTATTTAAACTATCTTTTAATTTAATTATTTCGGCATTTAGATTAGCTATCTCATCAGCTTTGTTTCCATCCTCTTTTTTTATATTTGATTTAATATTTAAATAAAGGATAGATAAAGTCGCTATTAATATTGAAGCTAAAATAATTATTAAAATTATATCCATGATTCGTATGTTACACTTACTTAATAATATTTAAAGTTTATTTAAAACACTTTTAAGAGTTCTACCTCTTTATTTTTTTTTGGAGACATTAAACACGCTTGGGATTTAAGAATTATTCCGTCTTTTAATATCCTTAATTTATTAGCTTTTAAGGTTGCTCCTGTTGAAGTTATATCAGTTATAATTTCTGATGATCCAGTAAATGGATATATCTCTGTTGCGCCGAGACTCTTTACCAATTTAAATTGTGTAACTCCTCTTGAGAACATGAATTGTCTAGTTAGATTAGGATATTTTGTAGCTATACGTAATCTATTTCTTTTTTTATCTTTAAATTCAAAAGCTATTTCTTCAAGATCAGGCATTGTCTGTACATCTATCCAATCATCTGGAATTGCGACTACCAATGTAGCCTCTCCAAAATTGTACTTTTTTTTTACAGTCACTTTTTTTTGAATATTAATTTCGCTTTCCATTAATAAATCATATCCAGAAAAACCAATATCTAAAGATCCATCTGCAAGACGTTCTACTATCTCTCTAGCATGAAGATAATAAATAACTATATTTTTTTTTCCTTTGATAAATCCAAATAAGTCTCTCTCACCTCTTTCAGATAGAATTTTTAATTTCTTTTTTTTAAAAATATTTAATACTCCAGACCGTAAACGACCTTTACTTGGAATTCCAATTTTAATGATGTTGTTACTCATATTTATATTTTACTAATTCTTCTTGAAATAAATTATTCATTTTATTTATTAAATCCTCATTAAGTAATTTCCTATAATCATTATCTTTTCCTAAATTAAAAAATTTTATCTTTTCGTCAGAACCTTTTTTTGTAATTGCTTCTGCAAAACCTTTTTCGTCCTCTAGTTTTTTCATATTATTAAAATTGCAATTTCTTATACATTTTAATGCTTTTTCTTTATTAAATTTTTCATCTGATTTAGAAATTTTATGAATGAAGTTAATAACTTGTTTAAAAGTTTTTAGTGCATCACTTTGTAGATCTTCATACCGTACAGTTAAAACTGGATATAATTTATTATTTACCCATGATTTCTGATTTAACTTCCATGAAAAAAGTGCTTGAAATCCTAAAAATCTCTCTTTTTCTTTTGAGACAATTCCTCTTTTTTCATCTGTCATAAATTGAAAAGCTTCGTCGACAGAAATTTGATAATGGTTTGATAATGAAGAGATTACATTTCTTGGATCTCTAACTATATAAATAACACCTACTGTATTTTCTTTATTAGTAAATTGATTACCATCTATTTTACAAAGTGCATTATGGGTTTTAAAAAATTTCAAACCTTTGGATTGATTAATTTTTTCTTGCTCCTTTATCCAATACTTTGAAGTATCGTGAGGCTGGTTAAATTTATCTAAATACTTTCTAAAATATTTATTGCTTGGAAAAGAGTCTATTTTTTCTAAAAGTTCAAAATTAAAATCACCTGTTTCTGAAAAATAGTAATTTGCTATTAAAGATCTCAACCAAGTATTTCCACTTTTAGGATATGAAGCTAACCAAATTATCATATTTTTTCCAAGTTAATAGCAGCTCCAACGGCTGGTATATTTTTTTTAAAGCCAAGATCTTTAATTAAAGAGTCGTATCTACCACCTCTAATATTTAACTTCTGAGACTTTGATTTAATATCGATCTTAAATACCAAACCAGTGTAATATTCGAGATGTCTTCCAAAAGAAGAATTAAATCTAACATTTAATTTATTAATTTTATTTTTAGTTATTGGAAAATAATCATTCTGAACTCTAAGATTAATTTTATTTTTTTTAAAAAATAAATTTAACTTTTTAGATGCTTGATTAATAGGACATTCAATTTTTAAGTACTCTTTTAAAATTTTAACAACATTACTACCTTTTTTTGTTCTTCTTGGATCTTTAATTTTAGTGTCAAATCTTAATAATATTTCTTCTATTGATCTTCCAGCAACTTCTTTTTTTTGATTTCCATTAATCATTTTAGAATATTTTTTTTTATCTATTTCTACAATTGTTGGATCGATATCAGAGTTCGTCTCCAATCTTTTTAACAAATCATTAAAATATTTTTCTCTCCAAAAATGACGTTGCAATCTTAATTTCCATCTTGCTGGACAATCCAATTTATCTAACAAAAGCCTAAAAATTTCTATGTTACCTATTACTAAATTTCCGCTTTTATATTTAATTTTTGATAATGCTTTAAGTGAAGTTTCTATTATTTTTTTATCATCTTTTTTTTCAGTAAAAGATCCTAATATTTCAAAACCAATTTGACTCCTGATAACAGAATCTTTTTTATTTAATCCTTTTCTAAATGCTTGACCACTATAGAAAATTTTTTCACTAGTTTTCTTATTATTATTTAAATATCTAACACAAGATGCAATTGTTAAATCAGGTCTTAAACAAAGTTCATTTCCTAATTGATCATTGAAAGAAAATATAAATCTTTTGAAATTTTCTCCTGATCTTTCCAATATTAAATTGGTGTCAATAACTGTATCAAGATCAATATATTTATATCCATTTGACTTAATTACTTTTAAAATATTTTCAGATAAGTTTTTTGATTTCATCAATCAGGTTCTCCTTATCAAATGTAATTTGAGTATTTTCAGATTTTTTCCATTCTTCTCTAGATAAATTTCTTGATGTTTCTTCTAAATTTGGGACTAATTTTTTTATAGTAATTTTATTATTTTTAAATTCATCATCTCCACAAAGAATTACAGCCGGCGAACTTCTTTTATCAGCATATTTTAATTGAGATTTCAAACCTGAATCTCCCAGATAAACTTCAGATCTTATATTTTGATTTCTAAGTTGTGATAACAATTCATAATAATTAGAGAGATATTTTTCATCTAAAACACATATTATTATTGGTGAATTATTTTTTACTTCAATCTTGTTTAACTGAACTAAAGCGTATAACAAACGATCAAGACCTATAGATACACCTGTTGCAGATAGGTCTACTTTTTTAAACCGTGAAACTAAAGAATTATATCTTCCACCGCCGCCAACTGAACCAAACTCCACTTCTTGGTTTTTTTGATTTTTGACTTTAAATGTTAAATTTGCCTCAAATATTGGGCCATCATAATATTCAAGTCCTCTGATAACTTCAGGAGAAAAAATTATTTGATCAAAATTAGATGAATAACTTATTCCATCTAATACTTTATTTAATTCATCAACACCATCTTCAACTAATTTGTTTGGTATAGCTGATTTAATTTCATCTAAAGATTTCATATTTATAAAACTGACTATTTCTTCAGCTTGATTATCAGAAAGGTTTGCTCCAATTGTTTTATCACCAGATTTATCTTTGCGTCCTGTTGTAAGTAATTCTTTAACACCATTAGTTCCAACTCTATCAAGCTTATCTATAGCTCTCAAAACAGTAAGTTGTTGTTTGCTCTCTGAAATTTTTAAATTTTCAATAAGTCCTTGAATTAGTTTTCTATTACTTAATTTGATTTGATATTGATTTTTTTCTAAGCCACAGAAATATAATGTGTCAGCTAAAAGATTGCACATCTCAGCATCTGCTAAAGGATTACTAGATCCAACAATATCACAATCAGCTTGTGTAAACTCTCTAAATCTACCAGGACCGGGTTTCTCATTTCGCCATACATTACCAATCTGATATCTTTTAAAAGGATTAGAGATATTTAAATAATTTTGAGATACGTATCTTGCTAATGGAGCAGTTAAATCATAACGTAATGATATCCAACTGTTATTTTCCTCTTGAAAACCAAATACACCGGAGCTCGGCCTATCTTCATCTGGTAAAAATTTTCCTATATTCTCTGATATTTCAAAACTCGGGGTTTCTAGCTTAGAAAAACCAAATTTTAAAAAATTTTTCTCAATCTTAGCAATTAAATTTTCTTTTAACGCTAATTCTTTTCCGTATCTATCAACAAAACCCGAAGGGGTATTTGCAGACAATTTTTTTTCTTTATTCATTTTTTGGTACACGGGGACAGATTCGAACTGTCGACCTTCGGTTCCACAAACCGCTGCTCTAACCAACTGAGCTACCCGTGCTCCTTCTACTGTTTTATACTAAATGTGGATAAAATTAAATTTATAAATATTTAAATAGCTAGCTTGCAGCCAGCATGAAAATGATGTCTGTGAGTTTCTTTGTTAATAATAACGAATTTAATCATTGCGGTTTAATTAGCATTTTTTTTTTTAAATGCAAGCAAGAAAAGGTTTTGCACAGGAATAGCTATGTTTTTTACCATATCCTATTCCTATACAAATATTTTTGATGAATTAAATTTTATTAACCTAATTTTTTCAAATTTACAGCGCTTGGACCTTTTTCGCCATCTTGAATCTCGAATTCTATAGCATCGTTTTCATTCAAAAATCTTAGCCCAGCTTCTCTAACTGCGCTTGCATGAACGAAACAATCTTTTTCTCCGTCTTCTCTTTCAATAAAACCGTAGCCCTTCTTACCGTTGAACCACTTTACTTTGCCTTTTAATGTACTCATACTTTAGTTACTCTTTCTTTGTTATTATATAATTAGCTATTAATAGCTGATGGATAGGTATTAGATTTTAATTTTGAATGCAAGCATAATGATGGATATTAATACCACATGGGAGTGGTGGCTTCGGCGGGACTCGAACCAGCGACACAAGCCTTTTCAGGGCTCTGCTCTACCAACTGAGCTACGAAGCCATACTAAGATCTAAAAATTATACGACCTTTTGATAAATCGTATGGAGAAACTTCCAATTTCACTCTATCTCCTTGTAAAACACGAATACGATTTTTTCTAAGTTTTCCTGCCGTGTGAGCCGTAACATTATGACCATTGTCAAGTTTAACTCTAAACATAGCATTAGGAAGAAGATCTGTTACCACACCTTCAAACTCCAACGTATCCTGTTTACTCAAATTATTATCTCCTCATTCTAGATTTAATACTTTGAGCATGATTATCTAATTCTTCATACTCAGCGAGATGTGTAGCGGATTCTCCTAATTTCTCAATACCTTTTTTTGTAAGAGTTATATGGCTAATTTTTTTATAAAATTCACTAAGATTTAGTCCAGATGAAAATTTTGCAGATCCTAAAGTTGGTAATACATGGTTTGAACCAACATTATAATCTGAGACAGCCATTGGAGAATACTTTCCAATCATAATACTTCCTGCATTATGAATTTGATTTAAATACTTTTTATAATTAGACACATTAATTTCTAAGTGCTCTGGAGCAACTTCATTAATTGCTTCTATTATTTGCTTATCACTTTGGGCTAACACAAGTAATCCATTATTTTTCAAACTTTTTAAAACAACACTTTTCCTTTGAACTTTTTTGATACTTTCTTTTATTTCTATATTAAATTTATTTGCTAATTTTTTATCTTTCGTAATTAAAATACACTGGGAGTTTACATCATGTTCTGCTTGTCCAATCATAGATGTTATAACTTGATTTAGATCAGTTTTACTATCTGCTAAAACACAAATTTCACTAGGCCCAGCGACCATTCCTTCTGTCCCAACATCACCAAAGACTTCACGTTTGCTTCTTGCAACATATATATTTCCAGGCCCAACAATTTTATTCACTTTTTGAATATATGCTAAACTTGCTATAGCTTGGGCACCACCCATTGAGTAAATTTCATTAATTCCAACTTTTTTAGCTGCATAAAGAACAGCAGGATTTAGTTTTCCATTAAGTTTTGGATTGGCCAAAACTATTCTTTTTACACCAGAAATTTTTGCAGGCACTGCATTCATTAATAATGTTGATGGTAAATTAGCTGGTACATAAATACCTACAGACTGTAGTGGCACATGCTTATATTCAAGTTTATTTTTAAGATTATCTACATACTTAATATTTTTTGGTTTTTGTAGTGAATGAAACTTAAAAATTCTATTATAGGCTAAATCGATACTTTTTTTAATCTTAGGCTCTAATGTATTAATTGCTTTGTTTATTTTATCTTTTGAAGGAACTATCTCTATATTTTTACTAAATTTTTTCTCATACTTTAAAAGTGCTTTTCTTCCATTAATTTTGATGTCTTTTAAAATTTTTGGAACTATCGAAGTGTCTACTGCTTTTCCAGATCTCCTTTTATCCAAAAAAGATGTTAATTCTCTTTTATAATTTTTTTTCTTACAATTAATTACTTTTATCATTTTCAATTTTTTGGTCTTCTAACGTTACATCAATAACTTCTGTGGAAAGTGTTATAATTCCATTTTTTGAAAATAACAGAACTATTTCAAAATTTTCTTTTTTTTTAAAAATATCAATTGCAAATAATTCTAAAGTTAAATCTGTATTGGACTGGTTAATGTTTTTAGACTTGGAACTTTCAATAAATTCAAATTTTATAACACTATTAATAGGTTTGCTACTATCTGTTTCCTTATCTATTCTTAAAACAGAAAGTAAAAAAATTTTTGTAGATGGCAAATATTTTATATCAGAAATTTTGACTTTAGACTCTGCGCATATAGCTGATATAATTTGTAAGTCGTCTGGAGATTGAGCGATTACTTTCTTTAAAAAATTATTCACTAAGATATTCTTTTTATTTTTACTCCAATTTTTTTTAGCTTATTTTCAATTTTTTCATAACCTCGATCTAAATGATATACTCTATTTATAATAGATGTTCCTCTTGAAATAAAAGCTGCTAAAACTAAAGCTACTGATGCCCTTAAATCACTAGACATTAACTCAGCTCCATCTAGATTATTAGTTCCCTCAATAATTGCCTTGTTACCTTTAATATTTATTTTTGCACCTAATCTTTTTAATTCTGGAACATGCATAAATCTGTTTTCAAATATATTTTCTTCAATTGTGCTTTTCCCATTTGCTCTAGTTAACAATACCATAATTTGAGCTTGCAAATCAGTGGGGAAATTTGGATATTCTCCAGTTTTTAAAAAATTTAGACTTTTAATTTTTTTTGGTCCCTTAATTTGAATTGTATTTTTTGTGGTTTTTATCTTTGCACCAATTTTCTTAAGTAAATTTATCTCTGTATTGATAATTTTTGGCTCAAAGTTTTTAATTTTTAAGTTTCCACTATTCAAACATGCGGCAACACAAAAGGTACCTGCTTCAATTCTATCATTCATAATTGAGTAAGTTATACTTTTTAATGTTTTAACACCTTCTATTTTTAAAGTTCTTTTACCAATCCATTTTATCTTGGCACCAGCTGTTTTAAGAAAATTTGTCAGATCCTTGATCTCAGGCTCTATCGCACAATTTTTTATCGTTGTTGTCCCATTAGCGAGACAAGCAGCAAGAATTAAATTTTCGGTAGCTCCAACTGATATTTTTGAAAATCTTATTTCTGAACCAACTAATCCTTTTTGAGCTTTTGCATTAACATATCCTTTTTCAATTTGTATTTTAACACCTAACTTTGATATAGCTTTTAAATGTATATCTATTGGTCTTACTCCTATACTGCAACCACCTGGGCTACTTACTTTTGCTTTTTTATTTTTTGCTAACAAAGGACCAAGAACTAAAATTCCTGCTCTCATTGTTTTAACTAGAGAATAAGGAGCAAAAAAATTATTTTTTTTTCCTTTTGAGATTGTCGCGATTTTTTTATTATTTTTAAAGCTAATTTTTCTTCCAAGTGATTTTAACAAATTAAGCATTGTATCTATATCTTTAACTCGTGGAAGATTTTTAATTGTTACATTTTTATCGAATAGTAAAGTTGCAGCAAGTATTGGGAGGGCAGCATTTTTACTTCCAGAAATTGAGACCTCTCCTCTGATCTTGGAGGGACCATTAATTTTAAATTTATCCATTCTAAATTTTGGGAAGCGTTACCCCTTTTTGACCCATATATTTTCCATTTCTGTCAGCATATGAAACATTGGGTTTCTCATTCCCTTTTAAAAATATAAATTGAGCCACACCCTCATTCGCGTATATTTTGGCTGGCAATGGAGTTGTGTTAGAAAATTCAAGGGTCACATGACCTTCCCATCCTGGTTCTAAAGGTGTTACATTAACAATTATTCCACATCTGGCATAAGTGGACTTACCCAAACAAATAACTAAGACATCGCTAGGAATTTTAAAATATTCGACTGTTCTTGCTAAAACAAAAGAATTTGGTGGAATAATACATTCATCAGATTCTTTTGTTACAAAATTTGTTGGTTTAAAATTTTTTGGATCTACAATTTCAGAGTTAACATTAGTAAATATTTTAAATTCATTAGATACTCTCGCATCGTACCCGTATGAAGAAACACCGAATGAAATTTTTCCTTCCCTTATTTGTTTATCTTCAAATGGTGAAATCATTGCTTGTTCTTTAGCCATTTTGATTATCCACTTATCTGATTGCACTGACATTTATTTATTTTTTTTATTTTTTTTTTGAAAAATTTTTCTTTTTCTTAAGTTTTTACGCAAAGCCTCTTCTAATTTTGCTTTTTTATCCTTCTTCCTGTCCATTTTGATTACTTTTTATCTGGATTTGTAAGATGATCTAAAGTTATAATTTGATCAATAGGAATTGTTTTATCTTCCCCTTTTTTATTATTACTTAATCCTTTTTCATCGGCCTTGGCTTGTTTTTTGGCTCTTTTCTCAGCAAGCTTTTTTTCTCGTTTCGCCTGCTTTTCCATAAGCTTTGCATTTTTGTTTGCCCCGTATGTGTAATGTATGCCCATAACATTTCCTTAAGAGTAGATATATCCCATTTTTAAAAAAAATTAAGGCAATAATTTGAAAAAATTACGTTTATACACTAATTTAAATTTATTAATGCCCCTTTAACTCAGGTAGTAGAGTATTTCCATGGTAAGGAAAAAGTCGTCCGTGCAAGTCGGGCAAGGGGCACCAGCTATTTGTAGAATTTTTTCCTAATTATAAATCCAATTAAAACCAGAATTATCATACTAATTACTGGCACATAAATATCTGGAGTTAAAATTACATCAAATATACTTGGAAGTTCTTGATTATTTTCAATTACTTTATTTAACCCTGCGCCTAGTGAAGCTCCTACGAATAACTGCGGTGTCATTCCAATAACAGATCCTAAAAAGAAATTACTAATCTTAACATTAAATAATGTTGGCAAAATGTTTGAAATAAAAAAAGGTATTCCACCAACAAATCTATATATCAGAAAAAAAGTAAATTCATTTTTTTTAAATTTTTCAGTAAGATTAGAAAACTTTGATGAAAATTTTTTTTTAATTAAATCTTTGAAAAAATAATTTGCACAAATATATAAAAGTGTTGCACCAATAGATAAACCAAATACTATAAGGATTGTACCTATCCATTTTCCAAATACAAATCCTCCAACTAAAAAAACTGGAGAACCAAATCCTAAGAGCATAACCCAAATAATCACTCCAATAAAAAATAATATGCTAGCAAATAAAAGATTGGAATTTTTGATATCATTAAGTTTATCTCTATTATTTTTTATAAGCTCAAAACTTGAAAAGTCGTCAAATGAGAAATAGCTAAAAAAAAACAACAAAAAGCTAGTAACTATGGAAAGATATATAATACCGAGAATAATTTTTAATTTGTTTTCATTTTCCATTTTGTTTTAATTTATTAAAAATCGCTGTACTTATATACATTAAATTGTATAACTACCGAAATTTAACAAAAAAGAAGCCTTAATATGAAACGTACATACCAACCTAGTAAAAAAGTGAGAAAAAGAAGGCATGGTTTTAGGTCTAAAATGAAGACTAAAGGAGGAAGAAAACTAATTAGACGAAGAAGAAGTAAGGGTAGAAAAAAACTCACTGTTTAATGCAGGTTAAATTAAAAAGTTTATCCAAAAATGAAGATTTTAAATTTATTTTAAATGGTAAAAAAATTTCAAATAGATAT
>CACDQQ010000015.1 GCA_902555065.1 uncultured Pelagibacteraceae bacterium
AATTAAAGTTGTAAAATTAAATACTTTTAATCCCGAATTAACTCTTCAAAAAGGTTATTATACTAAAATTAAACCATCAAAAATTGATAAATTAAATATTCAAAAGGGTATTAAAATATTAAACAAATTAAATTCTTACAATCATGTCCAGGCTCTTGTGATTAACGAAAATGGTAATATTAAACTTGAAAAAAGAAATGGGACAAAGCAATTATTAAAAAAAATTAAAATTACAAAAACCAGTAATATTTTAATTAAAATACCAAAATTAAAACAAGATTTACGAGCAGATTTACCAACAATAGGTTTAGATACAATAAGAGATTGTGTTAAATCTAATATAAAAGGCATCGTAATTAAATCAAATCAACATATTTTTTTAAATCAAAAAGAATCTATCAAATATGCTAATAAAAATAATATATTTTTAAGTGTTATATGAAAAAAATTTTTATTTTAACAGGTGAGCCATCTGGAGATAAACTTGCTTCTGAAGTAATAAAAGAATTAAAAAAAATTGATTCTAAAATTGAATATCTTTGTGTAGGCGGTCAACATTTAAATAAATTAGGAATAAAATCCATATTTGACCAAAAAGATATTACCTATATAGCTTTTACCGATGTAATACTTAATATTTTTAAAATTAAAGAAAAAATAAATAAAACTGTTAAAAATATTTTAGAATTTAATCCAGACATATTATTCAGCGTAGATAGTCCAGATTTTACATTACGTGTATCTAATATAGTTAAAACAAGTAACCCAAATATCAAAACTGTTCATTTTATAGCACCCAAAGTTTGGGCATGGAGAGCAGGTAGAGTAAAAAAAATGAAAAAATATCTTGATCATATTTTATTATTATTTAATTTTGAAAAAAAATATTTTGATAAAGAAAATTTAAAAAATACTTTTGTAGGACACCCATTATTAGATTCAATTAGAAATGAAAAAATTGAAATTAGTCAAATAATTCAAGAAAAAAAAATAATTTCAATATATCCAGGTAGCCGTAAATCAGAAATAGAACTTCATACACCAATTTTAATGAATTTTATAAAAAAAATGAATAATAAAAATTTTAAGTTTAATTACATTTTTCATTCAACCAAAAGATTTAGAAATTATTTGCAAAATTCGATAAGACTTTATGATTTTACAAATGTTGATATTATATCTGATGAGAAAATAAAATCCGATATTATTAAAAAATCAATATTTGCTATAGTAAAGTCAGGAACAGTGTCATTGGAAGTTTGCAAGCAGGGAATTCCATCTATTATTATTTATAAAATGAACTTCATAAATTTTTACTTAGCAAAATTATTTTTAAAAATTAAATTTGCAAATATGATAAATATTATAAATGATAAAGAAATAATTCCTGAACTATTACAAAATGAATGTAATTCGGATGAAATATACAAAACTATTAATTACTTTCTGAAAAAACCTGAACTAATTAATAAACAATTGAAAATGGTTAATCAAACAATAAATAATTTAAGATCTAAGACCTCATCAAGTATCGAAGCTTCTAAGGTATTGTTATCTTATTTGAGATAATCTTTTTAGAACTTGCTCTTTCCCAAGAGCGCAAAGTATATCATATATTCCTGGGCCAAACTTTGAACCTGTAAGACATATTCTTAAAGGTTGTCCAATACCTTTAAAATTTGTGTTGTTGTTCTTAATTAATTTATTTATTAAAGGCTCTAACGTTTCTCTATTAAATTCTGAAATTTCACTTATTTTATTGATAAATTGTTTAATTATTTCATTGGCATTTTTATCTAGAAGTTTCTGATCCTCTTTATCAATTTCAATATGATCATTTATCAAAAACTTTGAATTATTGTAAATATCTTCTAAAGTTTTTGCTTTATTTTTTAAAAAAGTTAATGATTTTTTTATTTTTTCCTCTTTAATTTCAGGAATTTTATCTTTAAAATTTTTTGAATAATCTTTAAAAAAATTAAAAAGTTCATTTTCACTAATATTTTTAATATAATATTCGTTGATAGAATAAATCCTACTAACATCTAGTTTAGATGGTGATTTTCCGATTCCTTCTAAATTGAAGTATTTTATACTCTCTTCTAAGTCAAAAATTTCCTTATCTTTGTATGACCATCCCAATCTAAGAAGATAGTTTCTTAAAGCATCTGGCATTATCCCAATTTTAGAATAATCATCTAATGTTGATGTATTATCTCTTTTTGAAAGTTTTTTTCCTTCAATAGTATGAATTAGTGGTATATGAGCAAAAAATGGTACCTCCCAATTCATAGCTTCATATATTTGTATTTGTTTGAATGTATTTATTTTATGATCGTCACCTCTGATTATATGAGTCATTCCCATTAGATGATCATCAACTGATGCTGATAAGTTATAAGTAGGCGATCCATCAGCTCTTAATATAACAAAGTCTTCAATGGTATTATTTTCAATTTCTATATTTCCTTGGACTAAATCCTTTAAGATAGATTTATCTTCAACTTTACTTTTAAATCTAATTACAGGATCAATTTCTTTTGGAGCATCATTTTCATTCTTATCTCTCCATTTTCTATTATAAATATATGGTATTTTTTTTTGTTTTGCCCTTTTTTTCTGTTCTTCAATTTCATCACTAGAACAATAGCATTTATAAGCTAAACCTTTTTTTAACAATTCATTAGCTACATTTATATGGTCATCTATTTTATCTGATTGAATATATTCACTATCCTCGTAATTAATTCCTATCCATTTTAATGAATTAATTATTTGATTTTTGAATTCATTTTTAGACCTTTCTTTATCCGTATCCTCTATTCTTAGATAAAATTTACCACCTTTATTTTTTGAATAAAGCCAATTGAATAAAGCTGTTCTTACTCCTCCAATGTGCAAAGGTCCAGTTGGAGATGGAGCAAATCTAGTTGCTACTGTTTTCATCAGATTTATTTAGACTATTTTAGGAAAAGTTTCTATATAAAGATACTAGAATTCCTTGAACTTTGACTCTATCAGGACCAAATATTTTCGTTTCGTAATTTCTATTAGCACTTTCCAGAGCTACTGTCTTTCCTTTTCTTCTAATTCTTTTTAGCATTGCTTCATGATCGTCAATTAATGCAACTACGATTTTTCCATTTTCGGCTGTATCAGCTTTTTTCACAATAACTGTATCACCGTCATTTATCCCAGCCTCAATCATTGAGTCTCCTTGTACTTTTAGTCCAAAAAATTCTCCATTTTTCTCAATATTAGAAGGCAAAGGTATTCTAGAAACTTCATTTTGAATTGCTTCAACAGGTGTACCTGCAGCAATTTTGCCTAATACTGGTATTTCATTTTCATTTGACTTATTTTGATTTAAACTTTCATCTAGTCCACCTTTGATTACACTCGGGGAAAAACTGTTATAAATATCATTTGCTGAAGCTGTTTCAGGTAATTTAATTACTTCAAGAGCTCTTGCTTTATGAGCCAATCTTTTAATAAAGCCTCTTTCTTCTAAAGCACTAATTAATCTATGAATTCCAGATTTAGATTTTAAATTAAGCGATTCCTTCATTTCTTCATAAGAGGGAGAGACACCACTAGATCTCAACTTTTTGTTGATAAATAAAAGCAGGTTTTTTTGTTTTTTAGTTAACATAGAACAAATTGTGTACATAAATGTTCTATAAAAGTTCTTTCAATTAAACAAGAGTTAAAACATCAATAAATTCAACATTTTTTTATAAAATAGAAAAAATATTATTATTTTTTAAATTTTTTAAAATTGATTCACCTACGAGAAATGTTTTTATTTTAGTTTCTGAGGCTATTTTCAAAACGTCTTCTTTATTTTTTATTCCACTCTCTGAAATTAATGGTCCGCCATGATCAATTAAAATATTATGAATATCATAAGTTGTATTTATATCTGTTTTTAGTGTTTTTAAATTCCTATTGTTTATCCCTATAAGTGCATCTTTGTACTTTAGAGATTTTTTAGCCTCTTCAACAGTGTGAACTTCAATAATTACAGACATTTTAAGTTTCTCAGCTTCTTCATACAACTCATCTGCAGTTCTTTCATCAACGCCAGCTAAAATTATTAAAATGGCATCAGCACCATAACTTTTAGAAAGATGGACTTGAAATTTATCAACAAAAAAATCTTTACATAAAATAGGTAAATTTACCTTTTGTTTAATTTTACTGATATGAATTAAGTTTCCCAAAAAAAAATCCTCTTCAGTTAAAACTGATAGACAAGTTACATTATTTTTTAAGTATATATCGGCAATTTTTACAGGGTTATAATTTTCAATAATTATACCAGCTGAAGGGCTGGCTTTTTTAATCTCGGCAATAATAGAGATTTTATCGTTATTTATATTATTAAGTATTTTTTCTTTAAAATTTATATAATTTTTTAGATTTAAAATTTTGTCATTTAAAGAACTTATTGAAATATCTTTTTTTAAAATTTGAATTTTATTTCTTTTTTTATTAATTATTTTTTCTAATATATTTTCAGACATTTCTCAATTTTTCTAAATGTGAATATGTTTTTCCTGATAACAAATGATCTCTTGCTTTTTCATAGGCATCTTTAAAATTATCTTCTCTTTCTGATATAATTAAGCCGGCTGCAGCATTTAATGATACTGCTTTAGAAAAGTCATCATCATTACCTTTAAATATATCTATAATTTTTTGTGAATTAAAATTTGCGTCATTTCCAACAATTTTATCGAATCCTTCAGCATTTACTTTCAATTCTTTAGGATCAATAATCATTTCGTCAATTTCCCCATTTCTTAATTGTTTAACGATAGTTTTATCATATGGTGATATTTCATCTAAACCATCATTACTATTAATAATCCAAGCAAATTTTATATTTAAGTCTTTCAAGGCACTGGCGAATATATCTAGAAGTTTTTTATCAAAAACTCCTACAACTTGTTTTTCAACATTTGCTGGATTACTCAAAGGACCAATCATATTAAAAATTGTTCTCTTCGCAATTTTTTTTCTTGTTGGACCAACATATTTCATTGCACTATGATAATTTGGAGCAAACATAAATCCAAAATGATTTATTTTTATTTGATTTTCAATATCTTTGGGCTCCAAGTTGATATTTATATTTAATGCTTCCAAAACATCTGCAGATCCACACTTTGATGAAACTGCTTTATTACCATGTTTTGCTACGTTAACTCCCATACTTGAAAGCAATAATGCAGAAGCAGTAGATATGTTTAGTGTATCCTTGCCATCACCACCTGTTCCACAAGTATCTATACAGTCATCTACATTAACTTTTTTCGCTTTATTTCTAAGCACCGAGACACCACCTGCTATTTCTGTTGAAACTTCACCCTTTTTAGAGAGAAGAGTTAAAAAATTATAAATTTCATTATCATTAGCTTTTCCATTCATTAAAATTTCAAAAGCACCAACACTTTCCTGTAATGTTAAATTTTCACTTAATTCAAGTTTTTTTAAATATTTTTCCATTTATTTAATAAAATTTTTTAAAATTTTTAAACCATCTTTAGTCTTTATACTTTCAGGATGAAATTGTACTCCATGAACATCATAAATTCTATGTTTAACACCCATAATTATTCCATCTAAAGTCATTGCTGTAATTTCTAAATCTTTAGAGAGTGTTTTCCTATCGATTATTAAACTATGGTATCTAGTTGCCTCAAATATTTTTGGTAATCCTTTTAAAATCCCCATATTTTTTGAAATGATTTTACTTGTTTTTCCATGAACCATTTCTTTAGCTTGAATAATTTTAGATCCAAATATTTGACCTATAATTTGATGACCTAAACAAACTCCAAGTATTGGAATTTTAGTATACAATTCATTTACTATTGATAGACAGTTTCCAGCTTGATCAGGATTACCTGGACCAGGTGATATCACAATTTTATTATATTTTTTCTTTAATATTTCTTTTGTATTAATTTTATCATTTCTTACTACGTCTACATTTTGACAAAACATAGATATGTAATGATACAAATTAAATGTAAAACTATCATAGTTATCAATTAAAATTATTTTCATAATTACTCAATTGCTTTTAATAGAGCCTTTGCTTTATTAACTGTTTCAAGATATTCGTTTTGTGGTTTGCTATCTGCAACTATTCCGGCGCCAGATTGCACATAAAATTTCTTATTTTTAGCTACTGCAGTTCTAAGTGCAATACATGTATCAAATTCGCCATTTGCTGAAAAATATCCAATTCCACCGGCATAAACTTTTCTTTTAGTTGTTTCTAGCTCATCTATTATCTCCATTGCTCTAATTTTTGGAGCTCCAGATACAGTTCCTGCTGGAAAACCAGACAATAAAGTTTCAAATTTTGAATATTTATTATTAAATACTCCTTCAACATTTGATACAATATGCATGACATGTGAGTATCTTTCTATTGAAAAACTTTCAGTCACTTTTACAGTATTAATCTTTGATACTTTTCCAGTGTCGTTTCTTCCTAAATCAAGAAGCATTAAATGTTCGGACAGCTCTTTTTTGTCATTCAGTAAATCTTTTTCAAAAAATAAATCTTGTTTTTTATTTCTCCCCCTTGGTCTTGTTCCAGCGATAGGTCTTATCGTGACTTTATTATTTCTTAACCTAACAAGTATTTCTGGACTTGCGCCAATAATCTGAAAATCTTTAAAATTAAAAAAATACATAAAAGGGGATGGGTTTGTTATCCTTAATTTTTTATAAATTTCTATTGGGTTTTTACTTAACTTGGTTTCAAATCTTTGACTTAGAACAACCTGAAATATATCTCCAATTTTAATATATTTTTTAGCCTTCTTTACATTTGATAAAAATTTTTGTTTAGAAATATTTGATTTTACTTTTGTTTTAACTTTTTTATCAATTTTATCTAGATACAAATTATTATAATTAGATAAAAAAATTAAATTTTCAATTTGATTAATTATTTTTTCATACCTTATTTTATAATTATTTATTTTTTCATCACGAAAAACATTAATTATAAAATATAATTTCTTTTTTATATTATCGTGTATTATTAGCTCCCTTGGTCTGATAATTCTTGCATCAGGTAATTTTAAATCGTCTTTATTTTTATTAGGAATATTTTCTAAATATCTAATTATGTCATATGAAAAGTATCCTGATATTATGGAGCTAATTGAGGGTAATTCTTTAGGAATTTTAAATTTAAAACTTTCAATAACATTTTCTATATTTTTCTTTGCACTACCTTTTAAAATTTTAACTTTATTATCAAAGTATATCTTGCTTACATTATTATTAAATTCCCAAATTTTATCAGGATTTTTTCCAAAAATTGTATATCTACCTTTAATAAATCCTTTTTCTACCGATTCAAATACAAAAGCATTTTTCTCAGTAAAAAAATTATTTATTAAATTTATTATTTCTTTAGAACCATCACTATCCAAAGATAAATAGAGTATTTGGTTTTTTTTTTTTTTATGATTAATCTTAAATTGTTTAAGGCTTATATTAAGCATTATTTAAAATAATCTTTTATTCGATCTATATTGTTATTAAAAATTTTAACTTCATACTTGGTGTTAAGTGATGTATCATAAGAACTATAAATATCATCGATCAAATTGATATTTGTTTTAGCTAAATATTCTTGAATATTTTCATTCGTGCTTTTTAAATTCTCATAAGTAATCTGATTAATCTTTGCTAAAAATATATTATTAGATTTGTTAGAAACCATAACAAAACTATTTTTTGGTAATTCATAAATAAGCTTTAAAGATGTTTTATCAAATAAACTATCATCATTAATTGAATTAATTACTCCTGAATTTATATTTTCTTTATTTTTTACTAGATTTTCAAATTCAGAGTCATTGAAATCTTTATTTTGAATTTTTTCAAATAAATTTTTATTAAGATCAAATTTTTTCTTTAATAAAATTCTATTTTTAACTTTATCTCTGAAGGATGTATCATTTTTATTTGGAAGTAAATTATTTATTTTTGTAATTTGATATAGCAAAAAGTAATTGTCTTTATCTTTTAAAACTATTTCTTTTTTATCTTTATTTTCGTAAATTTCTTTAAATACATCATCCTCATTTACAAACTTAAAATTGTTCCTTTTTTGTAATTTTATTTCATTTTTTCTAGCGATATCTTCTAAAGAAACATCATTTAATATATCATTTTCGATTTCATCAATTTTTTTGTAAAAATCTTCATTAAATTCATTGATTTCAATTAAATTTGAGGGTTCAACTTTAGCATAACTGAAATCAATGTATGCTTCTTTTAGGTTTTTCTCATTTTCGATTATATAATTATTAATTTCAACTTCTGAAATATTTTTATCGTAAGCATATTCAAGATCATAGTATTGAATATTTATTTTTTTATTTTCATTTATGTAAATCTTATTTTGTAAGTAATATGGTGATTTAATGCCACCACCAATATAATCAAATAGTCTTTTTCTTAACTGAGAATTTTTTAGTCTATTTTCAAATTCAGCTGCGATAATATTATTCTCCAAAAGAAATTTTTCATACTTTAATCTTGAAAAATTTTTATCATCATCAAGAAAATTTATGTCGTTTTGTAAATTTAATTTTAGTGATCTATCTGAAACTTTTACATTTAAATCTTTATACTCCATTGACATTAAATCTTTTGATATAAGGTCACTCAAAATTCTTTCTAAGATATTGTTATCTAAATTTTCTTTTATATAATCAGGATTAATTCTTGATCGGTTTATATGATCAATGAAGTCTTTCGTTGAAATCGAATTATTATTTATCTTAGCAATATTATTTGTATTCCCTCCACTAAAGACACTTCCCATTCCCCAAAAAACAAAAGGAACAATTATTATGGCCACGAGGACACCTGCAAATTTACTACTTGTAAAACCTCTTAATTTTCCCAACATGAGTAATCCTTTATATATTGATTATAAAAAACAAACCTATAAATTAAATTATCTAAGATGACAAATAATAATATGATCTTTATAGCTAATTGGAAGATGAATGGAGAAAAAAGTCATATCTCTGGCATTAATAAAACCATAAAATTTTTAAAACAATCAAAAAATAAAAAAATCCAAATAATTTACTGCCCACCATTTACCCTGATTTCATCGGTTAAAAATAAAGTAAAAAACACTAAAATTAAAGTAGGTGCTCAGAACCTTTCTCAATTAAATGATTATGGAGCATTTACAGGATCTGTAAACTCTAAATTAATTAAGTCGGCAGGAGGTGACTATGTTATAGTTGGTCATTCTGAAATTAGAAATCAGGAAAATGATATAATAATAAATAAAAAAATTCACTCAGCACTAAAAGAAAAATTAAAAGTAATTCTTTGTATTGGAGAAACATATAAAGAAAAAAAAAACAATAAAACTTTCTCAGTTCTTAAAAGACAAATAACAATTGGATTAAAGAATATAAAAAAAATTAATAATATAATTTTTGCATATGAACCTAGATGGGCAATCGGAACTGGAAGAATACCAAAATCATCTGAACTAAGAAAAAAATTTAAAGACATAAATAATATAATTAATAAATTAAAAAAAAATCAAAAATATAAAATTATCTATGGCGGATCTGTTAACTCAAAAAATGTATTAGAGTTAAAAAAAATTAATGATTTAAAAGGATTTTTAATAGGAAGCGCTTCTTTGAGAGCAAAAAATTTTATTGATATAATTAAAAAATCAACTAATTAAACCTCGTGGAAAATATACTTTTAATAATTAATATAATTCTTGCAGCTATTCTAGTTGTCTTAGTTTTATTTCAAAAATCTGAGGGCGGTGCATTGGGTATTGGAGTGTCCCAAGATAACTTTATGCTTTCTAGATCAGCAGGAAATTTTTTAACCAAAGCTACAGCAATAATTGCTACTTTATTTATAATATGTAGTTTGTGTTTAACGATTCTTTCAAGAGGTGAATTAATTCCAACAACATCAGTTTTAGATAAAATTGAGGAAACTGATGATGCTCCAAAGGTTCCAGATAGTAATAATTAATACTTTGAATTTTTAAGTTTTAGGTCTATAAGATACTTCCATGGCGCGATATATCTTTGTCACTGGCGGCGTGGTATCATCTCTTGGAAAAGGATTATCATCAGCATCACTTGCATATTTATTAAAGTCACAAGGTTATAAAGTTAGGATACGTAAAATGGATCCATATTTAAATGTTGATCCAGGAACAATGAGTCCTTTTCAGCACGGAGAGGTATTTGTTACTGATGATGGTGCAGAAACAGACTTAGATTTAGGACATTACGAAAGATTTACAAATATTTCATCAAAACAATCGGATAATATTACTACAGGTAAAATTTATAGCGATGTAATCAAAAAAGAGAGACAAGGGGGCTATCTAGGTAAGACAGTTCAGGTTATACCTCACATAACAGATAGAATTAAAAAGTTTATTAGCAAAGACATTAGTAACGAAGATTTTGTAATTTGTGAAATTGGTGGAACTGTTGGTGACATAGAAAGTTTACCATTTCTAGAAGCTATAAGACAGTTCTCAAACGATCATGGAAGGTCGAGGACATTATTTGTTCATTTAACTTTAGTACCATATATGAAATCTTCTGATGAGATAAAAACTAAACCTACGCAACACAGTGTCAAAGAATTAAGAAGTATTGGTATACAGCCAGATATTGTTATATGTAGATCAGAGCAACATATACCTTTAGAGCAAAGAAAAAAAATATCTTTATTCTGTAATGTTGATATTGAAAATGTTATTGAGACTGTTGATGTTCGAACAATTTATGAGGCTCCAATTAGTTTTTATAAACAAAAACTAGATAAACAAGTCTTAAAATATTTTAAAATAAAATCAAAAAAGAAACCTAATTTAAATCCATGGAAAAATATTACCTCTACTGTTCTAAAAAATAATAAAGTAATTAACATTGGAATAATCGGTAAATATGTAAACTTAAAAGATGCATATAAATCTTTAGATGAAGCATTAACACACGGTGGTATAGCAAATAATGTTAAAGTTAATTTGGTAAGAATTGAATCTGATAAATTAAAAAAAAATGAAATAACCAAAAAACTTAAGAGTGTTTCTGGAATATTAATACCAGGTGGATTTGGCAAAAGAGGAACAGAGGGGAAGATTGCAGCAATTAAATATGCAAGAGAAAAAAAAATACCCTTTTTTGGTATTTGTTTTGGAATGCAAATGGCAATTATTGAATTTGCCAGAAATATATTAAATATAAAAAATGCCAGTTCTACAGAGTTTGATAAAAAATGCTTTCCTGTAATTGGATTAATCCATGAATGGAACAGAAATGGAAAAGTTTTTAAGGGCACAGAAAAAAACCTTGGTGGAACAATGAGATTAGGTCTTTACACAGCTAAATTACAAAATAATTCTGCCATAAAGAAGATTTATAAATCTAATATAATAAAAGAAAGACATAGACACAGATATGAAGTTAATAATAATCAGAGATCAAAATTTGAGAAAAAAGGATTAATATTTTCAGGAATGTCACCAGATAATAAATTGCCTGAAATAATAGAGTTAAAAAATCATCCTTGGTTTATAGGTGTTCAATTTCATCCAGAGTTCAAATCAAGACCATTATCACCACATCCGTTATTTAAATCATTTATAAAGGCTGCAAAGAACTATCATGGAAAATAGAATTGTTAAGTGTCAGGATTTAAATATATCTAACTCAAATAAAATTTGTTTAATAGCAGGACCCTGCCAATTAGAAACTGAGCAACATGCGCTAGATATGGCAGGAGAAATAAAAAAAATTGCAGACAAATATAATATTGGATTAATTTATAAAACTTCCTTTGATAAAGCTAACAGAACAAGCCTTGATGGAAAAAGAGGAGCAGGATTAGAAAATTCGTTACCAGTTTTTGATAAAATAAAAAAACAAATAAAAATTCCTGTCCTTACAGATATTCATAATGTAGAACAGTGTGCAATTGTTGCCCCTCATATAGATGTTTTACAAATACCCGCTTTTTTGTGTAGACAAACAGACTTATTAATTGCTGCCGCAAAAACAAAAAAAATCATTAATGTAAAAAAGGGTCAGTTCTTGGCTCCATGGGATATGGTTAATGTAACAAAAAAAATATCAGACTCAGGAAATAATAATATTCTAGTAACAGAGAGAGGAGCTAGTTTTGGATATAACACTTTAGTGTCTGACATGAGATCAATTCCTATAATGGCAAAGAATGGTTATCCAATTGTTTTTGATGCCACTCACTCGGTTCAACAACCAGGAGGTCAAGGTAATAAAAGTGGTGGACAAAGAGAATTTGTCGAACATTTATCAAGAGCTGCTGTTGCAGTTGGTGTTGCTGCAATTTTTATAGAAACACATCAAGATCCTGATAATGCCCCCTCTGATGGTCCAAATATGGTTCCACTTAAAGAATTAGATAATCTTATAAGTCAGATAGTTCAAATAGATAATCTAGTAAAAAAAAATAATGTCTAAAATTTCAAAAATTATTGCAAGACAAGTTTTTGATAGCAGAGGAAATCCAACAATAGAAACTGAAGTATTTGTAAAAGACATTAGTGCCTCAGCGATTTGTCCCTCGGGTGCATCTACAGGAACTTATGAAGCTTTTGAAAAAAGAGATATAAATAATAAAAAATACCTTGGAAAAAGTGTTTTAAAACCTGTTGAATTTATAAATAAGGTAATATCAAAAAAGTTAAAAAATTTTAATATCCATCAACAAGAAAAAATAGATAACTTATTAATTAGGCTTGATGGTACAAAACAGAAAAAAAAAGTTGGAGCTAACGCAATTCTTTCTGTCTCAATAGCTGTCAAAAAACTTTCATCAAAAATAAAAAAGATACCAATTTATAAAAATTTACTTGTAAATAAAAACTTCAAATTACCATATCCAATGATGAATATAATTAATGGTGGAGCACATGCTAATAATGGTCTTAGAATACAAGAATTTATGATCAGACCAGACAAAGCAAAATCATTTTCAGAGGGTGTTAGGATATGTTTTATAGTCATCAATAAACTAAGAGATTTAATAAAAAAAATGGGTCATTCTACGTCTGTAGGTGATGAAGGTGGATTTGCGCCTATGATAAATGATAATGAAAGTGCGCTAAAACTAATAGTAAAAGCAATAAACTTATCTGGTTTTAAAAATGGAAAAGATATAGTTATTTGTTTGGATGTTGCGGCAAATGAGTTAATAAAAAATAAACATTATTCAATTCATTCTAAAAAGTACGTAAATGTGGACAAAACAATTTCTGAATACCTAAAATTAATAAGAAAATATAAAATAAAATCGATAGAAGATCCATTTGGTGAAAACGATTGGTCTGCATGGACAAAATTATTAACACAAACAAAAGATAAAGTGCAAATTGTTGGTGATGACCTATTTGTTACAAATTTGGAACGATTAAAAATTGGTTTCTTGAATGTTTCAGCAAATTCAATATTGATTAAATTAAACCAAATTGGAACTGTAACTGAAACATTAGAGGTAATAAAATTTGCAAAATTGATAGGGTATAAGACTATAATTTCTCACAGATCTGGAGACAGCGAAGACACATTTATTGCAGATTTTGCAGTTGGCACAGATTCTAATCAGATAAAAACAGGATCATTGTCTAGATCAGAAAGAGTATCAAAATATAACCAATTGTTAAGAATTGAGCATAATCTTGGAAAAAAATCTAAAATGCATAATATTAATTAATGTTAGATAAAATAAAAAAAAATTATTTTATATTAATTATAACTTTTTTGTTTATTTATTTTTTTTTCAATTTATTAGGTGGTGATAGAGGTTTAATTTCCTACATAAAAAAAAAAGAGATTTATGAAGATTTAAAAATTAAACAGAATGATCTACGAATCAAAATTGAAGATTTAGAGCATAAAAATTCGTTATTAACTGAAAATATAGACCTTGATTTTATTGAAATTTTAATACGAGACAAATTTTTATTTGGAAAAGAGGGAGAGACTACCTATATAATAGAGCAGAATGGAAAAAACTAAACCAAGACATCCGGAAAAAGTAAAAAACCCAATAAATCCTATTAAAAAGAAACCTGAATGGATTAGGTCTAAACTTTCTGATAGTAAAGAATTTTTTCTTACTAAAACTGTAGTTAATCAAAATAATCTTGTTACTGTTTGTCAGGAAGCAAACTGCCCAAACATAACAGAGTGTTGGAGCAAAAGACACGCAACATTTATGATTATGGGAGATACTTGTACAAGAGCATGTGCATTTTGTGATGTAAAAACTGGAAAACCAGAAAAATTAGATCCTTTTGAACATATTAAAATAGCAAATGCTGTAAATAAATTGAACTTAAGACATGTAGTTATAACATCAGTAGATAGAGATGATTTACCAGATGGTGGGTCAAATCATTTCAAAGAAGTGGTATTGATGACTAGAAAAAAAAATCCAAAAACTACAATCGAGGTTTTAACTCCAGATTTTTTAAGAAAAGGTGAGTCTTATAAAACAATATTAGAGTCTGAACCTGATGTTTTTAATCATAATATTGAAACAGTACCAAGACTGTATGTTAAAGTGAGACCAGGTGCTAGATACTTTGCATCCTTAGAACTTCTTAAGAATGCAAAATTAAATAATAAAAAAGTATTTACTAAATCTGGAATCATGGTTGGTTTAGGTGAAGAGAGAGACGAAATAATTCAAGTTATGGATGATCTAAGATCAGCAGATGTAGATTTTTTAACAATAGGTCAATATTTGCAACCATCAGTAAAACATCATCCCTTAGATAGATACTATCATCCAGACGAATTCAAAGAATTAGAAGTAATAGCAAAGTCAAAAGGATTTTTATTAGTTTCTTCATCTCCTTTAACCAGATCATCATATCACGCAGATGAAGATTTTGCTAAATTAAAACAAAACAGACTTAATTAATTTCATGCCAAAAGCATCTGTAACGCGACTTATAGAACGCGATAAAAAAACACTTATAAATTTTGTTTTAGATATTGAAAAATATCCAGAATTTATTCCTTTCTGTATAGATTCAAAGGTGTATAAAAAAAAAGAGGAAAAAGATTCTATTAATATAATAGCTGATTTAACTATTGGTAAAAAACCTTTTACAGATACTTATAAAAGCGATGTTAGATTTGATAAAATAAATGATCATATCCATGTCACGAATATTGATGGACCACTTAATTATCTTGAAAATAACTGGAAATTTATTGAAAAAGATAATTTTACAGAAGTTCATTTCGATGTTGATTTTGAAATTAAGAATAAATTTCTTAATATTATAATGTCAAAATCTTTTCAATATGGACTTAATAAAATAGCCGATGCTTTTCAAAAAAGAGCTGAAAGTCTCTAATTTATAACTAAATAATTTTTATTAATAAATTAATACATTTTTCAACAGTATTATTTTGTATTATTGATCTTTTTCTTTTTCCAAATAAATTTTTGATAATAAAAATTTTATTTCCTTTCTTTATACCAATAAATACAAGACCTACAGGTTTATTTTTTGTACCACCTTTAGGACCTGCAACACCTGTAATTGATAGGTTGATTTTGCATTTTGATAATTTTGATAAATTTTCTACCATGGATTTACAACATTCTTGGCTTACAGCTCCATATTTATCAATTGTACTTTTTTTAACTTTGAGAATTTTAATTTTAGCATTGTTAGAGTATGTAATTAATCCCATCTTAAAATACTTTGATGAGCCGCTTAATTTAGTTAATTTACTTGATAGTAAACCACCAGTGCAAGACTCTGCTATAGATATTGTGTTTTTTGTTTTTATCAATTTTTTGTGTAATTTATCAATACTCATTAAAATTTTAATGAAATAAGATATATTATTAACATTGTATATAACCCAGCCATTATATCATCCATAATAATACCAAAAAAGTTTTTATGTTGTTTGTCAAAATAACTTACAGGGAATGGTTTAACGATATCAAAAAATCTAAAAAGAATAAAAGACAATAAATAATATATTTCAACTGGAATATTTATTAGATTTTTAGATGATAAATACACTATAAGAATTAGTGGCATTGCTTGACCTAACACTTCATCAATCACAATTTGCCTAGGATCTTTATTTTCAAATTCAGTTTCAGAGTCCATCACAGCATAAAAAGAATAAAAAAATGTTATGGAATATAAAATCAAAATATAATTTAGGTTTTTAAATTGCAATATCTCAAACAATATATAAAGAATTATTAATGTACTTAAGGATGTAAAAGTTCCAGGAATTCTAGAAATATATCCATTTCCAAAAAAAGTTGATATCAGTATATTTATTTTTTTCATTTTGATACTGAGCAAATTACTTCACATGCAATTGCTTGTTCTTTTCCAATTATACCCAATTTTTCAACAGTTTTCCCTTTTAAATTTATTAAATTTTTATTTATTGAAAGCAAATTTGATAATGATTTTATTATTTTATTTCTAATTTTTGATACTTTTGGATTTTCACAAATTAAATTTATATCTATATTGTTTATAGAAAAATTATTATTTTTTAAAAACTTTAGAACTGGTTCTAGCATGTTTTTTGACCTGATATTTTTAAATCTATTTAAATTACTTGGAAATAGTGTGCCAATATCACTTTTTCTCATTGCTCCTAATAAACCATCTATAATTGAATGTAGAATTACGTCCCCATCAGAATGACCTTTAAGACCTGAGTGAAAAGGGATTTTTACACCCCCTAGAAAAAGTTTTTTATTTTTAATTAATCTATGAACATCGAAACCTATACCAAAATATGTTTCTGATTTTAGATAATTTAAATCTTCAATTGTTGTTATCTTAAAATTTTTTTTATCTCCAAGAATAAACTTAATTTTTCTATTATTTCTTAAATACAAACTGGCTTCATCAGTAATTTTTTCTTTATTTGATTTATATAAATTAAAAAGTTCTTGAAAATTAAAGCACTGTGGAGTTTGTGTAAGTAAAACCTTATTTCGATCTAAATTATTTATTTTATTTTTAATTTTATACTTTACTGAATTTTCAGATTTTAAATAGGGAACAACTGCATTATTATTTTTTAATTCTTTTTTTAATTTTTTTAGTAGATTAATCGATAAATTTGGTCTCGCTGCATCATGAATAAATACATTTTTAATTTTTTTATTTTTCAAAAAATTAAGAGCATTCTGGGTTGAATTATGTCTTTCTTTTCCGCCTTTTATTACATCTATATTTTTATAATTAACTTTTTTATTTGAAACTATTAAAATTTTTTTAAATAGTTTTGAGTCTAAGGCGGTTTTTAATGAATGCTCAAATAAAGGCTTATTTTTGTAGGTTATAAATTGTTTATTTAATCTTGATTTAAATCTCTTACTTTTTCCCGCACTTAATAATATAAAACAATCACTCATGTATTTATTTATAAATTTTTATATATATTCATAGTTTATGCTAACATTCATAAAAAGAAATTTATTTATAATAATAATATTTCTTCTGACTGTACT
>CACDQQ010000016.1 GCA_902555065.1 uncultured Pelagibacteraceae bacterium
TCTGTTACTACTTCTTTTAAAACATTTTCTGTTTTAAAAGTTCTCCAAAAACTCCAACCTATTCCGATAATAAAAATGACTACAAAGAAAGCAGTAATATAAATTGCGCCTAAATCTCTTTCCTCCAGATTTTTTACATTTAACTCATAATTTGAAGCAAAGAATGTAATTGGGATTAGAGATCCAATAATTAAAATTAAAGGATAAAATGCACTTTTCTTTCCTTCATATAATCTATAACCAGCCATCAAAGTAGCACCAATTGCTCCTATTGAGCCTGCTTGGTTTACAGTGGCAATGCCCATTAAAATCGAACCTAAAACTGCAAAAATTAATGCAAGAGGTGGTATGATAATTACAACTACTCTTAACCAAAATTTTAAATCAAAATTTCCTTTAAATGGAACTGGTGGTGCAACACCTCTCTTTATTCTAGCAAAAATAAATACATAGATCATATAAAGAGCAACTAAGACTAAGCCCGGCAAAAGTGCTCCCAAGAACATATCACCTGCACTAGATGAACCTACTCTGAATTCTCCTGGCATGTTGAATTCACCAGTTAAGGCTTTATAATCTTTTTGTCTTAAATTGTTTGCAACATCTGATGCACTTGCCAACTGGTCAGCAATAATAATTA
This sequence comes from uncultured Pelagibacteraceae bacterium, assembly GCA_902555065.1. Lineage (GTDB taxonomy): Bacteria > Pseudomonadota > Alphaproteobacteria > Pelagibacterales > Pelagibacteraceae > Pelagibacter. The sequence goes on from CACDQQ010000016.1 coordinate 641, forward strand.
AAACAATTGATGGAGGAATAATTTGACCTAATGTTCCTGACGAACAAACTATTCCACTTGCAAGTTGCCTATCATACTTGTTATTCAACATTGTTGGTAATGAGATTAATCCCATTGCAATTACAGTTGCTCCAACGATACCTGTGGTTGCTGCTAGTAGTGCTCCTACAAATATAACGGAAATTCCTAGACCGCCAGGAATTGGTCCAAATAACTGGCCCATTGTTATCAATAAGTCTTCGGCAATTTTTGATTTTTGAAGCATAATTCCCATGAAAATGAATAAAGGAATTGCAATCAAGGTATCTGTTTCTACATCCCAGTAATTACTCCGAAAATTTGTAATACCTGCAACTAGCCATTCAATGGGTCCATCTACAGCAAAGAAAGCACTAGAGTCTCCCTCGAATATGTAGCCAAAAAATGCTGCTAAACCAATTGCAATTATAGCTGAGCCAGGTAGTGCAAAGGCAACCGGGTAACCCGATGCAAGAGCAACGATCATTATTGCAACTAGAATGGCTAAAAAGAATGTTTCCATAATTTAATTTTTGACACCTTTTAAAATTTTGTGGCTGCTTTCCATAAAATAGCTTGTGAATTGAATTAACATAGTGACAGCAAAAACAGCTAGGTATACAGCCATCAAATATAAAAGATAAAGTCCATTAGACCCTTGTTGAGTAACTTCAAAAGCTACAACCGGACCATTTATTATACTCGCTTTTCCATTTAAACCTAAAAATATTACAATCAACATAAGAGGCACTCCTAAAGCTGCTGATCCAAGTAAATTTGTCCATGCTTTCTTTTTCTCACTAAAAGAAGAATATAATACATCAACTCTTACATGGCCTTCATGAATTAATGCATATGCACTTGCAAACAAATAAAGTGCTGCATACCAAAATCTAACTAAATCCCCTTGGAATGCTTGTTCATATGAAAATATAAATCTTGATAGAACAATCACAAATTCACTTGCTACAACTAATACTGCTAGCCATATAAAGCCAACTGATTTTGTAAAATATCCAATTACAAAAGAAATTAATATAATTGGAAAGTGAATATAAGTAATTCTTACAGGGGCTTTAACCATTAATGCTTTTACCTCAGGACTGAAGATTGCTTCCCATAATCTCTCTACAACCATAAATGAAATAACAAAATCAGCTACACCAACTAAAAATACTGCCCAAAATGATGATCTAATAATATATGCTGAAAATCTTGATAAAATTTTAGAATCTTGTTCTAAAGTTTGGCTATATGTTTTAAAAACATAAAAAATAACTGCAGCAATAAAAATCAGATACAAACCAATTTGCATATAACCGTAATTTAAATCAGATCCCTCAAGAGCTTTTTTCTTAAATCCAAATATCTCATGATGTGAAAAAATCTTTTTTATGCCTGGCCAATCATTCCAAACTGTTAAAACATTGTTAATGAGAAATGCTAAAGTAAAAGCTAAAACGGAATAACTGATAATTCTGAGATATAGAGAAAGATTTGAATTTTTTGACACCATAGTATTTTAAAATAACTAAGTAATAATCGATTTTATTTAAAAAAAAAGGGCCCAATTATGGGCCCTTTAATAACTAAGTTTAGTTAGATTACATTCCTAACACTCTGTTTCGTTGCTGAATATATGGTGAATCTGACAAGTTTGTCCAAGCACCAATTTCTTTTCTAGCTTTTAAGAAACTAGAGTGGATTCTCTCAGCGAGACCACTGCTTGCTCTTGTTTCCTCAAAAACTTCTTCAGCAGCTTTACCGAAACCATCATAAACCTTGTCGCTAAATCTTTCTAATTTAACTCCATGATCATTTATTAATCTCTCTAAAGCAGCACCGTTTTTCGCATTGTACTCTGACATCATAACATCATTCTCTGTTGATGCACATGCTTCGATTAATAGCTGATCTGATTTTGATAAGCTCGTGAACCATGATTTATTACATCCACAAGCTAACATTGAACCAGGTTCATGCATACCAGGATAGTAATAATATTTAGCAGCTTCTTGGAATTTCATAGCTTCATCATTCCATGGACCTACCCACTCTGTTGCATCGATTGCACCAGAAACAAGGTTTTCATAAATTTGTCCACCAGGAAGTGAAACTGGAGATCCTCCAAGTTTACCGATAACTTGTCCACCTAATCCAGGCATACGCATTTTAAGACCTTTGAAGTCATTAGGGCTTCTAATTTTCTTATTAAACCATCCACCCATTTGAACTCCTGTGTCACCACACATGAAGTTTTTTAGACCAAATTTATCAGATAGCTCATCCCATAATTGCTGACCACCTGCAAATCTAATCCATGCATTCATTTCAGTGTAAGTGAAACCGAAAGGTACGGCAGTAAAATAACCCCATGCAGGATCTTTTTTCACCCAGTAGTAGTCTGCTGCATGATACATTTGCGAGTTACCTGATGCAACTTCATCAAATGAGTCAAACGCTTTAACCCTCTCGTTTGCGGCATAGTAAGTAACTTGAATTCTTCCATCACTCACGTCTGTAATTCTTTGAGCAAATCTTTGCGCACCTGTACCAAGACCTGGAAAATCTCTTCCCCAAGTTGCCACCATCGAAACTTCGATTCTTTCTTTGGCAACTGCAGGAGCAGCTAAAGATGATGCAGCAACAGCGGCAACACCAGTTGCAGCAGCAGCCTTAAAGAATTTACGTCTTGAAGGAGTTTTACCCTTCAATAGTTTTTTTTCTTTAATCATTATTTCTCCTCTTTAAGTTAATTAACTGATGCATTTAAAGCATATATGTTTCTTAGAGTCATTTTAAAAAAGTGAAGATTTTTCACTTAATTACAATCTATGATTGTAAATATTTATGAATTTTCTTTAATTCTTGAATATTTTGGCATGCCTTAACATGCTCAAATCTTCAAATTGCTTACCTATTATTTGCAATCCTAGTGGTAAATCTTTTTCACCTTTCAATATTGGTAATGAAATACAAGGAACATGGGCAAGAGACCAAATCTTATTGAATTCTGGACTACCAGTTGTCTTAAATCCTTTGTCTGCAATTCCACAACTACTTGGAGTTATAATTGCATCAAACCTTTCAAATATACTATCTAAATTTTTTGAATATTTTCTCATCGCATCTAAAGCTAAAGCATAATCTTTTGCCGAATATTTTAGTCCATTAATAATTGCTTTCTTAATTTCTTTAGAAAGTTTTCCTTTTGACGTTTTATAATAATGATGGAAATTTTGAGCCATCTCTGTCTCATATATAATTGTATGACAATCAATCATATCTTCAAAATATTTGGGAGCAGTCTCAACCTTTACTATTTTTTTATTATTTAAAATAAATTTGTTAAATGATTTTTTTGAAACACTATCAACATTTCTCCAGCGTTTGGTTTTATAAAAAACAAATTTTGATTTTTTTATTTTAATTTTTTTATTAAGAAAATTAATACTTGTTGTTGTTTCATCTGCATCGTCTCTAGCAAACAAAACTTTCGATAAAAGTTCTACATCACTAATTGTTTTTCCAAATACTCCGACTTGATCTAAATTATATGATGTTTGCAAAACACCATTTCTAGAAATTAATCCATAGGTAGGTTTGTAACCAACAACTCCACAATAAGAGGCTGGCCTAATTACAGATCCACCCGTTTGAGTTCCAATTGATAATGGTGCCATATCAGATGCAATAACAGCTGCAGAGCCACTAGATGAACCTCCTGGTGTTCTTGAATAATCATGTGGGTTTTTGGTTTTTGATGGAGATAAGAAAGCTAATTCACAAGTTACAGTTTTACCCATAATTATTGCTCCAGCCCTTTTTAAGAGCTCAACAATTTTAGCATCTAAATTATTCTTTTTTTTTAATTTTATTCTTGCACCATATTTTGTTGGCATTTCAGATGTTGAGATAATATCTTTAAGTGCTACTGGTAGACCATGCAAAACTCCTAAAGATTTTAATTTTTTTCTCTGATTGTCAGATTTTTTTGCATCACTTAGGAGTTTTTTTTCATTAAAATATTCCCAAGCTTGAATATTGTTATCATATTTTTTTTTTTGATTGATATATGCCTTACAAAGTTCAACAGAAGTTAATTGTTTATTTTTAAGTTTTTTTAAAAGTTGTTGTGCTGATAAATTTAGGAGTTTCATTTATCTCTTAAACTAATTTTTCATCAGAATAAACGCAACATTTCTCTGGTGGAAAATATAAATTTAATTCTCCGTCTGGAATAGGTTTTTCTCTTTCTACTTTTGACTTAATCACTAAATCACCCATTTTTCCTGTAAGGAGCTTAAAATTACCAAAGTCCTCAACCCTTGTGAGTTTAATTTTAACTGTATTACTTTTTTCTTTTTCAGCCAATTCTATGAACTCGGATCTAATTCCCAGTTTAACATTTTTATCTTTTAAATTTCCTAAATTTGAATTTGTCTTAATAGTGGTATCATTAATTTTTACTTCATGATCAGAGGATACAGTTGAATGAAAAATATTCATCGCAGGAGAGCCAATAAAATAACCTACAAAAGTTGTTTTAGGTTTTTCAAATAAATCTTTTGGCAATCCAACTTGCACGATTTCACCTTGATCCATAACAATTATATTTTCGGCAAAAGTCATAGCTTCGTTTTGATCATGAGTTACATAAACCAATGTTGTTTTATATTGTTCATTGATTTCTTTTAAATTTCTTCGAAGTCTAAATTTTAAATCTGGGTCTATAACAGTAAGAGGTTCGTCCATTAAAACAGCTGCAACGTCTTCTCGAACCAACCCTCTTCCTAAAGAGATAAGTTGTTTTTGATCAGCAGTTAATTTTCTTGCTGGCGAGTTTAAAAATGAAGATAAGTTTAAAGTATCTGAAACTGCTTTTACTCTTTCTTCAATTTTTTCTTTTGTAAATTCCCTGCATCTTAGAGGAAACGCTAAATTATCATAAACAGTCATTGTATTGTAAATTACTGGAAATTGAAAAACTTGGGCAATATTTCTATCTTCAGTTTTTAAATCGGTCACAGGTGTTTCATCGAATAATATTTCACCTTTGGATGGCCTCACTAATCCAGAAACAATATTTAACATTGTGGTTTTTCCACACCCAGAAGGTCCTAAAATTGCATACCTCTTGCCATTTTCCCAAGTCATTGAAAACGGATTAAGAGCATATGTTGGTTTTGGATCTAAAGGATTATAAGTATGAGAAATATTAGATAAATCAATTTTAGCCATTTGTTCCTCCATATGGCGATGAAACTAATTTTTCATCTTCTCCAAAAGCATAAAATTTATTTGCATTAAAATTTATTTTTACTTTCTCATGAATATTAAAATTCATTACTTCCTCGATTAAAGCAATTATTTTTGAATTTCCTCTTTTTAAATGAAGCAATGTTTCTGACCCACTAATTTCCGCTAATTCTATTTCAAATTCTTCACCATTTTCATCAAGTTTTATTTCTGAAGCTCTAATTCCAAAATTATAATCTTTATCTTCTAAATTCTTAAAATGGTTTGGAATTTCTAAAGAAATATTCTCAAAGTTCAGATTTTCTGAATTTTTTGAACCCTTCAGAACATTCATTGGTGGATCATTTGATATTTCCGCAACTTTTAAATTAGATGGATTTTCAAAAATCTCTTTGGCAGGCCCTTTTTGTAATACCTTCCCTTCATCTAAAACAATTACTTCTCCATTTAGTTCCATTACTTCTTGAGGATCTGTTGTTGAGTAAATTAAAATTGTATCTTGGGACAGTCCTTCTGAGAAAATTCTTTTAAATTCTTCTCTTAATTGTTCTCTAAGTTTGTAATCTAAATTAACTAACGGTTCGTCTAGCAACAAAATTTTTGCTTTTTTTGCAAGTGATCTTGCAAGTGCAACCCTTTGTTGCTGTCCGCCAGATAATTCCTGAATTTTTCTATTTTCAAATCCAACTAATCCAACAGTTTTTAGAGCTTCATCTACATCTTTTTTTATTTGCTCAGGACTTAATTTTCTTTGTTCTAATGGAAAAGTTATGTTTTCATAAACATTTAAATGAGGGTAATTAATAAATTGTTGATAGACCATAGCAACATTTCTTTCCCAAACTGGTATTTTAATAAAGTCTTTTTCCTCAAAAGAAATTGAGCCTTGATCTGGATTTAATAATCCTGCAATTGTTTTTAAAAGAGTCGTTTTGCCAGATAAAGTTCTACCTAAAATGGTATACAAGTTACCTTTTTTAAAATTAAACGAGACATCGTTTAAATGAAATTGCTCATCAGGTTTATAAGAAATTTTTTCTCCAATTAAATTCATTATTTTAATGCTCCTGATAAATTTCCTTTTGATAGATATCTCTCAACTATAAATGCAACGATTATTAATGGTGCAACTGATACCAAAGCAGATGCAGAAAGGCTCCACCATGGAGTTATTGATGAATTAAGTGCAACGACTTTAACAGGTAACAATTGTACTTCAGTAAATGTTAAAATAAATGCAAAAAAGAAATCTATCCATCCAAAAATAATACAAAACATTCCTGCAACAATTAAGCCAGGTATTGAATTTGGTAAAACAACTTTATAGAAAGCTTGATAAGGATTACACCCATCAATTAATGCAGTCTCATCTAATTCTTTTGGAACTCTATTAAAAAAATCTACCATAATCCAAACAGCAATTGGCATTAATAAAACGATATATACGACCACTAGACCTAATAAACTATCAAGCAATCCTATTGTGCTTAGAAAAATAAAGAAAGGAATTGATAATACAATTGGAGGCATGATTCTTTGTGAAATGAAGAAAAAAGTAATATCGTTGTTTCTCACAAATCCGGCTTTAAAGGTAAATCTTGATAGTGCATAAGCGGCAAGAGTACCAAGAACAATACTTATTAAACTAGCAGTGCAGGTTACAAAAATACTATTAAAATAAGGCTCAACTATATCTACTCCACCTTTCGCAGGAGACTTAATTAAAACTCTCCAACCCTCCAATGTTGGTTCGAAATCTAACCAAGGAATATAAGTTACTTTACTATTTACAGATTGGAAGTCTTTAAAAGATGTTGATACAGCCCACAGAAATGGCGCAACAACAAATACAGTCCAGAATGTAATAAAGAAATATTTAAGAAAAGTGTAAAGTTTGCTCATAGTTATTCTTTGATCATTAATTTGGTTAAAACTTTAGCTATTATCGTTAAACTGATAATCATTATGACAAGATAAGTAAAAGATAAGGTTGCTGCATAACCCATCTGAAATTCTCTTAATCCTTTTATATAAATATAAAAACTCGACGTTTCAGTTGCAGTTCCTGGTCCTCCTGAAGTCAAAACAAATACGGTATCCATTATTTTTGAAGCCTCAATAAGTCTTATTATTATTGCTCCAATTGATATTGGTGCCATCAAAGGAAAAGTTACATAAACAAATTTTCTAAATGGACTTGCCCCATCTATAGCAGCTGCCAGAAAGGGTTCTCTTGGAAGTGACAAAAGTCCAGCTAGTAATAGTAGAAACATAAACGGCGTCCATTGCCAAACCTCAACAATTATAACAGTAAACTTTGCAATAACTGGATCACTCAACCATAAAATAGGTTTTACTCCTAATCCACCTAATAAATCATTTACAGGACCTAGTGACTCATGAAAAAATGTTCTCCAAATAACTGTCATTATTACTGGAGTTGTCATCATTGGGATTAGAAAAATTACTCTAAAAAATCTTTTAAATTTTATTTCTCTCCAAACCATCATCGCTAGAGCAAATCCGATAACATATTGAAGAATAACTGTGGTTACTGATAAAAAACTTAGCCTAAAAAAAGACTCCCAAAACCTTGGGTCATCAGTAAATAACCTTATATAATTCGTAATTCCTATGAAGTTCATTTCTGGTGTGTAACTATTCCATCCAGAAAGACTTAATCTAATAGTAAAAATAATTGGAAAAATTAAAATTCCAATAAGTACAAACAATCCTGGGAATAAAAAAACAAACTTGTGTTTAAAATTCATAATTTTTTTTTTGGATTATTTTAAAATGTGGCCGTTAAAAAACGGCCACAAGTTTTACAAAATTATTGCTTATTATCTTCCATTGCTACACCAACAGCATAGGCTTTTCTTACGTTATCTTTTCCTACTCTGTTAAGTATATCTTCCCACTGTTTAGCAGCTTCGTCTAAAGCAGCTTGTGGAGATAATTGACCAGCTAATGCTTTTGCGGCAGCAGTAGCCAATGCAGCATTAAACTCAAAAGTTCCAGGAACTCTTAATGGAAATACTCTATTTTTACTTTGTTCCATTTGTGCAAGAGTATCAACATATGATTGAGCAATATCTTTATCCCAACCAATTTGTGTCCATACATCAACTTTAAAGTCGTCATTTCTAAATGGGTTTACACCAAATCTACCAATCCCAATGTCTGCTTGGTGGTTAGCTTCGTTAGCAAAGAAACATAGATAATCGAAAGCCATCTCTTTCTCTTTACTTTTCTTAGCTACTCCAACTGCCCATCCCCATACGAAGAAAGGAGCTTGGTTAAAGCCTTCATCCCAAGAGTTAGTTTTTCTATTCCAAACTTTTGTTGCTCCTGGTAACTGTGCAGCACCAACTTTATTGTTTATTGGACTATCTGGTTGCATGGCAGCAACAAATGCATCATCCCATGAAAAACTAAACAGAGTTTGTCCTCCACCAAATGATCCAATTTCATCACCTAAACCAAAATTTATTCCTCCTGGAGGAACATATTTAGTTGCAGCAACCCAATCTGTTAATGCTTCAACAAAACCTGGATTATTAATTAGTGGTTTCATAGTTTCTAAATCAAAGAAAAAACCACCTGGTGTTTTTGGATTTTTAGAGTAAGCAGCAGATCTTGAATAGAAAGCAGCATACATTAGGTCATCTTTTTTCATAACTTCTGCTGATCCATATTCTTTCTCGCCATCACCATCCCAATCCCATCCATTGAAATAAGCGGCCATTTCTCCATATTCTTTCCAAGTTGTTGGTACCTTTAACTCTTTACCAGTAGCTTCCTTATATTGTTTTTGGTACTTAGGATTATCAATTACATCTTTTCTATATTTTAGATAGTGTCTGTCTCCATCAACCGGAAACTGGTACATAACACCATCCCAAGATGCTACACCAATGTGAGACGGAGTAACGTCTTTCATTTGTTTCATCTCAACATATTTCTTTGGAACTGGCTCTAAGTATCTTCTCCAATCGTTAATGAAGTTTGAAAATCCAAAAACGATGTCATATGGAGCTTGTCCAGCTTGAAATGGTACCATCGCTTTCGCATATAAGTCACCTGCTGGTGTATGAGTAACATCAACTTTTGCTCCAGTAAGTTTAGCGAACTGCTCAGCATGTAGAGCTGTTGGCTCTCCCATGACTGGTACGGCATGTGTATTAATCTTAAGCGTCTTGCCTTTATAGTTTTTTTTAGACATAGACTCGTAAGAACAATCACCTGGAATATCCCCAGTTGCTTTGATATGTGGAAACTGATCACTCCACTTATCAGCATACGCAACAGGACTAAATACCAACAAAGCTGATATTAGAGCGGTTACGCAAGTTTTTATTGTCTTCATCTTTTTTCCTCTCTTTGTTGTTAATTATGGAACTAACACTGCACGGCCTTTGACTTTTCCATCATTAAGATCATGTAGCGCTTTGTTAGCATCATCTAATTTATATTCCTGCATAGATAGCTTGACTTTTCCTCTATCAGCTAATTCCATGAGTTCATATAATTCAGACCACGTTCCTACTAAATTTCCGACTATTGTTTTTTCAGATATTATTAAATCTACAGCTAAAGATTTGATCTCTTCTCCATAACCTACGATATAATAAAAACCTCCATTTGAAGTCATTTGAATTCCCATTGCAGTCGATCCTTTTTCACCAACAAAATCTATTACAGCCTCAGAACCTTTTCCTTTGGTTAACTCTTGAACTTTTTCAATTTCGTTTCCGTCAATCAAAACTCCGTGATCTCCGCCCAACTCCATTGCATGTTTAAGAGCTTTTTCTGATTTCTCTACAATAATTATATCTGCTGCACACATTGCTTTTAAACATTGAATAGCAATATGTCCTAAACCTCCAGCACCAATGATTGTACAACTTTGGCCAGGAAGTAAATGTCTAGTAGCTTTTTTCACAACTCTATAAGCTGTTAAACCTGCATCAGAAAATGGAGCAACATCTTTAGGTGCCAATACTGTTGGCAATTTAATTAAATTCCTCACACTTGTTTTTAAAAGTTCTGAATATCCACCTTCTTTAATACTTAATCCTGGGAAAGCTCCAGCGGCGGCATGCATGTCGTTACCTCGTCTACAGTCAAGACATGTTCCATCTGTTCCAGATATAAGTGGGTGCAAAATTACTGGATCTCCCTTTTTAAATTCTGTAACGTCTTTTCCAACATCTTCAATCCAACCAGCATTTTCATGACCCATAACACAAGGAAGTAGTTTTCCGTCCGGATCTTGAATATGTTTCCAAACTCCTTCAATTATGTGTAGATCAGTTCTACAAACACCAGCTGCACCAATTTTAACTATTACATCAGATGCCCTTTCTATTTTTGGATCAGGCATTTCTTGATTTGTGACCCAAGTTCCCTCTTTCATTTCTGGGTCGTACTTATGTAAAACCTGTGCTTTCATTATTTCCTCTCTAAAATTATTTTTTATAAATAAATTTTAAATTGAAATAAAAAATATGTCTAGAAAGTTAGAATAATTTTAATTACCAATTACAACTTCAGATTGTTAATTAACTTTGTTTTTGCATCCGCCTGTTTTGAAAAACTCGTCAATATTATCTATAGCTAAATTAGCCATTGCTGTTCTAGTTTCTTTAGTTGCGCTACCCAAATGAGGAAGAATAAAAGCACTTTTATGTTTAAGATATCCTGGATTTAAATTTGGTTCATTTTTGTAAACATCTAGCCCAACTGCATAAACTTTTCTTCTTTCCAAGGCATCTATTAAAGCTTCATCATCAATTATATCTCCTCTTGCAACGTTTGTAATAATTGCTCCTTTAGGTAAATATTCAATTGTGTCTTTGTTGATCATATCAACTGTTTCTTTTGAGGCTGGACAACAAACAGACAATACATCTGATACTGAAAGTAAGTCTTTTAAAGTATCATGGTAAGTAGCTCCGTTTTCTTTTTCTTCACTTAGCTTAGATCTATTATGATAATGAATGATCATTCCTAAAGATTTAGCAACCTTAGCGATTTTTTGTCCAATTCTTCCCATACCAAGTATTCCTAATCTGGCACCTGTTAATTGCTTTCCAATTAAGTAATCTGCAGACCACTTCCATCCACCGTCTCTAGCACTTTCGATACCTTCAGCAGCTCGTCTACAAGCACCTAATATTAACAGCATTCCTATTTCAGCTGTTGCATCGGTTAAAACATCCGGAGTATTCGTAACTGCGATCGCTCTTTTCTTTGCGGCTTCTAAATCTATATTTCCAAAACCTACTGCAAAATTTGATATAATTTTAACACTATCAGGTAATTGATTGATTGTTTCTGCATCAAGTTTATCTGTTAGAGCTGATAAAATACCATCACAGCCCGCACTCATCTCTATTAGCTTCTTTTGAGAGTAGAGTTCATCATTTAAATTAAAATTAGCATCAAATAATTCTTTAGCTTTATCCTCACAAGATCTTAAAAGCCTTCTCGTGATTAAAATTTTTTTCATTTTGTTTTGGATTAATTTAGATCAAAAACCTTACCAGGATTCATGATATTGTTTACATCAATACTTCTTTTAATAGCTTTCATCACTGGCAAATTATCTGGATGCTCTCTTAATAGGTAATGTTTCTTTTGAAGACCAATTCCATGTTCTCCAGTAATTGTTCCCTCTAACTCTAAAGCTTTGTTAATTAAATCGTCACTGTACTGTCTAATTTTTTTTTGTTTTTCCTCATCATCAGGATCATACAATATTATAGAGTGAAAATTTCCATCTCCAACATGACCAACCATTGGTGCAGTTAGACCTAACTTCTTAACTTCTTTTTCTGCCCATGAAATACACTCAACTAACTTTGAAATTGGTACGCAAACATCTGTGGAATACACTTTCATATCATGACCTAAAGCTTTTACTGAATAGTAAACGTCATGTCTTGCTTTCCACAATATTTTTTGTTCTTCGGGTGAGGATGCCCATTGAAAATCACTTCCACCATTATTTTTTGATAATTCTTCAACAACTTTAATAGATTCGTTATTCGATAACTCACTTCCATGGAATTCAAAGAATAAAGTTGGTGATGCTTTGATATTTTCTAACTTTGAATATTTAATGCTAATTTCCATTTGGTCTTTGTTTAGCATTTCAATTCTTGCAATTGGAACACCATACTGAATAACTTCCTGCGCTGTCTTTACTGCTGAGTCTAAATCTGGAAAATAACAAACTGCACTCATTATGCTCTCAGGAATTGGTGATAGTCTTAATTGAACTTCTGTAATTATTCCTAAAGTTCCCTCAGATCCAATAAACAAATTAGTTAAGTTATATCCCGCAGAAGTTTTTTTAGTTCTTGCACCGGTTTTAATTATGTCTCCATTTGGTAAAACAACTGTTAAACCAGAAATAACTGTTCTCATTGTTCCATATTTAACTGCCATTGTTCCTGAAGCTGAAGTAGATGCCATACCACCGAGCGCAGCATCCGCACCAGGATCTATTGGAAAAAATACTCCGTCTTCTCTTAAGTATTCATTTAATTGCTTTCTTGTTACATTTGCTTGCACTCTGCAGTCAAAATCCTCAGCATTTACACTTAAAACTTTATTCATTTTTTCTAAAGAAATTGTAATACCATTTTGATTTCCAACAACATGGCCTTCGAGAGATGTGCCGGTTCCAAATGGAACCACAGGAATTTTGTGCTCGTTACAAATTTTTAGAATCTTTGAAACTTCTTCATTAGTTTCTGGAAATACAACTGCCTTCGATAATATTGGATTATAAGTATCTTCTCCTCTTGCATAATTTGCACGAGTAGACTCAGAAGTAGAAAATCTCCCGTTAAATATCTTTTTTAATTCTGCTTGGACAGTTTCGTTCATTCTTTAATAATACAAAAATATTAATTAAAAATACAGTTTATTTAGAAAGCATCTTGCCTATATTTTCTAAGGCTTGCATTATATTATCTCTAGATGCGGCAAAACTAAATCTAACGTAATCATTACAAGTTTTACCGAATGCAGTACCAGGAACAATTGCAACACCTGCTTCATGCATAGCTTTTTTGCAAAACTCAGATCCATTCATGCCAGTCCCTTTTATATTCGGAAAAGCATAAAAAGCTCCTCCCGGCAAACTACACTCAACTCCTGGTAAATCATTTAATCCTTTATGAATTAAATTTCTTCTTAATGTAAATTTGTCTAACATATCTTTAATTGAATCTTCTGGACCATCTAGTGCAGCAATACCTGCATATTGAGCTGCAGCATTTACACACGATACACTATTAATCAAAAGTTTGTTTACGTGTTCAACCAAATGCTCAGGCCAGTAACTCCAACCAAGTCTCCATCCAGTCATAGAATATGCTTTACTCCAACCCTCAAGAACAATTAATCTGTCTCTTAAGTTAGGATAGTTAAAGAAAGTCGGCATTTCTTTATAGTCAAAAATTTGTCTACTGTAAATTTCATCACTTAAAATTGTTACCTGCGGATGTTTTTCTAATTCTTTTGCCAAGTAATCAATTGCAGGTTTTTCAACAAAGCTTCCAGTTGGGTTATTTGGATTAATTAAGATTAAAAGTCTAGTTTTATCAGTTATCAAAGATAGAATTTTATCTGGATCAAATTTTAAATCTTTATCCTCAGTTAAATCATATGGAACAGCTTTTGCTCCAGAGTAGTTAATCATTGATTCATAAATTGGAAAAGCTGGAGTAGGATGAATTATCTCAACACCTGGTTCTCCATAACAAGTAATTGCATAATACATTGTAGGTTTACCACCTGGCATTATTAAAACTCTATTTGGATCAATATCAGCATTGTAAAGTCTCTTAACCCATCTTGCGACAGCATCTCGACATTCTGGAATTCCATTTGATAAAACATAACCATGATGACCGTCATCTAGAGCTTTTTTTGCGGCTTCGACTACATGTTTTGGAGTTTTAAAGTCAGGTTGTCCTAGACCTAAATGGATCATAGGTTTGCCTTGTGCTTCTAATTTTTTTGCTTCTGCTAAAACAGAAAACGCACTTTCAGTTCCTAAACGATTTAATGCTTTTGCTAATTCAATCATAATTTTTCGTCGACAAACTAACTGAAAAGCAACTTCATGTCTATTTATTTAAAGTGAAAATAATAATAAAAATTATTTATAAAAAATATTTAATTACGGTAAATTATCTTTGATCTATCTAACTCTTTTACACTTTTGCAGCCCATAAGGATCATATTTCTTCTAATTTCGTCGTGCATATTTTGAAGCAGCCTCTCTACTCCTTGCTGTCCACCAGCTCCTAAACTGAACAAAAAAGCTTTACCAAAGCTACAAGCAGTTGCACCTGCAGCTAAAGCCTTGAGAACATGAGTTCCCCGTCTAACACCTCCATCTAAAATTATCTCAACCTTATCACCCACAGCATCTGAAACGGCCTTTAATTGATCAAATGGAGTTCTAGATCCATCAAGCTGTCTTCCTCCATGATTAGAAATTATTATCGCTGTACAACCAATATCAACTGCTCTCTTTGCATCCTCTACAGACATTACACCCTTTAAAGCAAAAGGTCCGTCCCATTTTTTTATACAGTATTCTGCATCGTCCCAATTCATATTAGGATCGTACTGTTCATTAACATAATCTATAACTGATTTAGTTATACTGGTTCCTTTATCAGTTTTGTGTTTAATATTTGCGAGTTCAAATTTCTTATTGGTGAAATATCTGAATAACCATCCTGGTCTCATCGCGAAATTCATTATACTTTGTAATGTAAATTTAGGAGGAGTTGTAAAACCAGTTCTGTGATCTCTCTCTCTGTTTCCCGCAACCAAAGTATCAACTGTTAAGCACAAACCATCAAAATTTGCTCTTTTACACCTATCAATCAAATCATCAGTAAATGATTTATCTTTATGAATATAAAGTTGAAATAATTTTGGTCCACTTGATATGTTAGCAATTTCTTCAATTGAAAATGATGCCATTGTCGACATGCTATACATGGTACCAAATTTTTCTGCAGCTCTAGCTGAAGCTTTATCTCCATCAGGATGATATAAACTTTGCATAGCAGTAGGAGATAAAAAAATTGGCATATCTATTTTTCTACCAAAAACTGTGGTTGATAAATCTGGTTCTCCTACGCTTCTAAGAATATTTGGGATTAAATCACAATCGTCAAATGAATTTGTATTTCTTTTTAAAGTGGTTTCATCGTCTGCACCACCATCAATGTAATGAAAAATAGGAGCTGGTAATCTTTTTTTAGCTAACTCTCTAAAATCCTCGAAATTATAACAACTTTTCAAGCTCATACATTTCGGAATCTTAAATTATTTCGATTAAGATCACTTATCTTTGTGCAACCCATTAATTTCATGTCTCTCACTAATTCGGTTTTATATAAGTTAAGTGCTCTCTCAACACCTTCTTGACCTGCTGCAGCTAAAGCATAAAGATATAATCTTCCACCAGCACATGCTTTTGCACCCATTGATAATGCTTTTAACATGTGAGTTCCTCTTTGAAATCCACCTTCACAAATAACATCCAACTTGTCGCCAACTGCATCAACAATTTCAGCTAATTGATCGAAAGGTGATCTAGATCCATCAAGCTGTCTACCACCATGATTTGACACCATTATACCAGTACATCCAATATCAACAGCTCTTTTAGCATCCTCAACACTCATTACTCCCTTGAGTGCAAAATGGCCACCCCACTGAGAGCATAATTTTTCAGCATCATCCCAATTCATAGATTGATCCAACATAGTAGAAAAGTAATTACCTATTGAAGTATTTGTATCTGTGCCTTCTTTAACAAAATCTTGAAGATGTGGTAATTCAAATTTTCCTTTAGTTAAATAATTTATCCCCCACATTGGTTTTGTGGCAAAACTAAACAAACTCGAAAGTGTTAATTTTGGAGGTGATGTAAATCCAGTTCTTAAATCTCTTTCACGATTTCCGCCTGTTATCGTATCAACAGTTAAAGCCATCACATCAAATTTGGCTGCTTTTGCTCGTTCTAAACAAGAGTCATTTAATCCTCTGTCTTTATGGAAATAAAATTGAAACATTTTTGGAGTGTCTATTAAGGATGAAATTTCCTCAACACTAACTGTAGCTAATGCAGAAACACCAAACATCGTATTAAACTTCTTTGCAGCTTTTCCAACTGCTCTTTCTCCCTCGTAGTGGAATAGTCTCTGCAAAGCTGTTGGAGAACAATAAAAAGGTAAATCTAGTTTTTTCCCAAAAATAGTTGTCGATAAATCCACATTTTCAACACCCCTTAACACATTTGGAACTAAGTCAACATCATTAAATGCACTACTATTTCTTGCATAAGTTATTTCATCATCAGCTGCCCCATCAATATAATGAAATATTGGAGATGGAAGCTTTTGTTTTG
>CACDQQ010000017.1 GCA_902555065.1 uncultured Pelagibacteraceae bacterium
TTCGGATATTATTGCCATTTGCATAAATTTTATTGAATTAACATTTTTAATTTCACACCTGGTGCCGAATTCAGTCTCTCCTTTTAATCTTACTGATACATTAACATCTGCCCTCAAAGAACCTTCTTGCATATTGCCATCACATGTTCCTAAATATCTCATTATCGATCTTAATTTTTTTATATAAACGTTGACTTCATCTGGAGATCTCAAATCAGGCTTACTTACTATTTCCATTAAAGCCACTCCAGATCTATTTAAATCAACTAATGTATTATTTGGATCAATATCATGAATACTTTTACCTGCATCTTGCTCTAAGTGTAATCTTTCAATTCCAATTTCTTTTTGACCATTCGGCATATCCAAAATTACTTTTCCTTCACCGACAATTGGATATTTGTATTGAGAGATTTGATATCCTTGGGGTAAATCTGCATAAAAATAATTTTTTCTATCAAAGACAGATTTTTTATTTATTTTGGCTTTAAGTCCTATTCCAGTTTTAATTGCTTGTTCAATACAAAATTCATTTATAACTGGTAACATTCCTGGAAATGCTGCATCTACGAGACTAACTTGTGTGTTTGGTTCTGCACCAAATTTTGTTGATGATTGAGAGAAAAGTTTTGACTCTGAAGTAACTTGAGCGTGCACTTCTAAACCAATTATTACTTCATATTGTTTATTTTCTCTTTCAATAAGATATTCACTATTTTTACTCACTTAACCACCAGTCTGAAATATCATTTTTAAAATTAATCTTATCTTCTAATGCATAAGAAATATTAAGTATATTTTGCTCATCAAAAGGTTTTCCAATTACTTGAAGGCCTAAAGGATAATTATTTTTATCTTTACCAGCTGGTATAGAAATACCTGGTAAGCCTGCTAGATTTATTGGAACTGTAAATATATCATTTAAATACATTGATACTGGATCATTTGTTTTTTCACCAATTTTAAATGCTGAGCTTGGAGTAGATGGAGTTAAAATTGCATCAACTTTAGAAAAGGCATCATCAAAATCTTTTTTTATTAATTGTCTTACTTTCTGAGCTTTTAGATAATAGGCATCATAGTAACCAGAAGATAAAACATAAGTTCCAATCATAATTCTTCTTTTAACTTCATCACCAAAACCTTCGGATCTTGTTTTTTCGTACATTTCTATTAAATTTTGACCAGGAGATCTAAATCCATATTTAACACCATCATATCTTGCTAGATTTGAAGATGCTTCAGCTGGTGCAACAATATAATAAGTCGGTAATGCGTAATTAGTATGTGGAAGCGAAATATCGATAATTTCTGCTCCGCAATCTTTTGCATATGAGATACCATTTTTCCATAGCTGTTCAATTTCGTCAGGCATATTGTCAACTCTATATTCTTTAGGAATACCAATTTTCTTTCCTTTAATATCTTTTGATAATTCTTTTGAATAACAATTTCTTTTGTAATCAATTGAAGTTGAATCTTTTTGATCAAATGAAGAGATCACCTCTAAAAGCATAGAACAGTCTCTTACATTTTTCGTCATAGGTCCTGCTTGGTCTAAAGATGAAGCAAATGCTACAATTCCATAACGAGAACAACTTCCATATGTAGGTTTAAGTCCAACAGTTCCTGTAAATGATGCTGGTTGACGAATAGATCCACCTGTATCTGTTCCAATGGTAACTGGAGTTAAATTTGCAGCTACAGCTGCAGAAGAACCTCCTGAAGATCCACCAGGGACTAAATTTTCTCCTACCGGATTTTGAACATTTCCAAAAAAACTAGTTTCATTTGAAGAACCCATAGCAAATTCATCACAATTAAGTTTACCAAGAAGTATTGCTCCTTGACTCCACAAATTTTGAGTAACTGTAGACTCATATGTGGGAACGAAGTTATTTAATATTTTGCTACCTGCTGTTGTTCTAACTCCATTTGTACAAAATAAATCTTTAACAGCAATGGGAATACCTGGTAGTTTTAAATCAAAGTTAAGATTAGAATCAAATTTCTTTGATTGATCTATTGCTTTTTCAAAATTATCCGTAACATAAACATTTAATTTTTTTGATTTTTCAGCACGGTCTATAAATGCTTTTGTAATTTCCTCTGAAGATAGTTTTTTTTCTTTTATATTCGATGTTAATTCGAATAAACTTTGACTTGTTATATCTGACATTATTCAACAACCTTTGGTACAACAAAAAAATCTTTATTTTCTTCAGGAGAGTTTTTTAAAATTTTTTCTCTAATATTTTCTGATTTAATTTCATCTTTTCTAAATCTTAGGGTGGTTTCAGCAATTGATGTTAAGGCTTGAACATTATCAGTATTTAATTCATTTAATTTTTCTATAAATTCAAATATATTATTTAAGTCGCCCTTTAATTTATTAGCTTTTTCATCATCAATAGAAATCCTTGCTAATTTCGAAATGTGCTTTACTGTTTTAAGATCTATACTCATATGGTAAAAATATTGCCGCAAACTATCACTTAAGTAAATAATATACAATATGATCACAATTGAGGAATTTAAAAAGAAACAGCTGAATACATCTAGATTAATTGGTCTTGATTTAGGTTCAAAGAGAATTGGTGTAGCTATATGTGATGAAAATCAAAAAATTGCCACACCGCTTAAAACAATAAACAAATCCAAATTTGAAGATCTTATCAATGAATTAGAGGATATTATTAAAGAAAATAATATTAAAGGAATAATTATTGGCAATCCAATTAATATGGATGGTAGCTTAGGTAAATCTTCTCAATCAGTAAATGATGTGTCAAAAGCAATATCAAAAGAAATTGATCTTCCAATAAGTCTTTGGGATGAAAGATTATCAACAGTTGGAGCGTTTAAATTAACCAAAAATTTAGGTATTAACGTAACTAAAAGAGAAAAAAATATAGATAAAAATGCTGCTGCATTTATCTTACAGGGTGCCATAGATTTTATTAATAATTAATACTTGCATTAATCAACCTTTGTGGCTATAGAGTTGGTTTTAATGGCAACTAAAACCAAAGCTATTAAAATTTCTCAAAAACATCTCCTAGGTATTCAAGATTTATCAATAAATGATGTTAATTTAATCCTAAAAGAAGCTGAAAAATTTATTGAATTAAACAAAAGCAAAAATAAAAAATTAGATTTACTTAAGGGGAAAACTCAAATTAACCTCTTTTTTGAACCATCAACAAGAACACAAAGCTCATTTGAGCTAGCAGGAAAAAGATTAGGTGCAGATGTTATGTCAATGAATATAACAAACTCAGCAATTAAAAAAGGTGAAACGCTAATAGACACTGCAATGACATTAAATGCAATGCATCCTGATATAATAGTTATTAGACATCAAGATTCAGGAGCTTGTAATCTTTTATCTCAAAAAGTTAATTGTGCTGTTTTAAATGCTGGTGATGGAAGGAGAGAGCACCCTACCCAAGCATTACTTGATGCATTAACTATATTGAATAGGAAAAAAAAGATTCAAGGATTAAAGGTTGCAATTTGTGGAGATATTCTACATTCAAGAGTAGCAAGATCTAATATTTACTTGCTAAACATGTTGGGTGCCGAAGTTAATATTGTAGCCCCTTCAAACCTTTTGCCAAAAGATATAGAAAAATTTGGTGTTAATATTTTTTCAAATATGAAGAAAGGTGTAAAAGATTGCGACATAGTAATGATGCTTAGACTTCAAAATGAGAGAATGAGTAGTTCATTCCTGTCATCTAATAGAGAGTATTATGAATACTATGGACTAACACAGGATAAATTAGAATATGCAAAATCAGATTCAATTATTATGCATCCTGGTCCAATGAACCGTGGTATTGAAATTGATACAAAACTAGCTGATGACACCAATATGAGTGTTGTAAAAGAACAAGTTGAATTAGGTGTTGCGATAAGAATGGCATGTTTAAAAATTTTTTGTGAATGATGAAAAAGAAATACTTTATTAACGCAAATATAATTGATCCTCGTAACAACATAAGTGAGATAGGAGGATTAATAATAGGTGAAGATGGAAAAATTGAAGGTGTTGGAAAAAAGGTGAATAAAAACAACATTCCTAGTAGAGAAAAAGTTATTGATTTAAAAGAGAATTATATTTTCCCAGGTATAGTTGATATGAGAGTATTTGTGGGTGAACCAGGTTATGAATATAAAGAAAATTTCAGAACTTTGAGCAATGCTGCATTATCCGGCGGAGTAACCTCAGTTGTAACAATGCCTAATACTGATCCAATAATCGACAACGTTTCAATAGTAGATTTTTTAAAAAGACGAGGCAGAGATAAATCAAAAATAAATATATTTCCCACAGCATCTCTAACAAAGGGTACTGAAGGCACAAATATGACAGAGTTTGGTCTTCTGCAAAGTAAAGGGATAATAGCATTTACAGATGGAATTAGAACAATTCAGAATACAAGAGTTATGTCCAGAATAATGAATTCAGCAAAAGATTTAGGATCTTTAATAATGCAACATGCGGAAGATCAAGAATTAGCTGAAAATGGCATGATAAATGATGGAATAATTTCGACAAAACTTGGTTTGCAAGGTATCCCAGAAATAGCTGAACTAATAATTATAGAGAGAGATTTAACATTATTAGAAGAATATAATTGTCGTTATCACATTTCTCAGATTTCATCAGGAAAAGCAGTTGAAATTATCAGAGATAGAAAAGATAAAGTAAGATTTTCCTGTGGGGTATCAATAAATAATTTATCTTTAAATGAAAATGATATTGGTGACTTTAGAACTTTTTTAAAATTGTCTCCACCACTCAGGACTGAAGACGATAGATTAAGTTTAGTGCAAGGATTAAATGATGGTACAATCGATGTAATAGTTTCAGATCACAAACCTGAAGATGAAGAGCAAAAAAGATTAACATTTGCTCAAGCCGCAACAGGAGCAACTGGTATTGAAACGTTATTATCCTTGTCATTAGAATTATATCACAATGGATCTGTAAAACTTGAAAAAATTATTGCTGCATTAACCTCCAATCCATCAAAAATTTTGAAAATTAATAAAGGTAATTTATCTGTAGGTAATGATGCAGATTTCTGTATTGTGGATATAAATAAACCTTGGATAGTAAAGCAAGAAAATTTGGTTTCTAAATCAAAAAATACGTCAATTGAAAATAAGAGATTACAAGGAAAAGTAACCAATACATTCGTAAAAGGACAAGAGCTTTACAATATTTAAATGGAAATATTTATTTTATCACTTTTATCATATTTATTAGGTTCTATTCCTTTTGGTTTTTTATTAACAAAAATTTTTTTAAAAAAAGACATAAGAGAAACAGGATCGGGTAATATAGGCGCCACCAATGTTTTAAGAACTGGCAATAAATTTTTAGGTTACTCAACTTTATTACTAGACATTTTAAAAGCGGTATTTCCAATAATTTATGTTAAGTTAAATTATCCAGAATTTATTTACATTTGTTCATTATCTGTTTTTTTAGGACATGTTTTTCCAATATGGTTAAAATTTAAAGGTGGTAAGGGTGTTGCAACATATGTTGGAATGTTGATTATTTTAAATTATTTTTTGGGTATTGTTTTTGGTATTGTTTGGGTAATTACATATTTAATTTCTAAATACTCATCATTAGGATCAATTCTTGGATCATTAAGTGTTCCTATTTTTATATTTTTTTATAGTAATGATAACATTATGTTTTACTTCATAATGTTTATTTTAATTTTTTACACTCATAGAGAAAACGTTAAACGCTTGATAAATAAAGAAGAAACTAAGACAAAAATTTAATAATTTGACAGTTTAACTGTTTTAAGTACGTTCTCTAAATATGAATCTAGTAATTGTTGAAAGTCCAGCAAAAGCAAAAACAATTAATAAATATTTAGGATCAGATTATACAGTTCTTGCAAGCTATGGGCATATAAGAGATCTGCCTTCGAAAAATGGTTCTGTTGATCCTGAAAATAATTTTAAAATGATTTGGGAAGTAGATAGTTTTTCAAAAAAATATTTAAAAGAAATTACAGATAGTGCTAAAGATTCAAAAAAAATTATTCTAGCTACTGACCCTGACAGAGAAGGTGAAGCAATAGCTTGGCATGTAAAAGAGTTTCTTGAAGAAAAAAAATTATTAAAAGATAAAGAAGTTGAAAGAGTTGTTTTCAACGAAATAACAAAAAAAGCGGTTACAAATGGAATAGATAATCCAAGAAAAATAGAGCCACATTTAGTTGATGCTTATATGGCAAGAAGAGCTCTAGATTATCTAGTAGGTTTTAATATTTCCCCCATTCTATGGACAAAATTACCAGGTTCTAAATCTGCTGGTCGAGTTCAGTCTGTAGCTCTAAGACTTTTGACCGAAAGAGAACAGGAAATAGAAGTTTTTCAACCAAAAGAATTTTGGACTTTAAATATAATTTTTAGAAATAACAAAAATGAAAAAATAAATACAACTATTTCACAATTAGATGGAAATAAGGTTGAAAAATTTTCATTTAAAAACAAACAAGATATTAATGATGCTTTATCAAAAATAAAAAATAAAAAATATAACATAACAGATATAAGTTCAAAAACTTATAACAGAAATCCATCAGGACCTTTTACTACATCAACATTACAACAAACAGCATCGAGTAAACTTGGTTTTGGAGCATCAAGGACAATGCAAATTGCTCAAAGATTATATCAAGGAATTGATATTGAAGGTGAAACCGTAGGATTAATTACTTATATGAGAACAGATGGAACTAATATTTCAAAAGATGCGATAACATCTTTCAGAGATTTTATAATGCAGAATTATGGTGATAAATATTTACCAGAACAACCTTTAAATTATAGTGGCAAAAAAGCAAAGAATGCTCAAGAAGCTCACGAAGCTATACGTCCAACAGAAATAATTCGAAAACCTGAAGATATGAAAAAATACTTAAGTACTGATCAATATAAACTTTATAATTTAATATGGTCTAGATCTTTATCATCACAAATGCAATCAGCAAAATTTGATAGAAAAACTATTACTATCAACTCAGATGATGATAAAAATATATTTAAAGCTAGTGGTTCAACATTAAAATTTGATGGTTTTCTCAAACTGTATAAGATCGATGAAAATGATGATGACAATGAAAATACTTTACCTGATGTTAAAAAAGGTGATGTAATGTTTGAAGATCATATTGATGAACAGCACTATACACAACCACCACCTAGATATTCAGAGGCAAGTCTAGTTAAAAAATTAGAAGAGCTAGGAATTGGTAGACCATCTACTTATGCAAGTATTATTTCAGTAATAGCTAATAGAGGTTATGCTGACATAAATAATAAAAGGTTTTTCCCAACTGATAGAGGGAAATTACTTTCTGCTTTTTTAGAAAAATTATTTACTAAATATGTTGATTATGATTTTACTGCAAAATTAGAAGATCAATTAGACGATATAACATCAGGTAAAGAAAATTGGATAAAAGTTTTAGAGAACTTTTGGAAAGACTTTAATTCTAATGTTTCAGGTGTGAAAGAAAAAAGAACCAGAGAAGTATTAGACCTATTAAATGAAAGTCTTGGATCACTAATATTTGAGGTAGATAAGGATGGAAATATTGATAGAAAATGCAAACTTTGTGAATCTGGGCAATTAAGTTTAAAAAATAGTTTTAGAGGTGGTGCTTTTATTGGGTGTTCAAATTATCCAGAATGCAAATTTACAAGACCACTATCAAAATCTAAAGCAGCACAACAATTGACACTAGCAGAGCCTAAATTCATTGGAAAAAATGATAAAGGTAAAGATATTTTTCTTAAAAATGGAAGATTTGGTCCATATTTGCAATTTGAGAAAGAAATCATAGAGGAAGATGAAAAAACTAAAAAGAAAAAAAGAAAATTAAAGAAAGAAGAAAATAATTTAAAAAATGTTTCTATCCCTAAAGGAATTGAGATTGAAAATATTGATTTAGAAAAAGCAAAATACTTATGCTCGTTACCATTAAGTTTAGGTAAAAACCCTGAAAATGATAAAGATATTACTGTGAATGTTGGAAGATTTGGTCCTTACCTTAAATGTGAAAATAAATCTGCTAGACTAGAAAACGTGGATGAATTATTCACAATTGGACTAAATAGAGCTGTTACATTAATTGCTGAAGCTAAACCAGGAAGAATTTCATCATCTATGATAAAAGATTTAGGAGAACACCCAGAAGATAAAAAGCCAGTTAGAATCATGAAAGGTCAGTATGGTCCATACATTAAATACAAATCATTAAATGCGACTATACCAGAAGAGAAAGATCCTGTTGAATTAACTATGGAAGAAGCATTAATTTTAATTGAGAAAAGAAAAGAATACGATAGAAATAAAAAGAAAAAGAAAAGCAAATAATGTCAGCAGATGAAAAATTAAAGAATTTAAATATAAAATTACCAAAAGCTAATAATCCTGTTGGATCATATGCTGCAACAAGAATATCTGGAAATTTACTATATATATCTGGTCAAATATCAATTGATGAGAATGGAAATTTAATTAAGGGAAAACTCGGAAAAGATTATAATACTGAACAAGGTTATGAGGCAGCTAAAAGATGTGCATTAAGTATAATATCTCAAGCAAAGAAAGCATGTAGTGATGATTTATCCAAAATTAAATCATGTTTGAAACTCACTGGATATGTTAATTCTACTGATGATTTTACTGAACAACCAAAAGTTATAAATGGAGCCTCAGATCTAATAAAAAGTGTATTTGATGAAGCCGGTTCACATGCAAGAGCTGCTGTAAGTACTAACAGCCTTCCATTAGGTGTTGCAGTTGAAGTTGATGCAATATTTGATCTTAATTAATTATCTACCAATACTAAAATAACTTATTTTATTTTTTTTCATTTCATAAGTTGAATAAAGATTTCTCATATCAAAAACTTTAAAATTTCTTTTTTTGGTAATTTTTTTAAAGTTGAGTTGTTTAAATTCATTCCATTCTGTATGAATTATTATTAAATCTGCGCTTTTACAAGCATCTTTTATATTTTCAAAAAAATTAATATTTTTAGATTTAAATTCCTTTTTCTTACCTGTTGGTTCATAATAATTTATATATGCACCTTTTCTTGATAAGGCTGGTATCATTTTTAATGAGGAAGATTCTCTCATATCATCAGTTCCTGGTTTAAAAGTAACACCTAAAAATGTAATATTTTTATTTTTAATTTTGTTATTCATTATTTTGCTAATTTTATTTAGTAATAAATTAGATCTTTTATCATTTGAATTAATTACTGATTTTACAACTGAAAGATTTGTTTTAAACATTCGACCAGTTGAAACAAGTGCCCTTGTATCCTTTGGAAAACATGATCCACCGTAGGCTGGGCCTGCACGTAGAAATCTGCTTCCAATCCTTTCATCTAAACCCATGCCAATTGCAACTTCTTTAACGTCTATATTTGATTTTTCACATAAATTGGCTATTTCATTAATGAATGTAATTTTAGTGGCTAAAAAGGCGTTTGATGCATATTTAATTAATTCAGCTGATCTTCTAGAAGTATGAAAATATCTGCCACCCTTCTTAATTAAAGGCAGATATAATTTTTTCATAATTTTATTTGCTTTTTTGCTACTTGTGCCTACTACAACTCTATCTGGAAATTGAAAATCTCTAATTGCTTCACCTTCTCTTAAAAATTCAGGATTTGATACAACATCAAACTTATTTTTATTTTTATTTGATTTTAAGATTTTTGTAATTTTATCACCTGTGGTAACTGGGACTGTAGATTTAGTTACTATTATTTTATACTTGTTTAGATTAGATTTTATACTTTTGATAACATTAAATACGTACTTCAAATCAGCTTTATTATTTTTTGTAGGAGTTCCAACGCAAATAAAGATAATATCTGACTTTTTTATTGAGTTAGAAATATTAGTTGAAAATAAAAGTCTTTTTTTTTTTAAATTTCTTTCAACTAATTCTTGAAGACCAGGCTCATAAATTGGTATTATTCCTCTATTTAATTTTTCTATAATTTCTTTATTAATATCAACACATGTTACTTTATTACCCAAATCAGAAAAACAAGCCCCACTAACTAATCCAACATAACCAGATCCTATAATACAAATTTTCATAACTTAGAAATTTCAATTCCAGATTTAATATAACCTTTCAGGGATCCACAATCTAAATAATTACCACTAAATTTATGTCCGATGAATAAATGTTGATCTAATATCATTCGTCTTATTGCATCTGTAATATGAATTTCACCACCTTTACCTTTTCTTTGATTATTTAGATAATGAAAAATTTTCTTTGATAATATGTATCTACCTATTACTGCATGAGTTGATGGAGCATCTTTAGTATTAGGTTTTTCAACAACATCTGCAATTTTAAAATTTAATTTATCAATATTTTTTTTAATTGAATAAATTCCCCAACGATCTACATTGTTTTTTTCAACTTTCATGCTAGCCATTACAGATCCTTTTAATTTTTTGTGAATTTTTATCATATCTTTTGAACAGTTCTTTTTGATAATTAAATCATCAGGTAACAACATCAAAAAATAATTATTTTTTATAAATCTTTTAGTTTTAAGTACGGCGTCACCAGTGCCCATGGGTTTATTTTGATAAACAAATTTAATTTTTTTTTTAAAAAAAAGGATTTTTTTGTACTCTTTAATTATTCTAGGATCTTTCTTTTTTTTTATAATTGATTTGTAAAAATTATCATTATTGAAATATTTCTTTATCATCTCTTTTTTTTTTGAAATAATAAAAATTATTTCACTTACGCCAGCCTCAATACATTCATCTAAAATATACTCAATTCCTGGTTTTCCATTTATTGGAAGCAGTTCTTTAGGAAAAACACTTGTCAAAGGTAACAAACGTGTGCCCAAACCAGCAAGGGGAATAATAGCTTGTTTAATCATTAGGATGTTTTACTTATAATCATATTTATTAAAAATGAAAATTTTAAAAAATGTTTTTGAACTAAATAAGGCAGTAAAAAATTACAAAAATGTTGGATTTGTACCTACAATGGGAGGAATTCATAAAGGCCACGAATCTTTAATAAAAATTTCACAAAAAAATAACAAAGAAACAATAGTAAGTATTTTTGTTAATCCAACACAATTTAATCAAAAAAAAGATTTTAAGAATTATCCTAGGAATATAAGAAAAGATATTTCGATATTAAAAAAACTCAATGTCAATTATTTATTTTTACCAGAAGTCAATGAAATATATAAAAATAAAATGAAAAATTTTAAACTTAATAAATCTGATAAAATTTTATGTGCCAAATATAGAAAAGGACATTTTGAGGGTGTATTAAACGTAATGAATAGATTGTTATCTATTGTTAAATCTAAGCATGTTTATATGGGTGAAAAAGATTTTCAACAATTCATGTTAATTAAAAGAATATTAGGA
>CACDQQ010000018.1 GCA_902555065.1 uncultured Pelagibacteraceae bacterium
TTCCCTCACCTGCAGGAGTTGGTGTAATAGCAGTAACTAAAATTAATTTTCCATTTTGTTTATCTTTTAAACTATCCAAATATTCTAAATTTATTTTAGCAATATGACGTCCCATAGGGCTAAAAGCACTTGGTTCATCTGGAACATTAATTTTACCCAAAATCTCATTTATGGGTTTCATTTTTGCTTCTCGTGCAATTTGGATATCTGATTTTGACATAAAACTAATTACTTATTAATGAGCAGAATTACTATCCTTTTTTGTCACGTATTTAAACATCTAAAAAATATATATAAAAAAAATTAGCAAAAACTTATATTTAATTTTATAAAACTTACGAATGCAGAAATATTCAGTATTTAGTCTAATCAAAAACGCTTTCTCCAATCACCAAAATTGGGAAGTTGCTTGGAAAGATCCAACTCCAAAAAGTGAATATGATGTAGTCATCATTGGAGGTGGAGGACACGGTCTTGCTACTGCATATTATTTAGCAAAAGAACATAATATTAGAAATGTAGCTATCATTGAGAAAGGCTGGATTGGTGGTGGAAATGTTGGTCGAAATACAACGATCATAAGATCAAATTTTATGTACGATGCTAATGCAAGATTTAATGAATTTGGTATGGATTTATGGAGAAACTTAAGTCAAGAATTGAACTTTAATGTAATGTTTTCTCCAAGGGGAATAATAAACTTAGCCCACTCAGATGCTCAAATGAATGCGTATGCTCGTAGAGGAAACTCTATGAGATTAAATGGAATAGATGCAAAGTTATTAGATAGAGACGAAGTTAAAAAATTAATTCCAATGGCTGATTTTAGTGATGAAGTACGTTTCCCAATTTTTGGAGGCTTAATGCAACCAAGCGCTGGTACCGCAAGACATGACGCTGTTGCTTGGGGTTATGCGCGTCAAGCAGATGATATGGGAGTAGATATAATACAACATTGTGAGGTCACTGGTTTTGATGTTGTTAATGGAAAGATAAAAGGAATTAGAACTTCAAGAGGAGATATTAAAGCAAAAAAAGTTGGATTATGTGTTGCAGGTAGCACAAATATATTAGCTGAAAAATTAAATATGACACTGCCAATAGAAACTCATGTACTGCAGGCTTGTGTTTCAGAACCTGTAAAACCATTACTAGACGGAGTAGTAACTTTTGGTGCAGGCCACTTTTATATAAGTCAATCAGATAAAGGCGAGATGGTAATGGGTGGTGATCTTGATGGATATAATAGTTATGCTCAAAGAGGTAACTTGCCAACTATACAACATGTATTGACAGGTGGCTTAGCTTTGTTTCCATTTTTAAGTAGATTAAAAATGTTAAGGACATGGGGAGGGATCATGGATATGTCAATGGATGGTTCTCCAATAATTGATAAAACTCATATTGAAGGTTTATATTTAAACTGCGGATGGTGTTATGGAGGTTTTAAATCAACTCCTGTCTCAGGTTGGACATTTGCTCACACAATTGCACAAGATCAAGTTCATGAATTAAATTCAGAATTAAGATTAAATAGATTTTCTACAGGCCATCTTTTAGATGAAAAAGGTTTAGGAACTAAAACCTGGATTGGTTAAAAAATGTTATACATCAAATGTCCTTATTGCGGTTTAAGAGCACAAAAAGAATTTTCATATGGAGGAGATGCAACTGTAAAAAGACCTAATATAAATGAAGAAGTATCAAGTGAAGATTGGGATAATTTTGTTTATATGAGAAAAAGTCCAAGAGGGAAACATATAGAGTTATGGCAACATATAGCTGGGTGTAGACAATGGATTAAGGTGCAAAGAGACACTGCTACACACGAAATTTTCCAAACAGCAAAAGTCACAGAAGAAATAAGATGAGCCAACCATTTAGATTAAATAAAGTGGGATTAATTAATCGAAACAAGAAAATATCTTTTACTTTTAATGGTAAAAAATTATTTGGATATGAAGGTGATACAATTGCATCTGCTTTAATAGCAAATGGAATACACTTAGTAGGTAGAAGTTTTAAATATCATAGACCCAGAGGATTTTTTGGTGCAGGAGTAGAGGAGCCCAACGCAAAGCTTCAAGTAGAATTCAATGGTCATTCAGAACCCAATGTTAATGCAACAGAAATGGAACTCGTTGAAGGATTGTCAGCAACGAGCCAAAATTGTTGGCCATCAGTTAATTTTGATATTGGTGCAATTAATAATTTTTTAAAAATGTTTTTCCCTGCTGGGTTTTATTACAAAACATTTATGTGGCCTAAAAGTTTTTGGTATAAAATTTACGAACCTTTCATTAGAAAAGCTGCAGGATTAGGGGTTGCTTCGATAGAAAAAGATAAAGAAAGATATGAACATAAATTTGAGTATTGCGATTTGTTAGTTACTGGATCCGGACCCTCTGGATTAGCAAGTGCTTATGCTGCTGCAAAAAATGGAGCAAAAGTAATTTTAGCTGAGGATAAACCAAGATTTGGAGGAACACTTTTAACTGATGATGTAAGCATCGATAATTTATCAGGAAAAGATTGGGCAGAAAAAATAATTACTGAATTAAAATCTATGCCTAATGTAACTGTAAAAAATAGATCTCAAGTTTTTGGTTACTATGATCATAATATGTTGGTTATGTTTGAGAGAGTTAGTGATCATTTAGAGAAAAAATCAAAATTCACCCCAAGACAAAGACTTTGGTATATTAGAGCCAAAGAAACAATTTTATCAACTGGTTCAATTGAAAGACCAATTGTGTTTGGCAACAATGATACTCCAGGAATATTTTTATCAGCAGCTGCGAAAGAATATATGAAAGTCTACGGAGTATTGGTTGGAAAGAAACCTTTAATATTTACAAATAACGATAGTGCATATGAAACAGCTTTAGAGTTCAAAAAAAATAATGTTGAACCAATTATATTAGATACAAGAGAAGAACATTCATCAGAATTAATTGATGAAGCTAAATCAAAGGGAATTGATATAAGATTTTCTCACGGTGTTATTGTCGCTAATGGATACAAAAAAGTTAAATCTGCAAAAATTGGCAAACTGAATAAAGATAAAAATTCTTTTGAAAAAATAGAAACTGTAGATTGTGATTGTATTTGTGTATCTGGATTTTGGACACCATCTGTACATTTAGCATCACAATCAGGAAATAAACTTAAGTATGAAGAAAAAATTGATGCATTTATTCCAGATAAGAAAAAACAACATGAGACATCAGTCGGTGCAGCAAATGGATCATTTACATTAGAAGAAAGTTTAAAACATGGTTTTGAAAATGGTTCAAATCTTTCCGCAAAAATTAAAGAGACTAAAACAGAAATCTCAATTCCAAATGTAAATGAAAAGAAATACGGAGCTCATGATAAATTTTGGTGTATGCCGTTACCTAAAAATGAAAATCCAAAAAGATTTGTTGACTTTCAAAATGATGTATCTGTCTCTGATATAGAAATCGCACTAAGAGAAGGTTACAGATCAATAGAGCACGTCAAAAGATATACAACTCTTGGAATGGCAACAGATCAAGGCCGTACAAGTAATTTAAATGGTCTTCAGTTGGTATCTAATATAGAAAATAAAATAGTTCCTGAAGTGGGACACACAACATTTAGACCACCTTTCACACCAATTACAATCGGGACAATAGTTGGTCGTGAAGTAGGTATGGAATATATGCCGACTAGAAAAACTCCAATGCATGAATGGCATGAGAAAAATAATGCTGTATTTGTTGATGCAGGTGCCTGGAAGAGACCTCGATATTACAAACAAGGAAATGAAACTTTATTTGAAGCCTCAAAGAGAGAGGCAAAAAATGTTAGAGAGAATGTTGGTATATGCGATGTAACAACATTAGGAAAAATTGATATTAAAGGCCCAGACGCAGCAGAATTTTTAAATAGAGTTTATACAAATGCTTGGATGAAATTACCTGTTGGAAAAGCAAGATATGGATTGATGCTTAGAGAAGATGGAATTGTCATGGACGATGGAACAACAACAAGAATTTCAGAAAATCATTATCATATGACAACAACAACTGCACAAGCTGCAAATGTTTTATCTCACTTAGAATATTATCTTCAAATTGTTTGGCCAGAATTAAATGTAAATGTTGTCTCTACAACTGAGCAATGGGCAGGGGCTGCAATTGCTGGACCTAAATCTAGAGACATGTTATCAAAATTATATCCGGACTTAGAAGTATCAAATGAAGCTTTGCCTTTTATGGGCTATAAAGAAGCAGAATTTTTTGGTGTTCCATCAAGAATTTTTAGAATTTCATTTTCTGGTGAACTTGCATATGAAATTAATATCAAATCAGATCATGGTTTGTTCATGTGGGAGAAAATGATGGAAGTAGGAAAAGAATTTGGAAATCAGCCTTACGGAACTGAAGCTTTATCAACATTAAGAATTGAAATGGGACACGTTGCAGGACCAGAATTAGATGGCCGAACAATCCCATCAGATGTTTCATTAAATGGATTAGTTTCAAAGAAAAAAGATTTTATTGGCAAAAATTCTTTAGGAAGAGAAGCATTTAATGTTGAGAGCAGACAAAAAATTGTTGGACTTATTCCAATTGATAGAAAGTCTAGTATTCCTGAAGGATCTCATATTGTTCAAGATCAGAATGCAAAATTACCAAACCCTAAACTTGGCCATGTTTCTTCTTCTTGTTGGAGTGTAGAAAATAATAATCCATTTTCACTAGCAATTATGAAAGATGGAAAAAATATGATAGGTAAAAAGTTTTTTGCGGTATCACCATTAAAAAATAAATCAATTGAAGTAGAAGTTATATCTTCACATTATGTTGACCCAGAAGGAAAAAGAGTTAGATCATGAAAAATGTTTCTGCACTAGAAAATATTCATAAACATGGATTGTTTGGCAATCACGATAGTAAAGATGAGCTAATTAATATTAGAGAAATCAAAGATGTTTTGATTTATCAAATTGTTAAATATAAAAAATCTTCAATTAGTATTAATAAAATAAAAATAGATAATTTAAATTTACCTGAGACACTTTTGGTTTCTTCAAATAAAAATACAAGAATTTTATGGATGGGACCTGATAATTGGTTAGTCGTTTCAAAAAAATAAAGAAATAGAAAAATCTATTTTAGAGAACTTAAGTCATGATGATTTTGCATTAACAGATCTATCTCATTCAAGAACAATACTGGAATTGGAGGGTTCTTTAGTAGATGAAGTATTGAAAAAAGGTTGTCCGTTAAATTTAGATGGTCTTGATGAAGGAAAATGTTCTAATTCTGCTTTTCATGCAATTACAATAACTATTGATTTTATAAGTTCAAATCCAAGAAAAGTAAGAATATTTGCTTTAAGAAGTTTTGGTGAATCTCTTTATCATTCAATAACTGATGCTTGTTTAGAATTTGGCTATAAAACTGAATAAAAATTATTCTGAAGTTTTAAATTTAGTTTTTTGAATAATAAACACAAACACAATTGGAATTATTAAAGTTATTAGTGTTACTGTTATCAACAAAATACCTAGATCTGAATAATCGGCAGTGGTAAGAATAGCATTTGTTACCTTATCTTTTACCTCTCTAGTAATAACATAAATTTCATTTAAATATTTAGTCCCTAAAGCACTTGCTGATAAAGCAAGATTTGTAAAAGATGCGAATACTGCAAAGAAAGTTGCTTTTAAGTGCGAAGGCGCATTTTTAGCAATCCATGCAAGCAAAGGTATCATTGAGACTTGTCCCAAAGGTGACTCAAGTGCAGTATTTAATATTGCAATAAACTTGGCATCAACAACTCCATTAGTAATTGATGATGTCCAATTATGAAATCCATAATACATTCCCACACTTGGTAAAAATAAAATTGCACCTGCAACAGATAAAATCACTATTATTCTAGCTATTGAGTTGTTTGCCATAAATGGTCTTAATAAAATAATACCAAAAAGCGTTAAAACAGAGGCTATAAGAGATAATACAGAAAAAAATTGTTCATTGAATTCAAGTACATCAATTTCAAACCACGATAAACCTGGACCAGGTCCTGGCATTGCTCTAAAAATAAAAATTATTATTGCTGTACCTACAACAGTAAGTCTTAAATCCTGAGGAAGTTCTTTAACTAATTTATTCATTAAAAATAGAATAATTGCCATTGAACCTACGAAAACAATTTCTTGAGCAAAAGGCACTTTGAATGATCCAATACCTAAAGTGAAAATAACAAAAACCAAGCTTCCACCTAATATCCACCAGTTTACTTCAGTTTTCTCTGAAGGAGCATAATCTTGGTCACCCTTTAAACCTTGTTCAATTAGTTTTCTTTTCTTTTGATTTTTTAAATATGAAGCAAGAAATATTCCTAGTACAGATACAATTGGAATAATTAAAGCATATATATAAATTGAACCGTATAAACTTATCTTATCTACTTGTTCAAGTTCGTCTACTCCTTTAAAGAGAATAACGTTAGCTAAAGCAACTAAAACAGTTCCACCAATTATTGCAAATCTTCCAAGAGTTTGCATTGTTGTATGCATAAGTTTGATTTCATCTCTTGAAAATTTATTTCCACTATCATCAACTAAAGGAACTGCTTCTACAGTCATAGCATCAGCTACAACATCTTGCACAACATAACCAATCGGAGCAAGCAAAACACTGATCACAAACCATGTTTCGACTGAAAGAATTGAGGACATCCATTCAGTATGAATTATTAAACCGTACATTATAATTAAACTTAATGAGATTAAGGAAGCTCCTACAAAAACCATGTAATTTTTTTTATTCCAGATAAGATCAACAAGATGACCTAAAGGCATCTTTAGTGCCCATGGAATTCCAGCCCAAAAACCCAGTCCAGCAAGAAAAGCAGCAGATAAGTTTAGATAGTCTTTAACAAAAAAAGTTCCAACAATACCTGTTAGTCCTGAAATACCAGCAGCAAGATAAATCATCAATGGTGGTAGATAGGTCCATTTAAACTGTCTTCCTAAATCTATTAAAGTACTATCTATAAATCTCAAAATTTTATTACTCATAAATTATTCTGTTAAATTTAATAATATTAATGCATTTTGTTTAGTTTCTTTACACCAAAGTTCATAACTTTCACAAACTCTCCACAAATGATCAAATGCTCTTTGAGATAATTCCAAAGGAAAGTGACTTTTTGCATAATATAATTTTGGGATTTTCATTAGTTGTTTAATCATAGTATCTTTTTGTATTTGTAAAAGTCTTATAGTTTCTTGATTAATCTTTTTTTTTGTAGATTTATCTATGTAGTCATTATTCTCAAGTTCTTTAAACCATTTATCATGAAAATTACCTGAGCTAATTTCATTATAATCATCTGATGCAATAAATATTTCAAAAGCTTGAATATTAGTTAAATTTGGATTTTTAATCTTGATTTCATATATCTTTCGATAAATGATTTCAGCAACATATAATACGAATGGTCTTGATTTATCAGTTTCCAAACTAAACTCCTCAAATGTCCACTGAATAATAGCACGAATTAGGATCGTCTTTATAGTGCGCAAAAGGCCCACACTCTTTAAAACCAAAACTTTTAAAAAGTTTTCTAGCGGGCGCAAAAAAATCACCCACACCAGTTTCGACACTTAGTTTAGTAATTCCTATTTGTTTAGATTTTTCAATAAGATGTGAAATTATTTTTCCACCATATTTTTTATTTCTAAACTTATCTGAAACTCTTATAGATTTAAATTCTCCATGTGTTTCATCAAATAATTTCAAAGCTCCACAACCAATTAATTCATTATTTTCCCACAAACTCCAGAATTTTATACTTGGAACCTTTAATCCAGGTATATCTAATACATGAGAACTCCCCTCAGGAGAAACTGATCTCAATTCAATAAAATGCTTAGTTAGCAACTCATTTACTTGCGGATCATCAAAATTATTTTCTATTGATTTCATAGTTTTGAAAAACATATAATCTAAATTTAGATTAAACCAAGAAAATTAAATATGTGTGGAAGATACGTAATAACTAGCCCCGTTACAAAAACAAAAAAACTTGTTAAGTCAGCTATACAAGTTGAAGATAATGAAAATTATAATGCACACCCATTTCAAAAATTACCTGTGATTAAAAAATATAATAATGGAAATACTCTAGAAAATTTAAAGTGGGGAGTAGTACCTAGTTGGGCTAAGCAAAAAGATTTTAAACCTTTAATAAATGCAAGACTAGAAACTATTGATGAAAAAGTGTCTTTCAAAAAATTAATTCGATTACATAGATGTGTAGCTGTAGCAGATGGTTTTTATGAGTGGAAAAGAGAAAAAGAAAATAAAACACCTTATTATTTTTTAAGAGAGGATAAAAAGCTTATGTATTTAGCTGCTATCTATGACAATGATCAATTTTGTTTAATAACAGAGGATGCAGATGAAAATATTAAAGAAATACATCATAGACAGCCTGTTATAATTAACGAAAATGATGTTAATAGATA
>CACDQQ010000019.1 GCA_902555065.1 uncultured Pelagibacteraceae bacterium
ATGCGTAAATTTTGCCATTAATTTTATATTGATGAGTTTCTTTGTTTCTGCTTTACTTGGTCAATTCAAAAAATAATTTGAATTATTTGTTAACAAATAAATAAACAAGAGGAATATATAATGTTTAAATTAGTAAAACGATTGACTTCAGTTGTTGCTATGTTTGCTGTTCTATTTACTTTTACAACAGAAACTATGGCTGCAAAAAAGTCAAAAACTCTTAAAAACACTCAGAAAAAAGGTTTTGTGAGATGTGGTGTTTCACAAGGTCTACCAGGATTTTCCAATGCTGACGCTGCGGGTAACTGGACTGGTGTTGACGTTGATGTATGTAGAGCAGTAGCTGCTGCAGTACTAGGTGATGCAAGTAAAGTTAAATTTACTCCACTAAGTGCAAAAGAAAGATTCACTGCATTAACATCTAACGAGATAGATATTCTATCTAGAAATACTACTTGGACTCTTTCTAGGGATGCGGATATCGGTCTTACTTTCGTAGGAGTAAACTTCTATGACGGTCAAGGTTTTATGGTTAGAAAAAATTCAGGAATTTCATCAGTTAATGATTTTAAAGCTGGTGTTTCTGCATGTACTAACCTTGGAACTACTACAGAGCTTAATATGAGAGATTTCTTTAATTCAAAAGGAATTAAATATGAGCCAGTCACTTTTGAAAAAGCTGACGAAGTTGTGGCCGCATATGATGCTGGAAGATGTGATACATATACTACAGATAAATCTGGTTTAGCTGCTCAAAGAATTAAATTGAGCAACCCAGATGACCACATGGTATTACCTGAAACTATTTCAAAAGAGCCATTAGGCCCAGTTGTTAGACAAGGTGATTCTGTTTGGGAAGATATCGTAAGATGGTCACTAAACACTATGATCGAAGCTGAAGAGTATGGCGTAACATCAGCAAATGCTGATATGATGAAAACTTCAGATAATCCAGCAGTAAAAAGATTAGTTGGTGCTGAAGGTGAATTAGGAGCTGCTCTAGGTTTAGATAATGAGTGGAGCTTAAGAATTATCAAGCAAGTTGGTAACTACGGTGAAAGCTATAAAAGAAATATAGCTGATACTGGAATTCTACCTGATAGAGGTCCAAATCAGTTATGGACAAAAGGTGGAATACTATACGTACCACCAGCAAGATAATTCTTTTTAAAAGAATATAAAGAGGGCTAGATTTTTCTAGCCCTTTTTTTTATAAACCATACTAACAGTGAATTTTAAGAAAATATTACCCCAGTTACTTACTCTAGTTGTTGTTATCCTAGTATTTGGTTTCTTTTCATATAATGCTCAAGTTAATATGGAAAACAGGGGTATCACATTTGGTTATGGATTTTTGTCTCAAGAGTCGTCATTTGACGTACAGTTTTCTTTGATAGAATATGATGGGTCACATTCCTATTTGAGAGCTTATTTAGTTGGATTATTAAATACTATTCTAGTTTCTGTTATTGGAATTGTATTTGCTACAATTATTGGTGTTGTAGTTGGAATAGCCAGATTATCAAGCAATTATCTTATTGAAAGAACAGCAGCAATATATGTGGAATTTTTTAGAAACATTCCTTTACTATTACAAATATTTTTTTGGTATTTTGCTGCTTTAAGAGCATTACCTTTACCAGAAAAAGCAGAACCAATGTTTGGAGTTTTCTTTTTAACAATTAAAGGTTTTTTTGTTCCAGCTTTTGTTTGGAATAATCTAGATATTTTTATTTATTCAGTAATTGCAGCAATAATTGCAATATTTTTTGTAAGAGCATATGCAAAAAAAAAGCAAGAAAATCAAGGAATTCAAACTCCCGTTTTATTAATATCAATTGGTCTTTTAATAATTTTACCATTATTAAGTTTTTTACTAGGCGGGGTTAATGCATCAATTGAAATACCAGTTATTGAACAACTATCAAAAACATCATTTACTTATAAAGGTGGCCTTAAATTACCTCCTGAATTAATTTCATTAGCATTAGCTTTATCTTTATATACTGCAACTTTTATCGCTGAGTGTGTAAGAGCTGGTGTTCAGGGTGTTAGCAAAGGACAGAAAGAAGCTGCAGCTTCAATTGGTTTAACTCCTAATCAAATTCTTAAATTAGTAGTTATGCCTCAGGCTTTGAGGATTATAATTCCACCAACAACAAATCAATATTTAAATTTAACAAAAAATTCTTCACTTGCTGCTGCTATTGCATATCCAGATTTAGTACTTGTTTTTGCAGGAACAGCTTTAATGCAAACAGGAAGAGCAATTGAAATTGTTTCCATTACAATGTTAACTTATTTAACTTTAAGCATAACAATCTCAATTTTTATGAATTGGTATAATAATAAAATAGCTATTAAAGAAAAATAATGAATAAATTAAATTTTTTATCACCAGACAAAAATAATCTATACGCATATTTGTATTCAGGTATTGGTTTATTTTCTCTAAGTATATTAATTGTATTCTTGAATTCTTTTTTCAGTTTAGATTTGACTAGCTTTCTACCAGGAACAATAAGTTACTTTTTGCCTTTAATAATAGGTTTTATGGGTCTGCATTTAATTAGAATTGAATATTCAGGTATAAAATTTTTAGACATTATTAACAAAAATATTAATACAAATAAATTTAACGCCCTTTTATCATTATTAATTATTTTTGCGGTTATAAAATCACTTCCACCGCTTTTAAGTTGGTTCATAATTGATGCAAATTTTGCTGGTGATTCAAAAGACGCTTGCTCAGGATCTGGTGCGTGTTGGGCTTACATAAAAACTTGGTTTAATAGATTTATGTATGGCATGTATCCAAATGCAGAACAGTGGAGAATAAATTTATCATTTATCGCTCTCGCCTTTCTTGGTGGAGTAGGTTTTTTTGCAACTGAAAAATTCAAAAAATATCTAACATTATATTATGTAATTATTTACCCAATAATTGCATTTTTATTTATATTCTTTTTTATTTCTGGTGGCCCAATATTTTTTGATTTTTCATATGGAATTATTGCAGCAGTGATCTCTATTATAATTGGTTTCTTTATCCCTTCGAAATTTAAAATGTATTATTTTTTAATAATACCGATTACGATTTATATATTATTAAAGTATGTATTTTTTTATGAAGAACTAATTGAATTAGGAAAGATACAAGCTTTCGAATGGGTTGAAACTGGAGCTTGGGGAGGTTTATCATTAACTTTTATAGTTTCATTTTTCTGTTTAATATTCTGTTTTCCAGTAGGATTATTCCTATCTTTAGGGAGAAGATCTGATCTACCAATAATTAAATACATTTCTATTGGATTTATAGAATTTTGGAGAGGTGTTCCTTTAATAACAGTTTTATTTATGTCGTCTGTTATGTTTCCAATGTTTCTACCAGAGGACATGTTTATTGATAAACTAGTAAGAGTTATAATTGCTATATCTTTGTTTGAAGCTGCTTATGTAGCTGAAGTAATAAGAGGCGGTCTACAGGCTTTACCTAGAGGTCAATATGATGCTGCAAAATCTTTAGGAATGGGTTACTGGAAAATGCATATATTTGTGATTTTACCACAAGCTCTTAAACTAGTAATTCCGGGTATAGCAAATACATTTTTGGCACTAGTAAAAGATACACCTCTAATTTTTGTTGTAGGGCTATTGGAAATTGTTGGAATGCTTAATTTAGCAAAAACAAATCCCGAATGGTTAGGTTTTGCAATGGAAGGTTATGTGTTTGCATCAATAGTATTTTTTATTATTTGCTATGCAATGAGTAAATATAGTTATAATTTAGAACAAAAATATAAAACTGAGAGATAATGTCAGATAAAATAATTCAAATAAAAGAAATGAATAAATGGTTTGGAGATTTCCAAGTCCTAAAAAATATTAATTTAGATGTTGAAAAGAATAAAAAAATTGTTGTTTGTGGTCCCTCAGGTTCAGGTAAATCAACATTAATCAGATGTATTAATAGGCTTGAGGAACATCAAGAAGGGTCAATTGTCGTTGATGGAACTGAATTAACTGAAGAAACCAAGAATATAGAACAAATAAGAGCTGAGGTTGGAATGGTATTTCAACAATTTAATTTATTTCCACATTTATCAATATTAGATAATTGTACGTTAGCCCCTATATGGGTGAAAAAGATGCCTAAAAAAGATGCCGAGGCATTAGCTTTAAAACATTTAGAAAAAGTTCAAATTGCAGATCAAGCATATAAATATCCAGGCCAACTTTCTGGAGGCCAACAACAAAGATGTGCAATAGCTAGAGCGTTATGTATGGAGCCAAAAATAATGCTTTTTGATGAACCAACATCAGCATTAGATCCAGAAATGATTAAAGAAGTTTTAGATGCAATGGTTAATTTAGCTAAGGCTGGTATGACTATGATTGTTGTAACACATGAAATGGGGTTTGCAAAAGAAGTTGCAGATGAAGTTATTTTTATGGATGAAGGTATGATTGTAGAACAGGCAGAAACAAAAGAGTTTTTTGCTAACCCAAAAAGCGATAGAACAAAGCTTTTTTTGAGCCAAATATTATAAAAATTATAACTAAATTGCTAAAAAGTCGCTTGACAGGTTTATAAAATCCTAAAAATTATTATTCTTTTTAAAATTATTTTACTTGAAATAACTTTTTGATTTCTATTAACTCAACTTATTATTTTTAATTAAAGAGGGGTCTTTGATGGAAGAAAATTTCAATAAACATCTAGGTAATAAATTAAAACTTAGACGTTTGGCTTTAGGTTTAACTCAAACTAAAGTCGCAAAAGCAATAAATGTTACATTTCAACAAATTCAAAAATATGAAAAAGGAACAAACGGTGTAAGTTCTATAAGATTACTACAACTATCTAATTATCTTAAAGTCCCAATTAACTATTTTTTTGAAGATTTTTCAGAATACTTAATAAATTTAGAAAAATCCAAAGAAGGTCATATGAATGTTAACTATAATTTTTTAGTTAAAGTTTATTCTGAACTTACTCATGATCAAAAAATTAAGTTAAATAAAACTATAGAGATTAACCAAGTAAATATTTCTAAAACAGGGTAACTTATTTTTAATTGGCTCCTCGGGCAGGACTCGAACCTGCGACCAATTGATTAACAGTCAACTGCTCTACCAACTGAGCTACCGAGGAATGTAAAATCACAACTTACTTTTTTTTTATATTATCTCAACAAAAATATATTGTGGAGGCAACGCCCGGAATCGAACCGGGATACAAGGATTTGCAATCCTCTGCGTAACCATTC
Organism: uncultured Pelagibacteraceae bacterium; assembly: GCA_902555065.1. Classification (GTDB taxonomy): domain Bacteria; phylum Pseudomonadota; class Alphaproteobacteria; order Pelagibacterales; family Pelagibacteraceae; genus Pelagibacter. The sequence goes on from CACDQQ010000019.1 coordinate 5,271, forward strand.
CGCCACGTTGCCATGAATTAAATATTCAATGAAGTCATATATAATTAATTTTATAATTTAGTCTATAAATTTAACGGATAATTTCATTGTTGTTTATTGATATGATTAATTTATAAAATAATTACCCATGAGTTCAGACAAATATATTCACGAAAATGTTGAAAATAAGATTTATTCTTATTGGGAAGAAAAAAATTTATTTAAACCTAAATCAAATAAAAAACAATTTTCGATAGTTATCCCTCCACCAAATGTAACAGGAAGTCTGCATATGGGTCATGCACTAAATAATTCTATTCAAGACCTTTTAACTCGATATCATCGAATGAATAATTTTGAGACTTTATGGCAACCTGGTACTGACCATGCAGGTATTGCTACACAGGCATTAGTAGAAAAAAAACTTAAATCTGAAGGTATAGATAAAAATGATTTAGGTAGAGAAAAATTCATAGAAAAAGTTTGGGAATGGAAAGGTCAGTATGGTGATATTATTATTAATCAATTAAAAAAATTAGGCTGTTCGTGTGATTGGTCTAGAAATGCCTTCACCATGGACGAAAATTTGTCAAAATCTGTATTAAAGGTTTTTGTTGAAATGTACAAAAATGGATTAATTTACAAATCAAAAAAATTAGTCAATTGGGACACTGTTTTAAAAACGGCAATATCGGATTTAGAAGTAGATCAAAGAGAGGTTAATTCAAAGTTATACCACATCAATTATCCAATAGAAGGGACAGATAAATTTATAACAATTGCAACTACTAGACCAGAAACTATGTTAGGAGATACAGCCGTTGCAGTTAATCCATCAGATGAAAGATTTAAATCATTAGTAAATAAAAATGTAATAGTTCCAATAGTTGATAGAAAAATAAAAATTATTGAAGATGATTATGCAGATCCTGAACAAGGGACTGGAGCTGTTAAAATTACGCCAGCACATGATTTCAATGATTATGAAGTAGGGGAGAGAAATAATTTAGAAGTCATAAATGTTTTTACTCCTGATGGAAAAATTAATGAAAATGCACCTGATAATTATATTGGGCTTGATAGATTTGAAGCTAGAAAAAGAATTTTAAAAGAACTAACTGATAAAAACCTATTTGTTAAAGAAGAGAAAATTAAAAATAAAGTTCCTTATGGCGATAGATCTAATTCTATAATTGAACCTTATTTAACGGAGCAATGGTTTGCTGATGCAAAGAAACTTTCAATAAAAGCAAAAGAAATAGTAAGTAATAAAACAACTAATTTTTTTCCTGTTAATTGGACAAAAACATATTTTCAATGGATGGATAATATAGAACCCTGGTGTATCTCTAGGCAGCTTTGGTGGGGACATCAAATACCTGCATGGTATGGACCTGATGGAGAAATATTTGTAGATGAAACAGAAGAAGGTGCAAAAAAATTAGCAAAAGAACATTATAAAAAAGATGTTGAATTAATTAGAGATCCGGACGTTCTTGATACATGGTTTTCATCCGGCTTATGGCCTTTTGCGACATTAGGATGGCCAGAAAAAAATGAATATTTAGAAAAATTTTATCCAACTTCAGTATTAGTAACAGGATTTGATATTATTTTCTTTTGGGTTGCAAGAATGATTATGTTTGGAATGGAATTTCAAAACAAAGAACCTTTTAAAAATATTTATGTTCATGCATTAGTTAGAGATGAAAAAGGTCAAAAAATGTCAAAGTCTAAAGGCAATGTAATTGATCCATTAGAATTAATAGAAAAATATAGCGCTGATGCTTTAAGATTTACACTTTTGTCAATGGCATCTCCTGGACGAGATGTAAAATTATCAGAGGATAGAGTTAAAGGTTATAGAAATTTTTTAAATAAAATATGGAACGCTAACAATTTTCTAATTCAAAATGATTGTAAATTTGAAAATATAGAAAC
>CACDQQ010000020.1 GCA_902555065.1 uncultured Pelagibacteraceae bacterium
ATAAAATTACAAGTAAACATGGACTATCAGAGGGTGCCGAATTAGCTGAGGCTGAATGGATGAGTGGATGGATTGCTTTAAGTTTCTTAAAAGATCCAATTTTAGCAAAAAGTCATTTTAAGAAGTTTTATAATAATGTTGGTTATCCTATTAGTTTATCAAGAGGAGCTTATTGGCTTGGAAAAGCAAATTTAGCACTAAAAAATAAAGAAGAAGCAGATAAATGGTTTAAAGAAGGTTCAAAATATCTAACAACCTATTATGGTCAATTATCTCATATGAAAATATATCCAAATAAAACTTTTGAACTTAAAGAGACTACACAAGTTGATAAAAATTATGCTGAAAGTTTTTACAAAAATAAATTAGTTGCAATAGTACACTTATTAGATGAAGTAAAAAAAGATAAATATACAAAACATATTTTAAGGTTTCTAGCAAATGACAACGTTTCTGCAGGAAGTGAAATATTGGCAGCAAAACTAGCAACTGACATCTCTAGATTTGATTTTGCTATTCAGGTTTCTAAAATAGCATCTTATCAAAAAAGGTTTCATAACAAATATAATTATCCGGTAATAAGCACTCCGAATAAAGTTGGATCAAGAAAAATTCCAGAACAAGCTTTAATATTATCTATTATAAGACAAGAAAGCGAGTTTGATATATCTGCAAGAAGTAGAGTTGGAGCACAAGGCTTAATGCAGTTGATGCCTTATACTGCAAAGACAGTTGCTAAGCAGGCAAAAGTTTCTTATTCAAAATCTCGTTTAACAACAAGTCCTGAGTATAATATAAATTTAGGATCTTTTTATATCGCAGGTTTAATTCTTGATTATGATGGATCCTACCCTTTCGCTGTAGCAGCATATAATGCAGGACCAAAAAGAGTGAAGTATTGGAAAAAAATAAATAAAGATCCTCAAAAGAAACAAATAGATTATGTTGATTGGGTTGAGCTCATTAAGTTTAAAGAGACTAGAAACTATGTTCAGAGGGTTATGGAGAACTATAATGTTTATAGATACATTTTGTCTCAAAAACCAATATTTTTAAAAGATTTTTTTAGAAATAATCCGCTCTATTAGTGGCGGAAGGAGAGGGATTCGAACCCTCGGTACACCTTTTCAAGCGTACGGCGGTTTAGCAAACCGCTGGTTTAAACCAGCTCACCCATCCTTCCACAAGAATATGTGTAACTTGAAATCATTGAATATTCAATCATATTCAAGTAATTTCTCCAAAATATGAAAAACAAATATTCAGTATTCTCTCTAATAAAAAATGCTTTATCACAGCATGAGAATTGGCAACAAGCTTGGGGAAATCCAGAGCCAAAAAAAGAATACGAAGCTATTATTGTAGGCGGGGGCGGACACGGTTTAGCTACTGCTTATTATTTAGCAAAGAAACATAATTTAAAAAATATTGCAGTCTTAGAAAAAGGTTGGATTGGTGGTGGAAATACAGGGCGTAACACTACAATCATTAGATCAAATTATTTATGGGATGCTAGTGCTGGTTTATATGATCATGCTCTTAAACTATGGGAAAATTTATCTCAAGAGCTAAATTACAATGTGATGTTTAGTCAAAGAGGTGTAATGAATTTAGCTCATAATCTTCAAGATGTAAGAGATTTAAAAAGAAGAACACATGCTAATAGACTAAACGGAATTGATGCAGTTTGGTTAAATACTGAGGAAGTTAAAAAATTTTGTCCAATTATAAATACATCACCTGATATCAGATACCCAGTTTTGGGTGGAACGTTACAAAGAAGAGCTGGAACAGCAAGACATGATGCTGTTGCCTGGGGTTATGCAAGAGGTGCAAGCGATATGGGTGTTGATATAATTCAAAACTGTGAAGTTAAAGGTATAAAAAGAAATGGTGATAAAGTTGAAGGATTAGAAACAACTAAAGGATTTATAAAAACTAATAAAATTGGAGTTGTTGCTGCAGGCCACTCAAGTGTAATTGCAAATATGGTTGGATTAAAACTGCCTCTTGAAAGTAAACCATTACAAGCTTTAGTTTCAGAGCCAGTAAAACCAATTATTGATACTGTTGTAATGTCAAATGCAGTTCATGCTTATGTAAGTCAATCTGATAAAGGTGAATTAGTTATAGGTGCGGGAACAGATTCATATGTTTCATATACTCAAAGAGGAAGTCATAATATAGTTGAAGAAACTTTAAAGGCTATTTTAGAACTCTACCCTATTTTTAGTAGAATGAAGATGTTAAGACAATGGGGAGGAATTGTTGATATATGTCCGGATGCGAGCCCTATTATAAGTAAAACTAATATAAAAGGTTTATATTTTAATTGCGGTTGGGGTACTGGTGGTTTTAAAGCTACTCCAGGATCGGGTGATTTATTTGCCCACACAATAGCAAATGATGAGCCACATAAATTAAATGCAGCATTTAATTTAAATAGATTTGTAAGCGGTGATCTTGTTGATGAACATGGTGCCGCAGCAGTTGCACATTAATAATGTTTTTAATTAATTGTCCATTTTGTGGAGAGAGAGATCAAAGTGAATTTTCTTCAGGTGGAGAAGCTCATATAGTTAGACCAAAACAACCAACTGAACTTAGCGATGATGAATGGGCGGAATATCTATTTATGAGAAAAAATATTAAAGGTATTCAATTTGAAAGATGGAATCATGTTCACGGATGCAGAAAATGGTTCAACGTCGTTAGAGACACATCGAATGATAAAATTTTATCTGTTTATAAAATGGGTGAAAAACCTCCTGTTAATTATAAGTAATGCCCAATTATAGAATTCATAAAACCGAATATATTGATGAAACTAAGAGAGTTTCATTTAAATATGATGGCAAGACTTACTTTGGATATGAGGGTGATACCTTGGCATCTGCACTTTTGGCAAATGGTATTCATTTAGTCGGTAGAAGTTTTAAATATCACAGACCAAGGGGTATAGTTTCTTGTGGAGCAGAAGAGCCTAATGCAATTTGTCAAATTGGTAGTAAAAAAGACCTAACAGAACCAAATGTAAGAGCTACCGAGTTAGAATTGTATGAAGGATTGGAAGCAAGTTCTCAAAATTGCTGGCCTAACGTAAAATTTGACATTGGAGGTATTAATAATTTTATATCGCCGTTAATTCCTGCAGGCTTTTATTATAAAACATTTATGTGGCCAAAGAGTTTTTGGAAAAAAGTATATGAACCATTAATACGATTATCTGCGGGTTTGGGAAAATCTCCTACAGAACCAGATCCTGATATCTATGATCACAAATATGTTCACTACGATGTATTGGTAATCGGTGGTGGAGTTTCAGGTATTATTGCTGCAAAAATGGCTGCAAAAAATAATTTAAAAACGTTATTAGTTGATGACAAAAAAATACTAGGTGGTTCTACAATTTATCAAAACAATGAGTCTATTAAGATTGATGATAAATTATCAAGTGAATGGTTAAAAAATGAAATTCAAGAAATTAAAAAATTAAGTAATTTAACAATTAAGACAAGAACAAGTATTGCAGCTTATCATGGATACAATTTTCTTTTAGCTAAAGAAAATTTAACAGATCATTTACCAAAGGAAAAAAAGAAAAATAAGATTAGACAACGATTATGGAAAATAAGAGCAAAAAAAGTTGTAATTGCAACTGGATCAATTGAAAGACCACTTGTATTCAATAACAATGATAGACCAGGAATATTATTATCTAATTCTATAAACAAATACTTAGATTATTACGGTGTTACCTGTGGAGAAAATATAATATTATTTACAAATAATAATAGTGCATACGAAACTTCAATTTCACTTCATAAAAAAGGTATAAAGAATATAATTGTTGATTTAAGAAAATCTGCTAGCTCTGAATTAATCAAACAAGCAGAAATTCTAGGAATAAAAATCTACTTCAATCATGTTGTAACAAATACTTTTGGATACAGAAAAATAAATTCATTAGAAATCATGAAACTATCGGAAGATGGAAATACAACTGTAGGCAATAAAATTAGATTAAATTGTGACTGTTTAGGAATGAGTGGTGGATGGACACCTATGGTGCATATGCATACTCAATCTGGAGGTAAATTAGATTTTAGAGATGAAGACCAAGTATTCTTACCAAAAGAAAATAGTGAAGATCAAATTTCTGTTGGTTCATGCAATGGAGATTTTGATTTAGAAAATATTATAGATAAAACAGTCAATAAAATTAATAAATTCTTAGATATAGATAATCAAGATTACCAGGATACAAATATAATTTGCTCTAAAGAAAATGATAAAAGAAATATATGGCTTTTACCAAATAAAATACCTTTAGGTAAAACAAAATGCTTTATAGATTTTCAAAATGACTCAACGGCAAAAGATATTAAATTAGCCTTAAAAGAAGGTTTTAGATCAATTGAACATGTAAAAAGATATACAACGACTGGTATGGCAACAGATCAGGGAAAGTTATCTAATATGCATGCACTTGGGATTATAGCTGATACAGCTGGTGTAAAAATGGGTACATTGGGAACAACTACATTTAGGCCTCCATTCACACCATTAACTTTCGGAACACTAGTTGGGAGAAATGTTGGAAAATTTTTTGAAGTAGTAAGAAAAACATCCATGCATGAATGGCATGTGGAAAATAATGCAGAATTTGAAAATGTTGGTCAGTGGAAAAGACCCTGGTACTATCCAAAAAACGGTGAAAATATGCATGATGCTGTTCAAAGAGAAAGTAAAGCGGCACGTGACAGTGCGGGAATCTTAGATGCATCAACTCTAGGAAAAATTGATATCCAAGGAACAGATGCATCAGAATTTTTAAATCGAGTTTACACAAATGCTTGGTCAAAACTTGCAATCGGAAAATGTAGATACGGACTTATGTTAAACGAGGATGGTATGGTTTATGATGACGGTGTTACTACAAGAATATCTGAAAATCATTATCTAATGACAACCACCACTGGGGGGGCAGCAAATGTATTAACCAAACTTGAGGATTATTTACAAACGGAGTGGCCAGAGTTAGATGTTTATTTAACATCAGTGACAGATCATTATTCTACAGCAAGTATTTGTGGTCCAAATTCAAAAAAAATCCTTAACAAACTTTTTCCAAATTTAGATTTAAGTGATGAAAACTTCCCTCATATGTCATTCAAAGAAGATAAACTTAAAAATATAGATTGTAGAATAATGAGAATAAGTTTTACAGGTGAACTAAGCTATGAAATTAACATAGAGTCAAAATATGGAAATTCATTATGGAAAATGTGTATAGAAGCTGGGAAAGAGTTTAATTTGACACCTTATGGTACCGAAACAATGCACCTACTCAGAGCTGAAAAAGGTTTCATTATTGTTGGACAAGATACAGACGGCACAATGACTCCTTCAGACCTACAGATGGATTGGATTGTAAGTAAAAAGAAATATGACTTCATTGGTAAAAGATCTTTATATAGAAGTGATACTATTAGAGAAGATAGAAAGCAATTGGTAGGACTACTTACAGATGATCCAAAAGAAATTTTGGAAGAAGGTGCTCAAATTGTTTCAGACGTTAAATCAAAGCCTATAGATATGCTAGGACATGTTACTTCCAGCTATTTTAGTCCAAACCTAAATAAATCAATTGCCTTAGCTGTAGTTAGGAGTGGAAAAACAATGAAAGGTCAAAAATTAATTATTCCAATGGAAAACAAAAATATTAATGTGACCGTTTCTGACACAATTTTTTTAGATAAGGAGAATAAAAGACTAAATGCTTGACATTTTACATCCAAATATTTCGAATATTAATAAAAACAATATCGATATTAATTTATCTGAAGAAAAAATTAAAATTAATATCAGGGGAAAAAATAAAGAATTTTTTACCAAAGTGGGCAAAATTCTATCTATTATTTTACCTTCTGAGTCAAATACCAGTTCATCAAATGAAAACTATGATGTTTTGTGGCTAAGTCCGGATGAATGGATG
>CACDQQ010000021.1 GCA_902555065.1 uncultured Pelagibacteraceae bacterium
AATTGGCTAATGTTGTGCGAATTTATAGTTAGGTGTCCAGAATTATGTACTCTTGGTGCAACTTCATTAGCATATAAATTATTATTTTTATCTATAAAGAATTCAACGCACATTGTACCAATATAATCAAGCTCTTCAGCCACTGTTTTTGCCCAGTCCAATGCTTTATTTTTAATTTCATCACTTATATCGGCTGGAATTTTGGAGTGTTTTAAAATCTGGTCTTCATGATAATTTTCAATTGGATCATAAATTTCATATTTTTGATGACCAAATCTTGTAACCACTACTGAAATTTCTTTTTTTAAATTTACTATCTTTTCTAAGATGTAGCCTTTTGAAAAATCAAAATCTTCATTTAAATCATTTGCATTATTTATTTTATATTGACCCTTCCCATCATAACCAAGGGTACAAGTTTTCAACAAGCCAGGTATTAATCTATCGTTTATTTTTATATCATCTAAATCGTTAATACTTACAAACTGTGTTGTAGTTATATTATTTTTATTTAAAAACTCTTTTTCAGTCATTCTATTTTGAATTAATTTATTTATTTCTGGGCTTGGTAATACAGATTTGGTTTCATTAATTTTTTTCAATATATCATATGGGATATTTTCAAATTCATAAGTAACAAGATCAACTTTTTCTAAAAAGTTATTGATAATATTTATGTCTTGGTAGTCTCCATAAATAAATTCATCTGCAAAATTAATTGCGGGTGCATCTTTATCATCTGATAAAATAACAGTTTTAATATTAAGTTTTTTTGCTGCGGATGCTAATAGACTTCCTAATTGTCCTCCACCTATTATTCCTAGATCAGGTTTAGACATTAATTACTTTGGTTTTTTTTTTACTTTTGATGTTTGTTTTTTTCGCCAATTTAAAAGTGTTTTTTTTACATTGTTATCATACGTAGCTATAATTGAAGCAGCATATAAACCAGCATTGATTGCACCATCTTCTCCAATAGCAACTGTACCAACAGGAATTCCTTTTGGCATTTGAGCAATTGATAGTAGGCTATCTAAACCTTTTAACTTTTGACTTTCAATGGGAACACCTATGACTGGAATTCTAGTTATAGCAGCAATCATACCAGGTAAATGTGCTGATCCTCCGGCCCCAGCAATAATAATAGAAATATTATTATTTTCTGCTTTCTTTGCATAGGTATAAAGTCTATCAGGTGTTCTGTGTGCAGAGACGATATTTGTCTCATAATTAACTTTTAAAATCTTAAGAACTTTTTCACAATTTTTCATTGTTTTGTAATCAGACTGACTGCCCATTACAATTGATACTTTATATGATTTTTTTTTGTATTTCATGAAACCAATATCAATTTATAGATATTTCCCTTAAATTGCAATTTTTAGCTAAGGACAGTTTAAGTTAGTGACAATCATAATAATAATAATAGTGTATATCAAATATGAATTATCGGATTGATAATCTTCAGTATTGTAAATGGTCTAGAGAAATCTTTGAAATAAATAATAAAGCTGGATTAAATGCGGTTCACGTAACGTTAGTTTATCATGAAGACTATGATGAATTACAACAAAGAATACATGAGTGGAATAAACATTTTGAAGAAAATAAAGATCTTATATTTCTAGGCAATAACTACAATGATATTACAAAAGCAAAAGAGGAAAACAAAACTGCAATTTTTTTTGGATTTCAAAATTGTTCTCCAATTGAAGATGACATAGGTCTTATAGAAAAAGTACACTCACAAGGTTGTCGATTTATGCAATTAACTTATAACAACCAATCATTATTAGCCACTGGATGTTATGAGAAAAATGATAGCGGAGTTACTAATTTTGGAAAAGAGGCTATTAAAGAAATGAATAGAGTAGGTATCGTTGTTGACATGTCTCATTCAGCAGAGAAAAGTACACTTGATGCAATTGAAATTAGCCAAAAACCTATTGCGATCACTCATGCAAATCCAACTTTTTGGTTTGAAGCGAAAAGAAATAAATCTACAGAATTATTAAAAGTTTTATCTGATAGTGGAGGAATGTTAGGGTTATCATTGTATGCTCATCATTTAAAAGATGGAACGAATTGTAAAATAGAAAGTTTTTGTGAGATGGTTGCAAGAACAGTTGAAATTATGGGTATTAATAATGTTGGTATAGGATCAGACTTATGTTTGAACCAACCAGACAGTGTAGTTGAGTGGATGAGAAATGGAACATGGTCAAAATCAAAAAATTTTGGTGAAGGCAGTAAAGATAAACCTGGTTTTCCAAAACAACCAGATTGGTTTTTGGATGCAAGAGGATTTAGTAATATAAACACAGAACTAAAAAATAAAGGTTTTCACGAAGAAGAGATAAATAAGATACTTGGAAATAACTGGTTTAATTTTTATAAAGGAATTAATTAATGCAAGTTCCACTAAGAGATCCTAAAATTGTAATGAAACTCTCTAGACTTGGATCGTTTCATCAATCTAAATTATCTTTTCTAAGATCATTTTTAAATGAGTTCAAAGATTGGAAATATAACAGAGATTTGTTCGACTTGAATGATAGGGGATATGGAGTTGCTATTTATTCATTTTCAAAAGATAAAAAAACATATTCTCTAGTTTGTTTTGCTAATGAGCTTAAAGATGAGGAAAGATCTGATAGAGTAATAGCAACTAAATGGGATGCTGCATTTGCTTTGTATGATGGCATTCCTTCAAAAATTGATATTGATAGACTCTCACAAAATGTCCCTAAACAAGAAGTAGGGAGACTTTCTTATAAAGAACTTACTCTTTCAAGAGCAAATAGATCAGTTAGAGCATTTAATTATGTGGTTGAGTGTTTATCAAAAGGTATCCAGCCCAATACTAATGAGCTTTCAAAAGTTGGATATTTGTACAGAACAACTGCAGTATATGGCTCAGGAAAATTTGGATTAGCAGACAGGTTTAGAATTAAAAATAGAGATGAAATAAATGGTCCTTTTAGATTGGAAATGATGTTAGTTTACCTTGTAAGACAATTCACTTTCGATCAAGTCAATCATATAGCAAAACATAAAAATCCTAAAGATGCTGTAGAATTAGACTTGGATATTTGCAGAAATTTAGGAATTGGAAATTCAACTGGATTAGGAATGGCACCATTTATTGTTAACCACCCTTCATTATTAAATAATTGGATCTTAGCTAAAGAAACAGCTTTAAAAAAAATAAGAGAAATAGAAAAAGTATCAGAAGAAGATTTTAAAATTTTTTACAACTGTTTAACAAAATCTTTAAAAAATGTAACTTCATGGAATACTGACAGCGAATACCAAAAGAAAAAAATTGAGAATTTAATTAATGATTTACAAAATTTAATTAATTATTTGAAAGATAATATTGATAGATCAAATTTTTATATATTTGATAAATTATATAATTGGGCAGAGGAAAATTTATCTGAAGAAGGAGTTGAGTATTTGGTTTCTATAATGATGGAGCCATATAATGAAATAACTGATCCTTTAATTTCTCAAATGAGTTCAGACGAAGATAATAGTTTTAATATACCTGTAGACAGAACTATAAATGACCTAAGAGAAATAATTGAAAAAAATTATTCAGATATTTTAAAAATTGATTTTTTAAAAAATGAAAATAATAAAAAATTTTGGTTCATTTCCAAAAATAAAGAAGAACCTAGAATTGGAGATCGGTTTGAGGATAATGGTTCAGAACTTGAGCAGCCTACAGCTATTGCTAGAGATATTAAGAAACTTTATGAAACTATTTTTACATTAAAAAACAGCTTAAAGATTGGCAATTTTCTAGTACAGAACAATGATTTAAGACATATTGTAAGAAGAGTGTTTATAACAGAGAAATATCCATATTCTGAAATTCAAGATAACACCATTGGCTCAAAATTAGTTCCTATTGATATGTTAAGACTTAAACTATCTTTTTTTGGGGCAGTAAAGTTTGATCCAAGATCTGACAAATGGTTAAGGATTTGTATGTTTCAAGGAGCTCCATTACCAAATGAACTTAATTCATTTAATCAATATTGGATATATAACTAAAGTAATTAATGAGAAGTTATAGTGAAATTGACACGATTGTTAAACGTTCAACAAAAGCTAAAGGTTTCTCCTGGGGAGTTGCAGAAGAAATAGGAAAGAACATTAAGCAACTCGAGTTATTTGGTTTACCAGGAATAAAACACATAAACCAATATTTTAAGATTTTTAATAATGAGAAGTTTGAAAATTGCCAATCTTTTAACAAAAGCAACAGACCTCAAAACTTTTACTGTCCAATTAAACTTGGATTAAGTTTTTTTGACCAATCTATCTCTATCCAAGAACTAAATGATATAGAAATTGAAAAAATGGCTTACCCCTTGATATTTTTGCCGTTTGTCAGCAGATCTTCGGAAATAACAGGAAAGAGAATTTTTTTAAAGATAGATCAAAAAGAATTTTTACTAAATTTCAATCAATCAATTTATTCAAATTACTTAAGTGGTGAGATTGTAGAAAAAGCTGATGTAATTAAAATCCAATTCTTAGAAAATAAGAATAATTTTTCTGAA
>CACDQQ010000022.1 GCA_902555065.1 uncultured Pelagibacteraceae bacterium
ATATCTTTTAAATTTATAAAGTGTTTCATTTTAATTGGTTACAAACTTTGCTAATTATTTTTAAAGCTATATCAATTTCTCTTTTTTTTACATTTAATGGAGGTAAAATTCTTATGACATTTTCAGCTGCTCTAATAGTTAATAATTTGTTTTCCATTAATTTTTTTATAAACGTAGCTTGATCTTTGTAAAGTTGAATTCCAATTAATAAACCTTTTCCTCTTATCTCTTTAATAATACTTGGATATTTTTCCTTTAACTTATTCAATTTCGAAAAAAAATATTTTGAAGATTTTTTTACGTTATTTAGAAATTTCTTTGTAGAAACTATATCCATTACAGTATTTCCTACCGCCATGGCTAATGGATTACCACCAAAAGTTGAACCATGCGTGCCTGGTGTCATGCCTGAAGCAACTTTTTTATTCATTAAAACTGCACCAATAGGAAAACCTCCACCTATTCCTTTTGCGATTGGTACTATATCTGGTTTAACATTAGATTTTTCAAAAGCAAAAAAATCCCCTGATCTTCCTACTCCACTCTGGACCTCATCTAATATTAATAATATTTTTTTTTTATCACATATTTTTCTTAATTCTTTTAAACACCAGTCTGGAATTACCTTAATGCCCCCCTCTCCAAGAACCGTTTCAATCATAATTGCTGCTGTATTTTTAGTAATTTTTTTCTTTAATGATTTGTGATCTCCAAAATCAAAATGATCAAACCCTCCTACATAACCAAATCCCTCGGTCATTTTCTTTGACCCACTTGCAAAAATAGTGGCTAAAGTTCTTCCGTGAAAAGAGTTTTTAATACATAGAATTCTAGTTTTATTGGGTTTTCCAATCGAATAAAAATATCTTCTTGCAACTTTAATAGCTGCTTCAGTAGCCTCTGCGCCAGAATTTTGAAATATCACATAATCAGCAAAAGTCTTTTGGCACAACTTTTTAGCTAAATTTTCTCCCTCCGGAATTTGAAAAGCATTAGAAACGTGCCATAATTTTTTTGATTGAGTGTTTATTGTTTTAACTAATTTTGGATGTGAATGGCCTAATGCCGTTACTGCGATGCCACTGCAAAAATCTAAATATTTTTTTCCATTTGTTGAAAAAAGATAACTTCCTTTCCCATACTTAAAGGCAATTTTTTTTCTATTATAATTTTTTGCTAAATAACTCATAAATTTTTTTTTTTTAAAAACTTTGTATAAACAATAATATTTTATACAAGTTAGGATTGAATGATTTTATTTTAATCAATGCTCAATTATTGTTAATAAATCCTAAAAATTAGTTGTTTAAACAAAACAAATAACATTATATTGTGTTTTAGTATGATTATAACACATAATATAGAATATAGATGAGTTGGACTGAGGAAAAAGTTGCAAAATTAAAAGAATTATGGGGCAAAGGTCAAACTGCAAGTCAAATAGCTACAATAATTGGTGGGGTTTCTAGAAACGCAGTTATAGGTAAAGCTCATCGTCTTAATTTATCATCTAAAATTAAAGCTCGCTCACCCAACCAATTGAATAAAGGTTTCGATAAAAATAAAGATAGTCAATTAAAACTAAAAGGCAAAAGGAGTAAATTTAAATCTCTTATTTTAGACAAAAATTTTGAACCAGCGAAAAATTTAAATTTAGAGGAATTGACTGAAGATACATGCAAATATATGGAAGGTAATCCGAATGAAAAAGATGCCAGTTTTTGTGGAAGGAAAAATGTAGAAAAATTTTCATACTGCCCTTTGCATTTAATGATTGTTTTTCAACCAAAAGGGAAAAAAGACGATGTTATTGATAAAGATGATGAAATGCCTAAATTTATAGAAAAAAAAATTAAATCTGCTTAGCTTAATAATTTCTCTTTTGCCTTTTCAAATTCTTTTTCAGTTAAAACTCCGTCATTTCTAAGTCTATTTAACTTAACTATTTCTTCTGAGATATATGTTTTATCCAAATTTTCATTTTCAAGTTTTTCTTGAGAATTATTGCTAATTTCATCGATATCTTCTGGTGTTGTTTCTTTAAGGTTTCTTCTAGCTTCAATACCCATACTTATGGGTTTTATTGAGAAATATATAACAGCAATTAATAAAGCTAAACAAAGACCTATAACCAAATAATTAAGCATTTTATTTATCTATTCTCTCTTCAGTAGCAAACTGCCCGCCGGATCTCCAGTTGTAACTATACTTGTTAATTTCATCATCAAATAATTTATTAGTTTTAAATCCTAAATCAAAGTTAGTTTTATACAAACCAGATTTTATATTATCATATTTTAGTAATTTAAGTTGATCTTCTGTTAATAAGGGATTTGGTAATATTTGTAATATTTTAGCTGATAGATTTGCTAATGATAAAGGAAGAGGTAGAAGTATTCTTTTTTTTTTTATAGATTTTAATAGTTTTTGAATTATTTCTTTAAATGTAAAGGTCTCTGGACCAACACATTCTATAATAAAATCATTGTCTTTACTTTGGATCGTTTTGAATATTATGTCAACTAAGTCAGTAACATGTATTGGCATAAACTTTGTCTCACCATTATAATATATAGGCATAAATGGTAATCTACTTAGTAATGTCATGAACCTAGTCGTAAATTGGTCATCTACTGAATAAACTATAGATGGTTTTAAAATAATAGAATTTATAAAATTTTTTCTAATTTTTTTTTCACCCTCTAGTTTGCTGATGGCATATTTGCTGTCTTTTGCCTCCTCTATTCCTAATGATGATAAATGTATAAACTTTTCTATATTAAGCTTATTAGCTTTCTGTGAAAGCATATCGGGTAAATCAGTATGGATAGTTTTAAATTGGTTCTTTTTCTTTTCATACAAAATTCCAATTAAGTTTATACATATACTGGCATCTTTCATTAATTCCTCTATTTTTTTCGGATCAAAATTTTTGATTTCAACTAAATTTAGATATCCAGGATTTGCCTGGGTCTTAATTATATAGCCAGTTCTATGAGCATTTCTTGTAACTGCAGTTACTTTATAGTTATTTTGTGTTAGCTTTCTTATTAAATTTCTTCCTATCTGACCAGATGCACCGAAAAGTAGAATTTCTTTTTGTTTCATATATATATTCTATCAAATGAATTTAGATATTAAATTACACAACGGAGATTTGCCAGATCATTTAACACTAGGTGACAATATATCTGTCGATTGTGAATTTATGGGTTTAAATGTTGAAAGAGATAGGCTTTGCTTAGTTCAAATATCTACTGGAAAAAATGATGCCCATATTATTAAATTAAATAGGGAAAATTATCATGCGCCAAATCTAAAAAAAATACTTTTAAATAAAAAAATTAACAAAATTTTTCACTACGCAAGAGCAGACTTATTATTTATTAAAAAATATTTAGAAATAAATGTTGAAAATATTAATTGTACTAAAATTATGAGCAAAATTGCGAGAAGTTATAGTGATAAACATGGGCTAAAAGATCTTATAAAAGAATTTACAGGAAATGATATTAGCAAAAGTCTTCAGTCATCTGATTTTGGGGGAGATCTCACGGAAAAACAACTTAAATATTGTGCAAATGATGTAATATATTTACATAAAATTTTTGAAGGCTTAGAAAATATATTAATCAGAGAAAATAGATTAGAACTTTACAATGAAACAATTAAATTTGTTCCAACTAGAGTAAATTTAGATCTTGCTTCGTTTAAAGATGATATTTGGTCCCATTAAATGAAAGAAATCAAAATTCAAAAAATAGCTAAAGATGTAATTAAGTATGAAATTAATGCCTTAAGAAACTTAAGCAAAAATATAAATAATAAATTTAATAAAATTGTTAAATTAATTTTAAGTTGCAAAAATGGAAAAGTAATTATTTCAGGAGTAGGCAAAAGTGGAATTATTGCACGCAAGTGGGCAGCAACATTTTCCTCAACTGGAACACCATCTTTCTATTTAGATGCCCTAGGCGCTAGTCACGGAGATCTTGGACAAGTCACTTCAAATGATATTGTTATATTGATAAGTAATAGTGGGCAAAGTGAAGAATTAAAAAATATTATTCAATATGTATCTAGAAATAAGAATATAAAATTAATTGGAATTACATCAAAAAAAGAGTCTTTATTATATAAAAATTCAGATATTGCATTTTTAACACCACAGATTAAAGAAGCAGGGCCAGAAAATATTGTTCCTACATCATCTACGACTACACAGTTAGCTTTAGGTGATGCAATTGCAATAGCTTGCATGAAATATAAAAATTTTA
>CACDQQ010000023.1 GCA_902555065.1 uncultured Pelagibacteraceae bacterium
AACATATACTTTCTCATTATTACTCGGATTTCTTGCAAATCTTGATTTTTGCAATCTTGGTTCTAAAGTAAAAACGTCTCTTAATTCCACCCTTTCGTGTCTTTTTAATGAATTCTGTAATTCTTCAATAAAAATTTCTGAAAGTTTTTTTAGATCTTTTTTAAGAAAATTTGGATAGTTATCAGCAAGCTTATCAATTATTTTTGATTTAGTTACCGACAATTAACTACTCATCATCCTTATTTTTCTTATCGCTCAATTTTTCTGATAGGGATGAGAAAGGCAGATTTTTTCCACTCAAAGGACTTGAAAATTTTGAGACTGCTTCTTTGTTTTGTAATTCTTCTAAAAGTTTTATACTTAAGCTTACCTTTCTTTTTTCATAATTAATTTCAGAAATAGCAGCATCAATTCTCTCGCCACCTACAAACCTTGATGGTCTTGCATCAGATGCATTTACAGCAATATTAGATTTTTTTTATCAAAAATTCTAGATCGCATTCTTCAGGCTTAACGTTTAAACCCTTGTTATTTGAAGAAATCACTTGAACTGTTATTATATCATTAACTTTTTTATCTTTAAACCAATCAAATGGATCATTCCCTAGCTGCTTAAGTCCAACACGAACTTTTTGGTCCTCTTTTTTTATTTCTAAAATTTTAACTTTTATTCTGTCTCCCTTTTTAAATTTTTTTAATTCTTCATCAGGATTATTTGTATAACTTAAGTCATTAGCATGAAGAAATCCGTCTATATCAAAATTATCTAATTTTACGTATAAAGCATATTCATTAGCGCTGCTTATTGTGCCATCTATTTCACTTCCTATAGGATGATTTTTGGATAATGTTTCATATGGGTTTTCTATAGTTAATTTATGTGAAATAGCTATTCTTCTTTTTTCTTTATCAATCTCTGTGATTACGCAATCAATCATATCACCAACTTTAAACAATTTTTTTGGAATTATATTTCTTTTAGTCCAGCTAATTTCACTACTATGAAGCAATGTACTTAAACCAGGTTCTAATGAACAAAAGCATCCATAATCAGTAATTTTATCTACTTTTACTTTGTATTTTTTCCCGATCTCATAATTTGAAATATGTTCAAATGGATCTTTGGAAAGTTGTTTTATAGAGCAACCTATCTGAAGTTTTTCATTGTCAATTGAAATCACTTTCAAATCGTGTTTTTCACCAATATTAAATATTTCATCTGGGTGGTTTACTCGTGAGTAAGAGATCTCTTGTAAATGAACTAAAACATCAATTTCGTTATTAACTTCAAAAAAACAGCCAAAAGATGAGTATCCTTTTACAACTGCATCTTTGATTATATCACCGACTTTAAATTTTTCGATTATTTTCGCTTTATCTTCTCTTTTATTTGACGAAACAATTTGTCTTCTGGAGACACATGCATTGCCTCTAATTTTATCTAATTTTATTATTGCAAACTTCTGTTCAACTCCTATCAAATGATCTATGTTTTTTAATGGCTTATCACTTATTTGTGAACCAGGACAAAACATTAAAGATCCTGTATCAATATGCTCAACAATAACTCCCCCTTTACATTTTGAAGTTATCTTACCAATAATTGACTCATTATCCTCATAAGCTTTTTCTAATTTATACCAGCCTTTTATCTTTTGTGCTTTTAGAGCTGAAACAATTACTTCTCCGTTTTTATCCTCAATCTTTTCTAATAATACAGGTAAATCATTCCCAACTTGAATTTTTTCTTTTAAGCCAATTATTTTTAACTCATTTATGTCTATAATAGGTTCACTTTTTAGACCAGGTATAAAAATAAAAACAAACTTTTCGGTAATTTTTGTTATTTTTCCATCTACAATCTTACCTTCTTCAATTTTATTTTTTGAAAGTTGTGAATTTAGAAGTTTTTCAAATTTTTGATTTTTTGGTGAGTTTAAATCTTTATAAATTTCCATTAAAATATTTTTTATCAATAATAGCTTTTATTTTTTTAAAGCACGACTTCTTACTTAATTTAGAAGTATTAATCAAGATTGAATCTTTAGTTTTTTTTAATGGACTATACTTGCGATTTTTATCTAAATAATCCCTATTTTTAAGGCTTTTTAAGACTTCTTCATATGTAGTCTTTTTTTTTCAATTTTTTGAACTCATTAAATCTCCGTTTTGCGCGAACCTTCAGATTTGCTGTTATATAAAATTTTAGCTTTGCATCTTTCATTATAACAGAAGTTATATCTCTGCCATCTAACACAGATCCTGAAAATTTTTTTGGAGGATTATATGCACACTTGGTCTGAAAATTTTTTACAATTTCTCTAATTCTTTTATCTTTTGCTATGACTGATGCTTCGGTAGCTACTTCGTCATTTAAAAGTTGTTTACTACTTAAGTCGGTAAATTTTATTTTTTTTATTTTTCTATTTATAAATTTATAATTAAATTTTTTTTGATATTGCAGTTTTAGGTTTGCTATGAATCTATAAATTTTACCAGTATCAAGGTAAAGTAAATTATATTCTTTTGCTATAAATTTAGCTTGTGTACCAGCGCCTGCAGCAGCAGGCGAATCTATTGCAACTGTTAATAAGTTATCTCTTTTTTTCAAGATATTTTTGCACCAAGATTTCTAATTTTTTTTAAAAAATTTGGAAAAGAAGTATTTACTGAACTACTATCATAAATCTTCCATTCCCCACCAATTGTTAGTGCAGCGATACATGACATCATAAATACCCTATGGTCCTTTCTAAAGTTTTTCATATAAAACTTTCCTTTTAAATCAATATTTGGATTTCCATATATTTTTAAATCATCTTTATTTCTAACTACTTTAATTCCTATCATTTTTAAAAATTTAATTCCAATATCTAATCTAGGACTTTCTTTTTTGTTTAATTCTCCTAAATCTCTAAATGTTGAGACTCCTTTTGCTTTTGCGGCAACTAAAAAAATAATCAAAAATTCATCTATAGCAGAAGTATTGAACTTTTTTGGACACCTTATTGCTTTTAAGTTATTTCTTCCTCTGCAAATTATATCTCCAATCAATTCACCCTTGTATTTTTTTTTGTTTTTAATATTTATATTGGCATTCATTTTTCGTAAAATATTTAAAATGCCTATTCTTGTTTTATTTATATTAACTTTTCTAATTGTAAGCGATGAGTTATCTCCTAGAATAGTTAGCACTAAAAAAAAGGAACAAGAACTTATATCTCCAGGGACATGATAATTAAAACCCGTAAAACTATTTTGACCCTTTATCTCTATTAAATCATAGTCTGAAGTTTTGGAAATCTTTATTGGAATATTTAAACTTTTTAAAAGTAATTCGGTGTGATCTCTTGATTTTTTTGCCTTAATTTTAGTAATTCCAGGCGTTTTTAATGCTGCTAACATTACCGCACTTTTACATTGTGCGCTTCCAATTTTTTCAAAATAATCAATTGGACGTAAATATTCAGAGCCAAAAATCTCCACTGGCAGTTTATTATTATTTGATTTGAAATTAGCACCAAATTCTTTAAGTGGTTCTGTTATTCTTGAAAAATCTCT
>CACDQQ010000024.1 GCA_902555065.1 uncultured Pelagibacteraceae bacterium
AATTTTGATGAAGATCTTTGTTTTTTAAATTCTCCAATATCATTTCCTGGTGAAAAAGATTTACCACCCTGTCCCCTTATAATTATACATCTTAAATTTTTATTCTTAGATAACTTTTTGAAGACCTTACCAAGTTCAATCCACATTGGCTTAGTCATTGCATTTAATTTTTCAGGTCTATTGATAACAACTTCGACTAAATGTTTATTTTTTTTATTTAATTTAATTAATTTGGTCATCTAGCTCCTGTAAAAATATTCTACCAGTGTCATTGGTATAGCTGGTACATAAGTTACCAACATTAACAATACTAATAATACACATATAAAAGATATATTTGATCTTGTGACATCCCATATATCAGCTTTTGCTACAGAGCATGCTGTAACTAGAACACTTGCAACTGGTGGTGTTTGTTGACCAATTGCTAAATTTAATGTCACAATTATACCAAAGTGAACTGGATCAATTCCTACTGCATTAACTAGTGGCATAACAATTGGTACAGTCAAAATTATTGCAGCAACTGAATGTAAAAAGAAACCTATAATTAATAGAAATACATTTAGTATTCCTAACACTGCATATTTATTATTTGTAAAATCAATAATTGATTCAGCAACTTTTTGTGGAATTTGTTCAATTGTTAAAAATTCACCAAGTAATACAGATGCAGCTACTAATAACATTACTGAAGCAGTTTGAATTGCTCCCTCACAAGCTGACTCGTATAATCTTTTAAAATCTATTTCTTTATAAATAAATCCAATAACTAATGATGCTACAACTGCTAAACCTGCTCCTTCAGTTGCTGTTACAACTCCTCCAAAAATTCCACCTAATATAATGATAGGTAGTAAAAATGCTAAAGCTGCATCTTTTGCAGTTTTCTTTACATTTGGAATATTAAATGTTTCCTCAACAGGAAAGTTTTTGCGTCTTGCAGTAATATATGCTGCTAACATTAAGAAGAAGCCACCTATTACACCTGGAACAATTCCAGCTACAAATAATTGAACCACTGAACTTTGAGCCATTACCGCATAAACAATCATCGGTATTGAAGGCGGAATGATAATTGCCAAAGACGCTGAAGATGAAGTTACTGCAGCAGCGAAGGGACCTGGATATCCTTTTTTCTTCATTGCTGGAATTAAAATAGATCCTAATGCAGCAACATCAGCAACTGCAGATCCTGAAATTTCAGCAAAAAACATAGAAGTAGCAATGTTGATCATGCTTAGGCCGCCCTTAATAAATCCTACAAGCGCTGAAGCAAAAGCAATTAATCTTCTAGAAATACCCGCACTATTCATAATTGATCCAGCTAGGATAAATAGAGGAATAGCGATCAATGGAAACTTCATTGATCCGTCAAACATAACGATTGCCGTATCAATTAGAAAACTTGTTCCAGTTTTCAAAACCATTGCAATAATTGTTGTTACTGCAAGGCCAATAGCGATAGGTACATTGATTGATAAAAGAAGTAGAAGGACTGCAAACATTGTAAGAATTATCATTAAATATCTCCTGTTTGCTCGTCGCCTGTTGTTTGAAGAACTAAATTTTTATAGTCTTCGGGAATTCTTAAGGTTTCAGATAAAATAAATAAACATGATGCAATTGGAATAACTGATTGCACAAAAGGTTGCGGAACCCACTCTAATGTTACTAAGGTTTCTCCTGTTATAAGAGTTAAAACTAAATAACCATAGTAAGCCAATAATATTAAAAAACCATATACAACTAATTTTGACACTACAAAGAAAATTTTTCTAAGTGCTAATGGAAAAGCTTTAAAAATACTTGGAACACTTATATGAGAACCTTTTAAAGCTGCATAGGCTGAACCATAATATGTTATCCAAGCAAGTTGAACAGCTGCAACCTCGTCATACCAAACTAAAGCACTACCAGCAAAACGAAAAGTAACACCAAGTAAAACTGTTACTGCTAATGCAACCATCATTATAAACAGAACTAGTTTTAATATTTTTTCGTAGATATTTATAAACTTTTGCAATGTCATTTTTTTTTCAGGCCCTCTGGTCGAGGGCCTGTTACAAATTAAATTAATTTGCTAAAGATGATACTTTATCAATTAATGCACCACCAGTTGGCACTTCTGATGCAAATTGATCGTATATTCCTTTACTTGCACTAATGAAAGCACCTTTATCAGCTTCGTTAACTTGAACTCCAGCTGATTTTATTACTCCCAATAAAGATTTTTCAAGATTAGCAGCTTCAGCGTACACAAATTTTTGTGTATCTTTAGCAGCTTGCTCTAAAATACTTTGTACATCTGCAGGTAATTTGCTCCAATGGTCGTTATGTACGGTTACATAAGCAGGAGTGTAAACGTGACCTGTGATTGACAAATATTTTTGAACTTCTTGGAATTTAGCACTAGCGATCTGTGCATATGGGTTTTCTTGTCCATCCATTGTTCCTGTTTTCAAAGCAGTAAATACTTCGGAGAATGACATTGGAGTTGGGTTTGCACCATATGATTGGAACATTTTAACTCTCCATTTTGATTTAGGAGTTCTTAATTTAATTCCTTTTAAATCACCTGGAGTGTTAATTGGTCTAGTATTATTAGTTATATGTCTAAATCCATTTTCCCAAACAGCGATTACTTTGTATCCAGTTTTAGCTTCAAGATTCTTAAACATTCCTGGTAAAACTTGACTTTCAACTTTATTCATATGTGTTCTATCTTTTATGATAAACGGCATATCAAATACACCAAACTCATCATGGATAGACGCCATTACTGATGAAGGTAACCACATATTAACAGTACCTAATTTTAGTTTTTGCATTCCTTGTTTATCTTTTCCAAGTTGCGAAGAACCAAAAACAGTTACTTTTCCTTTGCTGCCTAATCTTTCATTTGCAAGTTTAGCAAAATGATCAACTGATGCAGAAAATAAAGATCCAGGTTTACCTACATGTCCAAATTTAACTTCAGTTGAATTTGCTGCAAAACTTAAAAACAAAGATGAAAATAAGACAACAATTATTTTACAAAATTTACTCATATTTTCCCTCTTTAGTTTATTTTTTCAGAAAGCTTATAGAAAATATGGATACA
>CACDQQ010000025.1 GCA_902555065.1 uncultured Pelagibacteraceae bacterium
GAAAGCTCAAACGAATATAAAAACTTGTTGAATATATTTCCTGATATTGAATTAATTAATATTGAAAAAAAAGATGACTGATTTTAATAAAATTCTTCAAAAAGCAAAAGAGATAGAAAAAAAAATGAAAGAAGGTCAGGAGAATCTCAAAAAAATTGAAGTTATTGGTGTTTCTGGAGGAGATGTGGTTAAAATTACGCTTAACGGAGATGGAGAGATGACTAAAATTTTATTAAGCGATAAAGTATTAAAAGAAGATAAAGAGATAATTCAGGATTTAATCACTGCCGCACATAATGATGCTAAAAATAAATTAAAATCAAAAACTTCCGAAGAAATATCTAAAGCGACTGGTGGATTAGGTGTGCCTGGATTTAAATGGCCTTTATAATTAAATGCAAAATCTTCCTGAAATAGATAATTTAATAAAACTAATATCTAAATTACCAGGTCTTGGACCAAAGTCTGCAAAAAGAATAATTTTAAAAATGATCAATAATCGCCAAGAAATATTAAGGCCTTTGGCAAATAATTTAAGTCAGGTAATAAAAAATATTGAACGTTGTAAAATATGTGGAACATTAAAACCTAATACAATTAATTGCCAATATAATAACTGTAGTTTAGTAGAAAAAAAATATGATAAAATTTGTGTCGTCGAGAACATTTCAGATCAATGGGCAATAGAAAGTTCATCTATTTTTCAAGGTTATTATCATATTTTAGGTGGCACGATTTCTGATACCGATAACACCAATAATAGAGAAAATTTGCTAATTAATTCTTTAATTGAAAGAATAAAAAATGATAATATTGATGAAGTGATTTTAGCAACAAGCGCTACCGTTGAAGGGCAAACCACTGCTTTTTACATTCAGGATAGTTTAAAAAATACAAATGTAAAAATTTCAAAATTAGCTCAAGGTTTGCCTGTTGGAGGAGAAATAGAAACTTCAGATGACGGAACGCTTATATCTGCCTTTAAAAATAGAAGAGATTTATAAATTTAAAATTAGCTTTTTTTAATTAACCTATTTAAATGCAATAGAGGTTCAGTATAGCCCGAAGGTTGTGACTTACCATGAAAAATCAATTCACATGCTGCCTTAAAAGATATTGACTTGTCAAAATTAGGTGACATATTTTGATATTCTGGATCACCTTGATTTTGTTTATCAACAATCTTTGCCATTTTTTTTAGAATTTCTAAAACTTGTCTATTTGAGCAAATACCATGATGCAACCAGTTTGCTATATGTTGTGATGATATTCTTAGTGTTGCTCTATCCTCCATTAATCCAACATTATTTATGTCTGGAACTTTAGAGCACCCTATCCCTTGATCTACCCATCTAACAACATATCCTAATATTGTTTGAGCTGAGTTACATAACTCATTATTTATTTCTTCTTTGCTCCAATTTGGTCTATCTGCAATTGGTATAGTTAATAAATTGTCAATGTAATTAATTTTATTTTCATTTAATTTTTTGTGCTTTTCAAAAATATTTAACTTGTGGTAATGCATTGCATGTAAAGAAGCTGCTGTGGGAGATGGTACCCATGCACAATTCGCACCGGCTTCAAGATGTGATATTTTTTGATCTATCATGTCTTTCATTTTATCTGGCATAGCCCACATACCTTTACCTATTTGTGCAACACCTGAAAATCCACATTTTAAACCAACAACAACATTGTTATTTTCATAAGCAGCTATCCACTTTGATTTTTTCATGTCACCTTTTTTTATCATTGGACCTGCTTCCATTGATGTATGCATTTCATCTCCGGTTCTGTCTAAAAAACCTGTATTAATGAAAAAAACCCTGCTTTTTAATGTTCTGATACATTCTTTTAAGTTTACAGATGTTCTTCTCTCTTCATCCATAATACCGCATTTAATGGTATTCTTTTCAAGTTTTAATACTTCTTCAACTCTTGTGAATATTTTATCTGTAAAAGCAGTCTCTTCAGGTCCATGCATTTTCGGTTTTACAATGTATATAGATCCAGTTCTTGAGTTACCTTTTCTTTTTAAATCATGAATTGCTGCAGCAGTTGTAATAAATGCATCCATGATACCTTCTGGGACCTCAGAACCATCTTCTAAAATAATTGCTGAATTAGTCATTAGATGACCAACATTCCTAATTAAAAGTAAGCTTCTACCATGTAATTTTTCTTTTTTATTATCTTTTGAAATATAACTTCTATCTGGATTTAGTTTTCTTTCTAAAGTTTTTCCATCCTTTTCGAAGACAGATTTTAGAGTTCCTTTCATCAAACCCAACCAATTTCTGTAACATAATATTTTATCTTCTGAATCTACTGCTGCAACACTATCTTCGTTATCACATATTGTAGATATTGCAGATTCTATAATTATGTCACTTATTCCCGCAGCATCTTGAACAGCACTAAATGCTTTTGGGTTAATTATTATCTCAATTTTTAAATTATTATTTTCTAAAATTATTGTTGTTGGATTATTAGGTTCTCCTCTGTATCCAATGAATTTATTTTTATCTATTAGCTCAAACTCTTTATCATCTTTTAAAATTTTTAATTCACTTCCCTTTATTTTAAATCCGTTTATATCTTTCCAATGAATTTCATTGATAGAGAAGTGGTCATTTAGAAATTCACGTGCATATCTTATTACTTCTTGTCCTCTAAGAGGGTCATACTTTTGACTTCCAGTTTCTTCTGACTCAATTAAATCTGTTCCATATAAACTATCGTAAAGACTTACCCATCTAGCATTAGCAGCATTTAATGTATATCTAGAGTTCATTATAGGAACTACAAGTTGAGGACCTGCGATGCTTGAAATTTCACTATCAAGCTTTTTGGTATCAATTTTAAAATCGTTCCCTTCTTCTTTTAAATATCCTATTTCTTTTAAAAAATTCTTATACTCTTGATGATCAAATCCTCCATTCCTGTTTTTTTTTAACCATAAATCAATTTCAGATTGAAGAGTTTCACGAACTTCTAGTAACTTTTTATTGATTGGCGCAAGCTCATTAATACTTTTATCAAATCCATCC
>CACDQQ010000026.1 GCA_902555065.1 uncultured Pelagibacteraceae bacterium
ATCAGGAAAAATTTTAACTCCAATTACAAATATAAAAATTGCCCATACCAGCCAAGTTAATAATGCTGTTAAACCAGATATACCAACAGACGTTTTAACAATTGTGTTCGCTGCAATAGCACCAGCAACCCCATCTAAAATCATGATAAGAATTGCAAAATAAATTCCAGCTTCTCCGTAATATCTTGGAGTTCTATAAAGAGTTTTATCAAGCTTTAACGATTTAAAAACAATATCTAAAAACTGAGCAAACATTAATTATCTTTATTTTTTTTTTGCGCCTTATATGAAACGATTAATGGGAATATTATTAGAGCAATAGCGATTATAATGCAAACAACTATGAAAAAGGTTTTCGTCATATTTAGGGGGAATTAAATTCCCCCTAAAAAAATTTTTATCACTTACTGACTACTTCTCTTGTATTTGCGTTGTAAGATTCTGTAAATGGAATATCAACTACAACTGCATCAACTGGTTCCCCAGGTTTATCAGAATATTTTTCTGGTAGATGGACTTTAAATTTCGATCCAACCTTACCTCTTGGAAAACCATTTGCATTTAGCGTGCCATCAAATGGAACATATCCCATAGCAATATTTTTCCGCTTTTCTGGGTGATACCATGGAGAAGTTATAAATCCTACAGGCTCACTGCCGTTCTCTGAAATTAACCAAAAATCTGGAGCATATTCTTCAATAGGTTTTCCTCCTAATTCAAGTCCAACTAATTGAAGTTTGTAAGGTTTATGACCTGCTTTTAAATCAGCTTTCATTTTCTCGAGAGCTTTTTTACCAACATAATCACCTTTTTTGTTCCATTCACCTTTTCCAGATAAAGAAACTTGATATCCAAGATTACATTGAAAAGGATTATGCTCATGATCCATATCTTGTCCCCATGAAAGAATTCCAGCCTGAATTCTTCTATGGTGTGCAGGAGCAATCACCATTAAGTTATGTTTTTTACCTTCTTCAAGAACAGCATTCCACATATCTTCGGCATATAAAGTTGCTTCTCTTAAATATATTTCAAATCCAGACTCGCCTGAAAAACCTGTTTGAGAAATAATACAACTTCTTCCACCAACTTTTGCAGACGCCAATCCATAAAAAGGCATGTTGTCTATGTCAACTTCACTTCCACAAAGATCTTTCATTAAAGCTTTTGCTTTAGGACCTTGAATTTGCACAGGACAAGCATCTATTTCATTAATTTGAACATTAAACCTTTCATCTGCATTTACTCCTTGCAAATATAATCCAATATCACTATCTGATAAACTAAACCAAAATTCATCTTTAGATATTCTTAAAAGAATAGGATCATTTAATACTCCTCCATATGCATTACACAAAATTACATATCTTCCTCTCATTGGAGAAATTTTTGTAGCATCTCTTGTAATTACATAATCAACAAATTTTTCTGCATCTGGTCCTTTAACTTGTATTTGTCTTTCAACTGCAACATTCCACATTGTTACATGATTTTTAATTGCTTCGTACTCAACCATTGCACCACCATCTTCAGGTTTAACATAACCTCTTGGATGATAAATTCTATTATAAACAGTTGCTCTCCAACATCCTGCCTTCATAGATAAATGCCAGTATGGAGATTTCCTTACTCTTGTTGATATTAGCATCTCAACTTTAGTAGGTCCGCTTTGTCTTAAATTATATGGTACTTTTCTATCAGACTGATCTACTGATGTTGTATGTCTTAGTTTACTATAGTCAAATTCATTAGACATAGTTATTCTCCTTCAACCACTTGTTAGTTTCCTTCAAGCCGCCGAATGTATAAATGTGGAAATAATCAGTATGCGATTTAACTTTCCCAATTAAATCATTAGGGTCTTTAGGTTTCAATAAATCTAACGCCTTACTAAAATTAGATTTAAGAAAGTTAATGGAATTTTTTGCCCCTACAATATTAGCAAATTTAATTAAGCTAGATATTTTCATTGGCCCAGTTATTCCAACATGAACTGGTATTGTTTGTTTTGATATAAAATCTATAATAGGCTGAGTATCCATTAGCCATTGTGTAACTATATAATCAGCATAAGGCTTTTTATCTATCATAGCTTTTTCTAAATCAGAGTCGGATATATCAGGACTCCCCTCGGGATGTCCAGCAATTCCAATCTTAATACCATCAAAAAATCCTGTCTCTAACATTTGACACGAGCTATCAAATTTTCCGATCGGGTCACGACTTCCACCTATAACCAAGACCTGCTTAACACCCAAATCTTTACATCTAGAAACATAATCTTTTAGCTGATTTTCATCATTTATTGACCTTGCTGGGAAGTGAGGAACTGGATTAAATCCCTCTTTAACTAACTCTCCAGACTGTTGAGCGGTCTCTTTATAATCACCCCCAGGTAG
>CACDQQ010000027.1 GCA_902555065.1 uncultured Pelagibacteraceae bacterium
AGAATTACGTAATCTTATTGAAAGAATTGCAATTCTTTCGCCAGGAAATGACGAAGAAAAAATTTTAAATATTATTAAAGAATCTCTATCTAAATCAACAAATGAAACTTTTTCAGTTGCTGAAAATTTATCTATACCATTACGAGAAGCGAGAGAAAATTTTGAAAAAGAATATTTAATATCTCAAATAAAAAAATTTGGTGGAAATATATCAAAAACTGCAAAATTTGTTGGTATGGAAAGATCAGCTCTTCATAGGAAGCTAAAATTATTAGGCGTTAAGGATCTCAACTAATGAATATAATAATTTGTGGTGCTGGCAGAGTAGGTTTTACTATAGCTAAACTACTAACTGAGCAAAATCATTCTATAACAGTTATTGATCAATCAAGTGAAGATATTCAAAAAATCAACGAGTCTCTTGACGTAAGAGCTATTGTAGGTAAAGCTACTTCTCCTGAAATTTTAGACAGGGCCAATACAGCTGAGGCTGATATGTTAATAGCTGTAACAAGAAATGACGAAATAAATATGCTTATTTGTCAAATAGCGTATTCATTATTCAAAGTACCAAAAAAAATTGCTCGAATCAGGTCTCAGGAATATTTAGATCCAAAATTTTCAAAATTATTTAACAAAGAAAATTTACCAATAGATTATGTTATTTCCCCAGAACTAGAAATTGCTAAATCACTTCAAAGAAAGCTAGAAGCACCAGGAGCTCTAGATAATGTACCATTTGCAGAAAATAAACTCAGATTATTAGAAATTCTAATTGATGAAAAATGTCCAATTCATGAAACTAAATTAAAAGAATTAACAAATAAATTTCCAAATTTAAATGCATATATATTAGGTGTTATCAGAAAAGAAAGTTTTAAAATATTAAAGAAAGACGATAAACTCCAACATAATGATAAAGCTTATGTTATTGTAAACTCAAATCAAATGGAAGAGACTCTTAAAGTCTTTGGACATAATGAAAAAATTGCAAATAAGATACTTATTATCGGTGGTGGCAATATTGGATTTAATCTTGCCTCAAATATAGAAAACAATTTTGAAGAAGCCAGAGTAAAAATTATTGAGAAAGATAAGAATAGAGCTGAATATATTGCAAATTATTTAAATGATACAATTGTAATAAATGGAAATGGATTAGATGAAGATGTATTAAATGAAGCTAATTTAGATGAAGTTGAAACTGTATTAGCTTTAACAAACGACGATGAAGATAATCTAATGGTAAGCGTTCTTGTTGAGAAATTCTCGAAAGATAAAAGAACTATGGCTTTAGTTAATAAACCCAATTATTCACTATTACAATCATCTTTAAAAATTGACGACTTAATTGATCCTAGAATGAGTACAGTTTCTAGTATATTGAAACATGTTCATAAAGGTACAATTGAGAATGCTTACACAATTTTAAACGGTGAATACGAAGTCATTGAAGCTGACATTTTAGAATCATCTGAATTAGTAAATAAAGAGTTAAAAAATGCAGATTTACCTGATGAAATTCGAGTGGGTGCAATTTTAAGAGACAATAAGTTTATACTTCCTTCATCTAAATACATATTTCAGAAAGATGATACAGTAGTATTGTTAGCTAAAAGAGACCAATTACCTTTAGTGGAAAATTTATTTAGAATTAGTTCTATCTAGTAAATGAATATTTTCAGCCTAAAATATTTTGGCATTTTTTTTCTTATTATAAGTTTTTTCTCATTTTTTAATATTATTTATTCTTATTATTTTAATCTTTTAAATAATCTTAGTAGTTATATTTTTACATGTTCAATAACCCTGATAGTTGGACTTTTTCTTATTGTATTTAAAAAATATAAATATGAGAAAATTAACTTGTTTGAAAGAATTCTAATTGTTTTAACTGGTTATCTAATCTTGCCTCCAGCAATATCTTTACCTTATTACTTTAATATAGATAGTTTAAGTTTAATTAACTGTTATTTCGAGGCTATTTCTGGTTTTACTTCTACAGGTTTTACGATTTTTAATGATTTGAATAAATTAGATCAAACATTAATTTTGTGGAGATCTAGCTCACAATGGATTGGCGGTTTATATTTTTTATTTTCAATACTATTACTTATAGATATATTTGATGAAAATTTAAAAAGATCTTTGACAAATTATATCTCTTTAAATTCTTCAGAAATATTTAAACAAGTTTTTAAAATAATAGTTATCTACTTATTTATGACAATTTTAATATTTTTAATGTTAAAATTAGTAAATATAAGATCTTATGATGCTTATAATTATTCTCTTACAATAATATCATCTGGTGGTTTTTTACCTAATAC
>CACDQQ010000028.1 GCA_902555065.1 uncultured Pelagibacteraceae bacterium
GAAAAATTATTTTTGCTCTTATTTTTTCAATACTTGTAGCGGGTAGTACTTCAGCTACTGCTTGGCTACTAGATCCTGCGATTGAGAAAATTTTTTTAAATAAAGATCAAAGTTTAATTTTAGTAATTCCAATATTAATTATAATTGCATTTTCAACTAAAGGAGTTTCTCTATATATAGCAAAAGTTTTAATGATAAGAACATCTGAAGAAGTAAAAAAAAATATTCAAATTGATATGTTGTCATCTTTTATCAAAGCTGACACTGAAATGATTGAAGATAAACACACTGGTAAATATATTTCAAATTTAAATTTTGATGTAAATCAAATTACAGCAATGTTGAGTAATGCGATTTTAAATTTATTCAAAGATGGACTTACATTGATTGGGTTATTACTTGTAATGTTTTTTCAAAATTGGAAACTATCTTTAATTGCAATTATAATGATACCAATTGCAACATTTACAGCAAAAAAATTAGGAAAAAGAATTAAAAAAGTTACCACCGAAGCACAAGAGAAATCAGGGGATTTGAATAAGTATTTAGTCGATTTATTTAAAAATCATAAGATAATAAAAATTTTTCAAAGAGAAAATTATGAAAATGAAAGATCTGAAAAATTTGTCAATGATTTAAAAGAAAAATCAATTAAAATTCTTACAGTTTTTATAAGATCTACTCCTATTATGGAAATATTAACTGGAATTATGATTGCTATTCTTATTTTTTTCTCTGGGAAAATGATTATGAGTGGCCAATTAAGTATTAACAATTTTTTTTCATTTCTAGCTGCAATGATGTTAGCTTATCAACCAGTTAAGTCGCTGGCTACAGTGAATATAGCTTTTGGCCAAGGTTTATCAGCAGCTAAAAGAATTATACCAATCATTGATCAAAAAAACAAAATATCAAAAAACGAAAGTGGCAATCACTTAAAAATTGATAATGCTTCGATTAAAATAAAAGATTTAAGTTTCAAATATAGTTCCAATACAAAAAATATTGTATTGAAAAAAATTAATATGGATATTGTTGGAAAAAAAATGACAGCTTTAGTTGGTCATAGTGGTTCTGGAAAATCGACGATATTAAACTTAATACCCAGAATTTATGAGGCAAATGAAGGTGAAATATCGATAGATAACCAAAATGTCAAAGAAGTAAATCTTGCTTCATTGAGAAAAGAAATATCAATTGTAGATCAAAATACTACTCTATTTGATGATACAGTTTTTAATAATATTAAATATGCAAAACCTTCAGCTACTGATGAAGAAGTTTACAAAGCTGCAAAAATTTCTATGAGCACAGACTTCATTGAAAAATTAGAGAGCAAATTCGACACATTTATAGGAGAAAATGGAGTGAAATTATCAGGTGGAGAAAAGCAACGATTATCTATAGCAAGAGCTCTTTTAAAAGACAGTAAAATAATTTTATTAGATGAAGCGACATCCTCACTGGATTCTGAAACAGAAGAGAAGATACAAAAAGCCTTGGAAGAACTGACAAAAAATAAAACAACTGTTGTAATTGCTCACAGACTATCAACAATACTTAATTCAGAAAATATTTATGTAATTGATAAAGGCTCTGTGCATAGTTTTGGGAAACACGCAGAACTCCTAAAAAATTCATCACTTTATAAAAATTTTTACGATAGACAAATCAAAAATAATTAATGATCTTCCTTTATAATATCTTAGGAATAATATTTTTAATACTTTCCCCATTAATAATTTTAATAAGATTAATCTCTGGAAAAGAGGAAAAAAATAGATTTTTAGAAAAATATTCATTGAATGATAAAAAAAATAATATTCAAACTATATGGTTTCATGGGGCAAGTGTTGGGGAAATAATGACTATTTTACCTATAATAAAAAAATTTGAGGGTAATAAAAAAATAAAAAAAATTTTACTCACATCAAGTACAACAAGTTCAGCTTCAATTATTAAAAGACAAAATTTTAAAAAAACTACCCATGCTTATTATCCTTTTGATATAGGATTTATTTGCAATAATTTTCTAAAAAAATGGAAACCTAAAATTGCAATTTTTGTAGATTCTGAAATTTGGCCAAATATGTATGAAAGATTATATTTAAAAAAAATACCTATAATTTTGATTAATGGCAGAATAACTAATAAAAGCTTTAAAAGAT
>CACDQQ010000029.1 GCA_902555065.1 uncultured Pelagibacteraceae bacterium
ATTGCCAAGGTTACAGAATTATTTTATCCAGAATCATTAAATGACTCAATGGATGAGAATATTTCAAAACCAATAAAAAAAAAATACAAAAAAATTAAATTTGGACAAAATGTTTTAATTGGAAAAAATGTTAAAATAGGAAAAAATTCTATTGTAGGACATAACGCAATAATTGAATCAAATGTTGTAATTGGTGAAAATTGCATAATAGGTAATAATACATTAATAAAAAATTCTTTGATTGGAAAAAACGTAAGAATATTAGATGGTGCAATTATTGGAAAAAAAGGTTTTGGTTTTTTTCCTGATACAATAAAAAATTTTAGATATCCGCATATAGGGATAGTAATTATTGGGGACAATGTTGAAATAGGATCAAATAATACAATTGATCGTGGATCATTATCAAATACTGTTATAGGAAGTAATACATTTATTGATAATCAAGTTCACATAGCGCATAATGTAAAAATTGGAAAAAATTGTATAATTACCGCTCAAGTGGGATTTGCAGGAAGCTCAATTATTGGTAACAATGTTTCAATTGGAGGACAGGCTGGTATATCAGGACATTTGATTATTGGTAATAATGTTCAAATAGGAGGTGGCAGCGGTGTAGTAAAAAATATACCAGACAATTCAAGAGTCATGGGATATCCTGCAAAGAATATTAGAAATTTTTTGAAAGATAATAAATAAATGCTAGAAAAATTAAATAAAGAACAAATTAAAAACTTGCTTCCACATAGAGAACCAATGCTATTATTGGAGGAGCTTATAAATATAAGAAAACTTCATTCCGCAACTGCAATTGTTAATGTAGAGAAAGATAGTTTTTTTGTTCAGGGTCATTTTCCAGGAGAACCTGTTATGCCAGGCGTTCTTATTGTTGAAGCGTTTGGTCAAGCAGCTGCAGCCCTTACTGCTGCTGGCATAGATAAGAAGACATATGAAAATAAATTGGTATTTTTAATGACGGTTGACAAGGCAAGATTTAGAAATCCAGTAATACCCAATTGTAAACTAGAACTAAATATAGAAGCAATAAGATCTCATGGTCGAGTGTGGAAGTATAAAGGTCAAGCTTTTGTTGACGGAAATTTAATGGCTGACGCACAATGGGCAGCAACTATAGTTGATAGAAAGAAATAATTAGTAGTAATTATTGATAAGTATTTATATCTTAATTTGATATTTATTTATTGTGATACATCCAACTGCTTTAATCAGCAAAAATTCAAAATTATCTTCTAATGTCGATGTGGGACCCTATTGTATTATAGGTGATAATGTTGAAATTGGTGAAAATTCTAAACTACATTCTCACATAAATATTACAGGCAATACTAAAATTGGAAATAATAATGAAATTTTTCCATTTGTATCAATAGGTACACCGCCTCAAGATCTTAAATATAAAGGAGAAAAAAATTCTATAATAATCGGAGATAATAATAAAATTAGAGAGTATGTAAATATAAATCCAGGTACTGCTCATGGAGGAACAGTCACCAAGATTGGCAATAATAATTTGATTATGGTTTATTGCCATATTGCTCATGATTGTAATATTAAAAATAACATTGTAATTGCTAATAATGTACAAATAGCAGGACATGTTACAATAGAGGATAGAGCAATAATTGGAGGAAGTTGCGCAATACATCAATTTTCTAGAATAGGTCAACTTTCAATGATAGGAGGAATGACTGGCGTAGACAGTGATGTTATTCCTTTCGGTTTATCTATGGGAAATAGAAATAGCCTAATGGGATTAAACTTAATAGGTTTAAGAAGGGCAAATTTTCCTAATCAAGATATTAAATTTTTACAAAACTTTTATGATATTGCATTCAAAACTAAAAATTTTCGAACAAATATAGATTTAATTGATGAAAGTATAAAAAATAACAAAAATGTAAAAATCATTATTGATTTTTTAAATTCTGATAAAAAACGTCCAATTGCGTTTCCAGAAAACAAATGATTGGTTTATTTTTAGGTGAAAAACAATTACCTTTAGAAATTCTAAAAAGTTT